>JAQXZA010000026.1 GCA_029226955.1 Clostridia bacterium | reverse complement strand
AGGTGTTTGGGTATATAATATTTTCATGTGAATTACTCCTTTAGGTTTTATATGGTTGGTTTGGTTATCTACCATTTTATCACCTTTTAGTCAGTAATTCACTTTTTATTTTATTTTATGAAAACTTGGAAACTGGTAATGCAATTATTATAAGTCGAAAATAAAAACCGTGTGCATAGAAATCTATACACACGGTTGATTTATTTTACTTTTCGTCTATAACTTCACGGTAAAGGTTGATATATTCGGTTGCGGAACGAGCCCAACTATTATCGCAGTTCATTGCACGTTTTATAAGAACCTCCCAGCCGTCGTGCTGCCAGTAACCCGCAATCGCACGGCGGATACAGCCAAGCATATCCATTGCGTCATAGTTTTTGAATGTAAAGCCGTTGCCCTCACCTGTGCCGCTGTCCTGAATGGAGTCACGCAGACCGCCTACTTCACGTACAATCGGAATAGTGCCATAGCGTAGTGCAATCATCTGTGAAAGTCCACAAGGCTCTGATTTTGACGGCATAAGGAACATATCAGCACCGGCATAAATTTTTCTTGACAGTTCGGGAACAAAGCCGTGACAGGAACAAAGTTTGCCCGGATATTTGTCCTGCATTGAGCGGAAGAAACTTTCATATTCCCAGTCGCCTGAACCGAGAATTACAAACTGAACATATTCCTCACGCATAAGCTGGTCAAGTGCCTGTTTGACAAGGTCAAGTCCTTTATGTGCAACAAGTCGTGTAACCATTGCAATAACCGGAACTTCGGCATTTTGTTCAAGTCCAAGACGTTCCTGTAATTTTCTCTTGTTTTCGGCTTTTCCAGCAAGGTCATTGACATTGTAGTTTACATAAATCGCCTTGTCGGTTGCCGGATTATATGATGTGGTGTCAATACCGTTGAGAATACCTCTTATCTTCCACGCACGAGCGTTAAGAATAGAGTCAAGTCCGTGCGAGAACCACGGGTCACGGATTTCCCACGAATAACTCGGGCTTACGGTTGTAACACGGTTTGCGGTTTCTATTGCACCCTTCATATAGTTGATACAGCCGTCGCAGTCGAGAATTGAACGACTCTGAGGTGGTATGCCGAGGACTTCATCATAAAGTTCGGGACCGTATTTTCCCTGATACTGTATGTTGTGAATCGTAAATATTGTTTTGATACCTTTATACCATTCATTCTGAGAATAGAACAGATTGTAGTATGTAGGCACAAGAGCTGACTGCCAGTCGTTGCAATGAATTACATTCGGCTTAAAGTCGATAAACGGAAGCATTTCAAGTACGGCTCTTGAAAAGAATGCAAAACGCTCAGCATCATCATAGTGACCGTACATTCCCTGACGTTTGAAGTAATACTGGTTATCAAGGAAGTAGTAAATTACACCGTTGTATCTGAGTTCAAAAATTCCGCAGTATTGTCTTCTCCAAGATACAGGAACAGAAAAACTTGTGATGAAACGCATTTGGTCTTTGTATTCCTGTGAGATTTCATCATAAAGAGGCATTACAATACGACAGCCGATAAGACGCTGACGCAAAGCGTGGGGGAGAGAGCCGGAAACTTCGGCAAGTCCGCCTGACGCTGCAAAAGGTTGTGCCTCACTTGTTACATACAAAACCTTCATACTTATATATACACCTCCGGGTATTTTTGTATTTGTGTAAAAATTTTATTAAACAGTGCTTTCCTTGCTGATATATACCGGATATGAAAGGAAACCCATAAGTGAGCGTTCGTCCTTGATGATAACGTCTTTATCTACTATTACATAGTTAAGATTGCAGTTATCGCCGATTTTTGTGTCCTGCATAATTACGCAGTTAGAAACCTTTGTACCCTTGCCGATATGAACACCCTTGAACAGTACGCAGTTTTCAACTTCACCCTCAATATTACAGCCGTTTGCGATAAGTGAATTTGTAACCTTTGAGCCAAGACCGTATTTTGTCGGCATATCATCTCTGACTTTTGTATAAATAGGACGGTCGCTGTTGAAAAGGTCTTTTCTTACATCTGAGTTCATAAGTGCCATATTTGCGTTGAAATAGTCACCCATTGAAGTTATGCAAGGTGAGAAACCGTCAAATTCATATCCGTAGATGTTAAGGTTCTTGTATTCAGCCTGAATAATATCACGCTTGAAATTCAGTGTGTTTTTGCTTATGCATTTGTTTACAAGGTCTATCAGCAGTTCACGTTTGATGATCATAATATTCATATAAAAGCTGCAACTGCCTGTAAGTGACGGATTTATAAGCACATCAATTACTCTGCCCTTTGAGTCGAATGAAAGCACAACAGGGTCGTGAAGTTTTGCCGGAATTGTGTCACGCTTATATACAAGTGTGATGTCAGCATTGTTTTCAAGGTGCTTGCTGCATATTTTCTGATAGTCTATATTGCATATTGTGTCACAATCGGAAATAGCAACATATTCCTCAGTTGAATTTTTGAGGAACGGCATAATTGAATTAAGCGTTGTAACACGGTTTGAATATTCGGAAGTATTTGAGAACGGCGGAAGTATGAAAAGTCCGTCACGTTTTCTTGAAAGATCCCACGCTTTACCTGTTCCGAGATGGTCTATAAGGGACTGATAGTTGCTTTTTGTGAGAACACCTATTTTATTGATACCCGAGTTCACCATATTTGAAAGCGGAAAGTCGATAAGACGGTATCTGCCGCCAAATGGAACAGAACCCATTGTGCGTCTGTCGGTAAGTTCATTGATAAGATCTTCGTGAAGATTTGAGAAGATAATACCCATGATATTATTTCCACGCATAATTATTTTACCTCCTCAACATCTTTTGAAATCATAGCTTTTGGTGGAACAACGGCATTTGCACCGATTTTTACATTGTCGCCTATTACCGCAATACCCCATTTATCCTTGTCGTCAATATCCTCAGGACGAGCACCAACAACAGCATTTTTACCTATTACAGCGTTTTCGGATACGATAGCATACTGTACAACGGCACCTTCCTCAATTACTGCACCCGGCATAATGATTGAATCCTGTATAACCGCATTATGTGCAACAGTTACATTAGAGAAAAGAACCGAGAAGTCAATTTTACCGTTTATATCACAGCCGTCAGAGATAAGCGAATTTTGTACGCTTGCTGTTTCTGAAATATAGTGCGGCGGAACAACAGGATTGCGTGAATAAATCTTCCACGATTCGTCACTGAGGTCGAGCGTTGTATTCGGGTCAAGAAGATCCATATTTGACTCCCAAAGACTGTCGATAGTTCCTACATCTTTCCAGTAGCCTTCAAAGGCATAAGCAAACATTCTCTGACCGTCAGAAAGCATTTTTGGGAGAACATCTTTACCGAAATCGTGTGATGATTCAGTATTTTCTTCATCTTCAACAAGATATTTTCTGAGCTTGTCCCAACTGAAAACATAAATACCCATTGAGGCATTTGTGCTTTTCGGAACTTTTGGCTTTTCGTCAAATTCATAGATTGAACCGTCGGGATTGGTGTTAAGAATACCGAATCTTGACGCCTCCGCAAGCGGAACATCAATTACTGCGATTGTGCAGTCGGCATTTTTTTCTTTGTGATAAGCAACCATTTTTGAGTAATCCATTTTGTAGATATGGTCGCCTGAAAGTATAACGACATATTCGGGGTTATATCTTTCTATGTAGTTTATGTTCTGATAAATTGCATTAGCTGTACCTGAATACCAGTCAGCACCTTTTACCTGCTGATATGGTGACAATACACGGACACCACTGTTCATACTGTCCAAATCCCACGGCTGACCGCTGCCTATGTATTCATTCAGAACAAGCGGCTGATATTGTGTGAGAACACCTACTGCCTCAATGCCTGAATTTACGCAGTTTGAAAGCGGAAAGTCAATAATGCGGTATTTGCCGCCATAAGGAACGGCTGGTTTTGCGAGTTTCTGAGTAAGTACCCCGAGTCTGCTGCCCTGACCTCCGGCGAGAATCATTGCAACAACTTCCTGTTTTGGATACATTGTAATTCCCCCTTTTATAACAATAATTATCTATAAGTTATTTGTCTTTTTTAGCTTTTTTTGGTGTAGCTTTGGTTTCTGTCTTTTCAGGAGTTTCGGCTTTCTTTGTATCAGCCTTAGTTTCTGTCTTTTCAGAAGTTTCGGCTTTCTTTGTATCAGCCTTGGTTTCTGTTTTTTCAGAAGTTTCAGCTTTTTTTGTGTCAGCTTTGGTTTCTGTTTTTTCAGAAGTTTCAGCTTTTTTTGTGTCAGCTTTGGTTTCTGTCTTTTCAGAAGTTTTAGCTTTCTTTGTATCAGCCTTGGTTTCTGTCTTTTCAGAAGTTTCGGCTTTTTTTGTTTTAGTCTTGGTTTCAGCCTTTTCCGCAGAGTCGGATTTTTTAGTTTTGGTTGTTTTTTTGGTTTCTGACTTTGCGGTGCTTTTAGCTTTTGTTGTCTTTTTCTTTGTGGCTGTTTCAGCGGCAGTACCGTCTTTAAGAGCCTTTTTAACTCTTTTGGCTTTTTTGCGTACACATTTCAGATACATTACCGACATAGGCGGCAGTGTAATGCAAATTGACTGGTCAAATCCGTGAAGAGCAAGTTCATCATTTGCTGAGATTGATTTTCCGTTTGTAATGCCTGAACCGCCGAAATCTTTACTGTCTGTGTTGAATACTTCGGCATATACGCCATAAACAGGCACACCTATGCGGTAATTTTCACGAAGAACAGGCTGGAAATTACATATAACAATAATTTCATTGCCGCTTTTGTCCATTCTACGGAAACTGATAACACTTTGAGTATAGTCGTCATTTGAAATCCACGAAAAACCGTCCCAGGAATAGTCAATTTCCCAGAGGGCAGGTGTTTCAAGATAGAATTTATTGATTGACTGATAAAAATATTTCAAATCCCTGTGTGCCGGATATTGAAGCAAGAGCCAGTCAAGTTCAGAAGCATAGTCCCATTCTTTGAATTGTCCAAATTCTGTACCCATAAATGTCAGCTTTTTGCCGGGGTGAGCCATCATATATGCGATAAATGCTCTGTCGCCGGCAAATTTCTGTTCGTATGCACCGGGCATTTTATTGATAAGCGACGCTTTTCCGTGTACTACTTCATCGTGAGAAATAGGAAGAATAAAGTTCTCAGAAAAAGCATAGAAGAATGAGAATGTAAGATTATCGTGATTAAAAGGACGGTAAAGCGGGTCAAGTGAAATATAGTGGAGCATATCGTTCATCCAGCCCATATTCCATTTGTAGTTAAAGCCCAGACCGCCTGAATATGTAGGACGTGAAACCATTGGCCAAGATGTTGATTCCTCAGCTATCATAAGGCAATTCGGGAAATATTTGAAAGCAGCCTCATTGAGTTTTTGCAGGAATGCAACGGCTTCAAGGTTTTCTTTTCCGCCGAATTTGTTAGGAACCCATTCGCCGTCACGACGGCTGTAATCAAGGTAAAGCATTGAGGCAACAGCGTCAACTCTTATTCCGTCAACGTGGTAGTAGTCCATCCAGTAAATTGCACTTGAAATAAGGAAACTTACTACTTCGTTTCTTCCATAGTCAAATACCAGTGTACCCCAGTCTTTATGTTCGCCTTTTCGTGGGTCGGAATATTCATAGCACGGTGTACCGTCAAATTTTGCGAGTCCAAAGCCGTCACGTGGGAAGTGTGCCGGTACCCAGTCCATAATTACATAGATTCCTGCCTGATGGCATTTATCAATAAATTCCATAAAATCAAACGGACTGCCATATCGTGATGTAACGGCATAATAACCCGTTACCTGATAACCCCACGATGCGTCAAAGGGATATTCGGTAAGAGGCATAAGTTCTATGTGAGTATAACCCATTTCCTTTACATAAGGGATAAGCTCGTCGGCAAGTTTTGAGTATGAAAAGCAGTTTCCGTCTTTGTATTTTCTCCACGAACCAGCGTGAACTTCATAGATATTCATTGGCTGGCTGTATGATTCGACATCTGCTCTGCTTTTAATCCATTCTTCATCGTGCCATTCATAGCCGTCAATGTCAAAGAACACAGATGCGTTATTAGGACGGGTTTCAAAATGGTAGGCATAGGGGTCGGATTTCAATATGCAAACATCGTCAAATGTTTCAATGCTGTATTTATATATTGAAAACGGTTCAACAATGTGAGGAATAAAACATTCCCATACGCCGCCGTCGGAAATTCTGTGCATTTTGTGCATTGAACGATTCCAGTTATTGAATGTGCCGACAACTGAAATGGTTTTTGCATTCGGAGCCCAAGTACGAAAAACTACGCCGTCAACACCGTCAACGGTTGTTTTATGAGCACCGAGGTATTTATAAGCGTGATAATTTTCTCCGCTATGAAAAAGTTCGAGTGCTGTGCGTTCGTTATTTTCAGCGGTTTCTACCTGCATATATAAACAACTCCTTTATACTAAACTTCTATTTATTATATAATAGCTTAATTTTGGATAAATTTCAAGTACTTATTGCGTTCTTTTTATGAAAATTTGTTAAAAACTAATGATTTACACAATATAACTGCTATTTCATACTTATAATTTACCTTAACTGGAAATCTATGGTAACATATTGTAACTGTCGAAAAAGCGTGAAGAGTAATTTGTGAAAATAAAAAATTATTGCTGTCTTATAAAACAAAAACGCCCTGTCAGAATAAATCCGACAGAGCGAAATTTTCAGATAAATATTACTGTACTTTTAAAGCTGTTTTAATCAGCCGAGTTCAGCAAAGTATTTGATTGTTCTAACCATCTGGCTTGTGTAGCTGTTCTCGTTATCATACCAAGAAACAACCTGAACTTCATAAAGATCGTCAGCAATCTTGTTTACCATTGTCTGAGTAGCGTCAAAGAGTGAACCGTATCTCATACCGATAACGTCAGAAGAAACGATTGGTTCTTCGTTGTAACCGAATGATTCAGAAGCAGCAGCCTTCATAGCAGCATTGATGCCTTCCTTTGTTACGTCAGCACCCTTAACAACAGCTGTAAGGATTGTTGTTGAACCTGTTGGTACAGGAACACGCTGTGCAGAACCGATGAGCTTGCCGTTGAGTTCAGGAATTACAAGACCGATAGCCTTAGCAGCACCTGTTGAGTTAGGTACGATATTAGCAGCACCAGCTCTTGCTCTTCTGAGGTCGCCCTTACGGTGAGGACCGTCAAGGATCATCTGATCGCCTGTGTAAGCGTGGATTGTTGACATAATACCGCTCTGGATAGGAGCGTAGTCGTTAAGAGCCTTAGCCATAGGAGCAAGGCAGTTTGTTGTGCAAGAAGCAGCAGAAATGATCTTGTCGTCTGTTGTAAGAGTCTTTTCGTTTACGCTGAAAACGATTGTAGGAAGATCGTTGCCAGCAGGAGCAGAAATAACAACCTTCTTTGCACCAGCGTCAATGTGAGCCTGTGACTTAGCCTTTGATGTATAGAAACCTGTACATTCAAGAACAACATCTACACCGATTTCGCCCCAAGGAAGATCCTTAGCGTCTTTTTCAGCATAGATTTTGAGAACTTTACCGTCAACTGTGAGTGTGCCGTTCTCGTCATCAGCTGATACTGTGTGAAGGTTTTCACCGATTCTGCCACAGTAACCGCCCTGTGCTGTATCATATTTGAGAAGATTAGCGAGCATTGAAGGCTTTGTAAGGTCGTTGATAGCAACAACTTCATAACCTTCTGCACCAAACATTTGTCTGAATGCAAGACGACCGATACGGCCGAAACCATTAATAGCAACTTTAACTGACATTGGAATTACCTCCTAATAAATTTACTGTTCTTATTTTATAGCATTTTCAATCAAATTACAAGTGCTTGTATAAATTTTAACAGAAATTTTTAAAAAATTTTTCAGAAAAAACTGATTTCGATACAATAATGTTCTGACTTGTAATAAAAATGCACATAATAATATCATTTACAGAATTTTTTACATTATTCAAAAAAATTGCCACAGCTTTATACTGTGGCAATAAAGTTTTTGGTTAGTTATTATTTGAACTCATTTCGTCAAGCATTCTGAATATTTCGTCGTATGCACTGTCATTTTTTTCTTTATTTGAATTTTTATCGGCTTTTTGTTTTTCAGGCTGAGCGACAACAGTTCTGATATGAACTTCGTCAATGGGTTCATCAACGGCTGTTTCAGGTTCTGTTTCGTCAACAGGTTCATCAACGGCTGTTTCGGTTTTGATTTCCTCAACAGGTTCATCAACGACTGTTTCAGGTTTTGTTTCGTCAACAGGTTCATCAACGACTGTTTTAGGTTCTGTTTCGTCAACAGGTTCATCAACGACTGTTTCAGGTTTTGTTTCGTCAACAGGTTCATCAACGACTGTTTCAGTTTTGATTTCGTCAACAGGTTCATCAACGACTGTTTCAGGTTCAGTTTCGTTAATTGGTTCATCAACAGCTGTTTCAGGTTTTGTTTCGTCAATAGGGTCATCAATAGCTATTTTAGTTTTTGGTTTGTTAGCGGGTTCGTCAACAGCTATTTTTGCCGAAAATTTTATTTCAGATTTTACTTCTGAATTATCATTGTTGCTTTGTGTATCGGGAATATCTGTTTTTATGCTTTTCATAATGTCTTTCATAAGGCATACGGCATATCCGCAAAGTGCAAGGTCGCCAATACAGCTTATAATTCTTGTTATTGTCGGTTCAACAATATATGTGTCAACATTTGAAACCGCCTGAGGCATTGCCATTTTTATAATAATGTCGATTGTTACAATCAATGCACCCATCAGGAATGGCATACCGTAAACAATGGTTTTTTTGACAGCGGTTGATACATTGATTTGTGCAAAGAACATTGACTGATAGAAAAGAAACATCAAAAGCAGTGCAACAAAAATAATATCAAACATTTCAGTTGCGTGTACTGATACCTTTGAGTATGAAACAAAAAGCGAAACGAACCTTGCACAGCACCACAGCGGAACAGCAAGCGTCAGTACAGGCATTTTTACCATACTGTTATGACCTGTAAACGAAATACAGGACTCAAACAGCAATACAGCACCGCCCAAAAGCGTCAAAAGGCAAACTATTGCGTCACCGGCAAAGGAAGACGAATTGCCAAGATTGAGCATTGAAATAACTCCGCCGCCGATAAGCGACACTGAGGCAATAAATCCGAAAACTCCGCATAAAGTATCTTTGACGGGAGCTGCCGTAAAATTTTTCTTTCTGTCTGCAATGCTTAACGCAAATCCCAGAATAAGCAAAAGTGCAAGACAAATTATAAATGTAAAGTTACAGGCAGTCGAATTGAGGAAAAATCCGTCACCGTTCAGATTAAACAGGGTGTCACAGATTTTTGCCGCACCGCCTATAAGCGTGAGAATAACCATAGGCAGCCATAAAAGTTTTAATTTCATTAACAAAAACACTCCTTTGTGCATTTACAGAGCGGACACAAAGGGTGACAGCCTTATGCGTTTCGTTCTGAAATAGGTGTATATTTTTTACTGCGTACCATTGAACGATATGCAGGACGGATAATTCTTCCGCCATATGTAACCTCTTCAATTCTGTGGGCACACCAGCCGGCAATTCTTGAAACAGCAAACAGCGGCGTGAACAGATCGCTTGGGATACCAAGCATATCATACACAAAGCCGGAGTAAAAGTCAACATTTGCACAGATAACTTTTGAATTTCCTTTAACTTTTTCAAACACAGACGGTGTCAGTTTTTCAACGGTTTTATAAAGATTAAATTCCGCTACCATATTTTTTTCTTCGGCAATTTTTCCGGCAACTTTTTTAAGTATTACGGCACGTGGGTCGGAAAGTGTGTATATTGCGTGACCAAAGCCGTAAATGAGTCCCGAACCGTCGCCGTGTTCTTTTCTGATGATTCCGGCAAGATAATCTGCTACTTCGTCCTCGTCAGTCCAGTCTTTAACGCCTGCTTTGAGGTCTTCCATCATTGAGCGTACTCTGAGGTTTGCACCTCCGTGACGTGGACCTTTAAGAGAACCTATTGCAGCAGCTATTGCGGAGTATGTGTCCGTTCCTGAGGACGAAAGCACACGAGTTGAAAATGTTGAGTTATTACCGCCGCCGTGTTCAGCGTGAAGTATCATACAAAGGTCAAGCAATTTTGCCTCAGAATCAGTGAATTTCATATCCGGACGCAACGCACGGAGAATTGACTCACTTGTTGAAAGTGAAAGGTCAATCGGGTGAAAGAACATACTTTGCTTATCGAATGCACGACGTTTTACCTGATAGGCATAAGTCATAATTGTGGGCAGTGACGCAATAAGCTGTATTGACTGACGCATAATATTTCCGAGTGAAGTATCGTCGGGGTTGGGGTCAAAAGAATAAAGCACAAGTACCGAACGTGCAAGTTTGTTCATAATATCCCTTGACGGAAATTTAAGAATCATATCTTCGGCAAAGTTTTCAGGAAGTTCACGCATATGTCCGAGAGTCAGTTTGAAATGTTCGAGATGTTCCTTTGTCGGAAGACTGCCGAAAAGCAAAAGCCATGCTGTTTCTTCAAAGCCGAAACGGTTTTCTTTGACGCAGGCCTCGACTATATCATTGACATTTATTCCACGGTAGGTGAGTTTTCCTTCGTCCGGGATTCGTTCACCGTCAGCTACCAGAAAACCGTGAACATTACAGATGTTTGTAAGTCCTGCCATAACGCCTGTACCGTCAGGGTTACGCAGTCCACGCTTTACACCGTAGGTTTGATAGTCCTGACTGTTAAAACCGTTGTGCTGACGATATTCGTCACAAAGTTCAGCGAGAGTATTGTTGAGAGTTACTGCATCAAGTGTCATATTAGATTCCTCATTTCCGCATATAATACTGTTAATATTATTATTTTATCCTGTTTTATATTCTATGTCAAGAAAAGTGGTTTATATTGTAAAAATTTATAGGATTGACCTAAATTTATACGACAAATATATTTATAAATAGTCATTTTTGAATTTATTGCAGTAAAAAATTGCATTTTATCCGTCTATTTGCAGTAAAAAACCCGAACAACGTTTTGAAGTGCAATTTTTCAGGTTTTAAAATTCATTTATGTTTTTACAGATTTTTATACGGCTGATGAATATTTATACATTAAGGGGAGTATTGAAATGAAAAAAAGAATAATTATATCACTTGTATGTTTTGCGGCTATGGCGGTTCTTCCGTTTGTGGCAGTAAGAAACACTGACAGTGCCGTAAAGCCTGAAAATGAAAGTAAGGAAAATGATGTTTCAGTGACTTCAAGTCATCAAAGTGAAAATAATTCCAAAGAGGAAAAAAACACAGAAAATTCAATTCAAACAGTTTCGGAAGATAAATATTTTAAAATTCTTGATGAAGACACAGGGGAAATAATCACGGTTGACGACAGGAATTTTTGTTATGGTGCTGTTGCCGCTGAGATGATTCCGTCATTTGAACAGGAGGCTTTAAAAGCTCAGTGTGTAGCCTGTTATACGCATTTTTGCCGTCTGAGAAATATTCAGCGTTCAGAACCCGACAGCAGTCTGAAAGGTGCTGACTTTTCCGCAAAGCTGTCCGAAAATCAATACTATATGTCAGATGACGCAATGAAAAAATCGTGGGGGAATTTATATGACGAAAGCATAAAAAATATAAAAACCGCTGTTGACGATGTGTTCGGCGAGGTTCTGACGGACAGTGACGGCAATTTGATTATGGTTGCATATCACGCTGTTTCAGGCGGTGCAACGGAAGATTGTGTTGATGTTTTCGGGCAAGATGTTTCTTATCTTCAAGCGGTTGCAAGTCCCGGTGACTTTTCAGCACCCGGTTATCTGTCGGAATGTACGGTTGATGAAAAAGACTTCAAAAATAAAATTCTTGCCGAAAATAAAAATGCGGATTTATCAAAAAGTCCTGAAAAATGGATAGGCAAGAGCGAAAAAACAAATTCAGGTACTGTAAAAAACATAAAAATCGGCGGAGAAAATTTCAGCGGTGCAAAAATCCGTGAATTGTTTGGTCTGAGAAGTGCAAATTTTGATGTTGAGTACAAAGATAATAGTTTTGTTTTTACTGTTCGTGGTTATGGTCACGGAGTAGGAATGAGTCAGTATGGTGCTGAATATATGGCACAACAGGGAGCAGATTATAAAGAAATCCTGTCGTGGTACTATCACGGAGCAAAACTTATGAGGAGTTAGGAGTTAGGAATTAGGAGTGAGGAGTTATGAATGAGTGTAATTGCTGATGTTTTCGACATACAGACTAACCGTCCGCATAAATAATTACGAATTACGCATTATTATGTTTGTCACTTTGACAGATGTTTGCATAATATAAAGGTGTGGGGGTGAGAAGATGGATACAAGAGAGCTTTTTGCACGGCTGTTGGAGTGTGAGGCGGGCGGCGAGGGCGAGGAGGGTATGAAAGCTGTTGCAACGGTTGTTGTGAACAGGGCAACCGTGCCTTATGGTGAATTTGCGAGGATAAGCAACGGCGGAAATATCCGTAATATTATAGAACGGATGGGGCAGTTTACCTGTCTTAAAACCAGCGTCGGCGGTCAGTACAATCCGCAGAATGTCTATGACCTTTATGCAACCGAGGAAAGTTTCAGGGTTGCTGACTGGGCTTTGGAGGGCAATGTGCTGAGCGAGGTCGGCAACAGCCTTTTCTTTTTCAACCCTTACAGCAGCGAGTGTCCGCAGTATTTTCCCGCAGGAGGAATAGGAAAATTCATTACACGGATAGGGGAACACTGCTTTTATATACCTACACAGAAATACAGACAAACATAGGGGTGAATATTTGTGAACGGCAGCATAAACAACAACCGCATAGACCTTGCAAGAATTTACGGTCTTAACCGCAGTGAAAATGTAAATTCACGCAGTAAATCAATGAATGTTCAGCCTCCATCACTTGAACAAATTGCGTCAAGCAACAATTTTGCACTGAACAACAGAGAAAATACCGAAAACACTGAAAATGCCGTAAATGAAATGAATAGCATAAACAATGAACAGAATACTATGGAAAGCGAAAATGTGAATATGCCTGAAACAAGTACGGAAAATAATCCTGTTAATGAAAATCAGATTGACCTTGAAACGTGTGCAAGAGGGCGGTGCAGATTTGCACCGATGTCTGTTGAAGCGTTTGAAAATACAGGTGCAGACGGCGACACAAACTTTTGTCCGTCGTGCAGAAATAATGATTTTATGCCGATAAGGGAATATAATCAGCCTTACCCGATAAATGCGCATAATATTCAGTATCTTAACGGTTTTATACGCTCACAGGTGGGCAGACGTGTTCACGTTGAATTTCTTATCGGTACAAACAACATAGTTGAAAAAGACGGCTATCTTGTCGCTGTCGGGGCAAATTTTATACTTTTAAATCCGCTTGATACAACGGATATTCTTGCGTGTGATTTTTATAATATAAAGTTTATGAAATTCTATTATTAAGGGTGATTTTGCCTGAAAATCGCCTTAAATATAAATAAAACGTTAATATTATGTTAATAAAATATGAAATTCGACCTCTGATGGTCGAATTTTTTTGCGTTTCAGAGGATTGTTGAAAGGAGGTTTAAATAATGCAGAGAAAATTGCACAGTCTGACTTCAAGAGAAAAGGAATTTTGCAGATTTTATGCAAACAGCGGCTGTATAAGGGAATCGGCGGCTTATGCCGGTTACAGTCAGCCCGGAAAAAGCGGTCTTGCACTTCTTCAAAGGAAAGAAATCAATGATGAAATTGAAAGGCTTTTCAAAGAGAAAAAACAAAATCCCAGACAGCTTGCAAGTCTTGGTTATGAACGGCTTGCATTCGGGAATGTTTCGGACGCAATAAAGCTGATGTTTTCGGAAAATCCGCACGGAGAAAATCTCGATAAATACGATTTATTCAATGTTGCGGAAATAAAACGCCCTAAGGACAACGCTATGGAAATAAAATTCTTTGACAGAATAAAGGCACTTGAAAAACTTGAAAATTCCGAAAACGGTACTGACAGTACAGGCTCGGAATTTTACAGGGCTTTGCTTGGAGGTCTTAAAAAATCAGACAGCGGTGAATCGGGTGATGAACAATGAACTATAAGGCTTTTTCACAAAAACAGATTAAGGTGCTTAATTGGTGGTGTCCCGACAGTGAATTTTCGGATTTTGACGGAATTATCTGTGACGGTGCAGTGCGTAGCGGAAAAACTCTTTGTATGAGTGTTTCATTTGTTTTGTGGGCAACTTTCAGTTTTGACGGCGGCAGTTTTGCTTTATGCGGAAAGACTATCCGCTCTGTAAAAAGGAATGTTATTATGCCGCTTATGCCGATTTTGTCGGAGCTTGGCTTTGATGTTTATGAACGAATGTCCGAAAATTATTTTGAGGTTTCGTTCAAAGAACACAAAAACAGATTTTACTTTTTCGGCGGTCGTGATGAAAGTTCGGCAGCACTTATTCAGGGTATGACGTTGTGTGGAGTACTCTTTGATGAGGTTGTGTTAATGCCGAGGTCGTTTGTGGAACAGGCGGTTGCAAGGTGTTCTGTTGAAAATTCAAAGCTGTGGTTCAACTGCAATCCCGAATATCCTCAGCACTGGTTCTGTCGTGAATGGGTTAAAAAAGCAAAGGAAAAAAATATGCTTTATATCCATTTCAGTATGGAGGATAATCCGTCTTTGTCAAAGAAAATGCTTGACCGCTACAAAAAACTTTATTCGGGCAGTTTTTATCAGCGTTATGTTCTCGGAAAATGGGTGGCAACAGAAGGTCTTGTCTATCCGTTTATGTCTGATGAAAAAATGTTTGCCGATATTCCGACAGGTGAATTTGACAGATATATTGTTTCTTGCGATTACGGAACAGTCAATCCGTCATCATTCGGATTGTGGGGACTTTGTGGCGGTGTGTGGTACAGAATTGACGAATATTATTATAATTCACGCACTGAGGGAGTGTCGAGAACAGACGAGGAACATTACAGTGGTTTGTGCGAACTTATCGGCGGCAGAAATATATCGGAAATTATTGTTGACCCGTCAGCCGCAAGTTTTATTGAAGTGATAAGGCGGCACGGCGATTACAGAGTAATTCCCGCAAAAAATAATGTTCTTGACGGAATACGCCGTGTCAGTACGGCACTGAAACAGGGCAGTATAAGAATTTGCAAAAACTGTACCGACTGCATAAGGGAATTTGGTATGTACAGGTGGGAAAGCGGCGGAAAAGACGCACCACTCAAAGAAAATGATCACGCTATGGACGATGTGAGATATTTCGTTTCGACAGCACTTGATGACGACGACGATATTTTTGCATTTGCGTCAGACAGATAAACGGAGGTGAAAGACTGATTTGTTTAAAAAGAAAAATAAAAATAATGACTTTTGTGTTCAGACTGTGAGTGACGGAAAATATTCTGTACACCCGTTTTCAGATTTGCGGAATTATTCGCCGATAACACCATACGAAAAGCACCTTTATAAATCATTGCGTGAGGCTGTGCCGATAATTGATGCGGCAATATACAAGATAATAAGGCTTGTGGGTGGCTTTAAGGCTGAATGTGGCGACATTCGTGTTGAAAATATGCTGAACAGCTTTTTGAAAAATGTCAGAGTGAACAGTTGTCAGACAGGTATAGAAAGTTTTGTTTCATCATATCTTGAACAGCTTTTAACTTATGGTACAGCGGTAGGCGAGGTTGTGCTTGATTCGTCTGGAAACGAGGTTGCGGCTCTTTACAATGCGTCGCTTGATGATGTTGAATTGTCGGCGGAGAACAGTCCGTTTGATGTAAGGATTTTTACAATAAGCGACAGCGGAGAACATATTCCTGTAAAATATCCCGAACTTGTGCTGTGCAGTGCAATTATGCCTGAGGCAAGTAATATTTATGGCACGTCAATTTTAAAAGGCTTGCCGTTTGTGAGTGATATTCTTCTTAAAATTCTCAATGCAACCGGCACAAACTGGGAAAGAATAGGAAACATACGCTTTGCCGTAACATACAAACCATCAGACAGCGACAGGGGATTTTCTAAGGAAAGGGCAATGCAGATTGCGTCCGAATGGAGCAAGGCTATGAAAAGCCGTGAACCTAAGGACTTTGTTTCAGTCGGGGACGTAAGCATTAAAGTAATAGGTGCTGACAATCAGATTCCCGACAGTCAGGTGCCTGTCCGTCAGATACTTGAACAGATTGTCGCAAAGCTGTCAATACCGCCGTTTCTTCTGGGACTCTCGTGGTCGTCAACCGAAAAAATGTCAAGTCAGCAAGCGGATATTCTCACAAGTGAGCTTGAATATTACAGACGTGTTCTTGAAACGGCAATACGTAAGATATGCAGTATTTATCTTAAAATTCACGGCATAAACAGAAATTTTGACATTGTGTGGGATAACATCAACTTACAGGACGAGGTTGAACTTGCAAAGGCAAGGCTTTATTCCGCACAGGCTGAGGAAATCGAAACAAGAAACAGGAAAGGGTGATTTTTTGGAGGATTTATGCGGAAAACCGCTTGACAATGAACTTGAACAGATAAACCGATTTACAAGGCGGAATCTGAGTAAAGACGAAGTGTATGTGTTTTCTGTTGTTTTATGCGACAACGAGATTGACAGGGATTTTGAACGCTTTTCGGTTGAGTCGCTTAAAAGTCTAGAAAAACTTTTTGTCGGTGTTACCGGGATATTTGACCACAATCCCGAAAGCAAAAATCAGAATGCAAGAATTTTTTCGTGCAGACTGGAAAATGTCAAAGATAAGCTGACTTCCGACGGTCAGCCGTATTACAGACTTTGTGCAAGGGCTTATATGCCGATAAGCGACAGCAACAGGGATTTTATTCTTGAACTCGACAGCGGTATCAAAAAAGAAGTCAGTGTAGGTTGTGCCGTTAAAAAGCGTATTTGTTCAATTTGCGGTGGGGATATTTACGACTGTAAACATATAAAGGGCAGAAAATACGGCAAAAAGTTATGTTATGCGACACTTGACGGAGTTTCTGATGTTTATGAATGGTCATTTGTCGCTGTTCCGGCACAAAAAGGTGCAGGAGTAATCAAATCTTATAAAAACGGAGGTAAAAAACTATTGGATATTGAAAAAAGACTTCAAACGGGCGAGGAACAGACCTTTACCGCAGAAGAAGTAAAGGCTATTTCGGAGAAAATCCGCACACTTACCGAAAAGGCACACGACGGTGAACTGTACCGCCGACAGCTTGCGGAAGATGTCAGAAAATATGCGGCTGTGGTATTCCCTGAAATCAGCGGAGAATCACTTGAAAGCGTTGCGGAAAATATGACGGTTGAACAGCTTAAAGAATTTCGCTCGGCTTTTGAAAAAAAGGCTATGAATGTTTTACCCTTAAAACCGCAGCTTTTTAAGGAAAACAGCACACAAAAAAGCAACAACACACTTTACAAAAATATTTAAGGAGGATTTTTCATAATGAATGTATGTTTTAACGGTTATAACGAGGGAATTGTCACCTTTGAGGCTGACAGCACAGTAAAGACAGGTATGCCTGTTGAAATGTCGTCAAACGGCAAGGTTAAGGCAACAAACAGTACCGCATTTTGCGGAATTTGCGTAAGTGTTCGTGACGGTTATGCCGCAGTACAGCTTAACGGCTACATAAAAGTAAAATACACCGGCACTCTTAACGTAGGTTACAGCAAAATTTCAGGCAGTAATGACGGAAAAATTCAGGCTGACTCAACAAACGGCAGAGATATTCTTGTTGTTGATGTCGATACTGTCAACAAATACGCAGGAATTATTCTTTAATGCGTAATTCGTAATGCGTAATGCGTAATTGTTGTGAAAAGCGTCAGTTTGTTCGTTTAAAGATAAAATATTGAAAATAATTTTTAAAGGAGATTAAATATTATGGCATTTTATGATTCTATAAAACTTGAAAAGGGTATGTATGGTGTAGGCGGAAAAAGTCTGACTGATGTTCTTGAAGAACTTGACCCGTCAGAAAACTACAAAGGTACTCAGCTTGAAGGACTTGACGCATATCAGCGTCAGCTTAAAAGATACGATATAAAAGTCGGCGGAGAACATTCGGATTCCGTTCAGAAATTCTTTGAAACATCAAATTCAGCGGCACTTTTCCCTGAATATGTTTCAAGGGCAGTAAGACAGGGTATGGAAAATGCAGATTATCTTCCCGATATTATTGCGGCAAAAACAATAATTGACGGTATGGACTACCGTTCTGTTGTGTCTGTTCCGAATGAGGACGATAAGTCACTAAAACCTGTTATGGAGGGTGCTGCACTTCCGCAGACTGTCGTAAAAACTCAGGAAAACCTTGTAAAGCTCAATAAGCGTGGTCGTATGCTTGTTGCGTCTTATGAGGCGGTGAAGTTTCAGCGACTTGACCTGTTCACTGTAACACTTCGTCAGATTGGTGCATATATAGCAAGAGAACAGCTTAAAGACGCTGTTGACGTGCTTATAAACGGTGACGGCAATGACAATGCCGCAACGGTAATTTCAGCGTCATCAACAGGAACGCTTACATACAAGGATATGCTTAAACTCTGGGCTGGACTTTCGCCTTATCAGCTTAATACTATTCTTGCACCGACAGGAGTTGTACAGGAAATTCTTTCAATGAGTGAAATGAAAGATTCTCAGGCTGGACTGAATTTTCAGGGTACAGGAAAAATGATTACACCTATGGGTGCGTCACTTCTTCACATTCCGTCAATGAGCGGAACAAAAATGATAGGTCTTGACAAAAACTGTGCTTTGGAAATGGTTCAGGCTGGTGGTATCATAACCGACTATGACAAACTTATCGACAGACAGCTTGAAAGAGCCTCAATAAGCTGTATTGCCGGTTTTGCAAAGATATTCCCCGATTCCGCAAAGGTGCTTTCATACTGATTTTGTGGGAGGAATGACGGTTTGAATATTGAAGATGTTGTTGATATATTCACCCGTCTTTCAGGACTTGCGGCAGAAGATATTATAAAATTCCGCTTTATGTGCCTTAATGCTTATGAATATGTTAAGTCGCACACAAAAAGCGGAACGGATATGGGTGTTTACGGCGGCAGACTGACATTTGCCGCCGCAACACTTGCATATTACGGATATATTCTGTGGTGTCTGACTGACGGTGACGGAAGTGAAATAAAAGTAGGCGATATATCTGTTAAGCCTGTCAGCGAAAAACAGCTTGATTCAGCTGAAAAATTATGCAGAAATGCGTTTTCGGCAGTAAGTGAGGTTTTTGATGACGGAAGTTTTGTGTTTGAGAGGATTTGATTTATGAAGAATGTTTGTAAAAGTGCCGTTGATAAAATCGGCACGGAAGTCACAATTTGTACATCAAATGGCATAAGAAAAGGTAATGCAGTTATTTATCCTGTGAGATATGAGAAAAATGCGGAGGGCGGCATTGAAAATACCTTTGAGGGCAGAAGTGAACCTGACAGATACACTATGTACTGTGACGGTGAACTTGTGAAATATGCAAGGCGTGGCGACAGCGTAAACGACGGCAAAAACCGCTATATAATCTTATGGATTGATGAATTTTCGTGCAGAACGGGTTCATACATAAAATCCTATATAAGAAAAGTTATTGAGGGAGAGTGAGAGGGTGACAGGGAGTTTTCTTGAAAAAATCTTTGAACGGGCAAAAAGCGACAGTGCTTTTGCGGATTTTGAACTTGTAAAGGCTTATGAAAATACGACGGTAAAATATCCTGTCAAAAAACCTTATGTGACCTTTTCAACGGAATATTCAAAAACCGACACGGTTCTTATCGGTGTTAAAAACTGCGAAATGATGTCGGAAAGTATGCTTGTAACCGTTGCGGTTGATGAATCAGAGGGGGGAAGTTTCTGTGAAGAAAAGGCAAAGGATATTTGCATTGAAATTATGAAACTTGACAGCGAAAAGATGATTTCTTCCGTGTCCGTTGAAAAATGTAATTACGACAAAAAGATTTTCGGGTACAGAATTACTATGAAATTCGGTCTGAGGGAAACGGTTATTGATTTCGGGGGTGAGTGATTGAAAGAAATTGAAACGATAAACGGACGTGATGTTTGTATTTCAATCGACGGAAAACAGGTTTTTCAGGCGGAAAAAGTGGAAATAAATACACTTTGCGATATTCACAGCGTAAGAAGTTGTTTTTGTAATGACGATATTGCACAAATAAAGGGCAGAAAAATATATAAAGCGTCATTGACCGCCCTGAAATTCAGAAAGCCTTTTGAAAACTGTAATTTCTATGACCTTGACAATTTTACCGTAACTATGGAAATTGACGGGGCAAAAATCACTCTTACAGGCTGTATCTGGAATGAAATTTTCAGCTTTGCAGACAGTGAGCGTTTCAGGGAAAAGGTGAGTTTGACCGCCCTTAAAATGAATGTGGAGGAAACAGAGTGAAAGAGATAAAAAACATAAATCCGACCATAAAAGAAAACTTTACATCAGATGAAACGGCAGAACTCAGCAAGGTTTCGGAACTTGTACACAGGGATATGATGAGGTATGACCGCACACTTAATGCAGAGGAGGAAGTAAATGAATACTGACGGAAAAATGAGTTTCAGGGATTTTGTGTTTCCGATAAATCCGTCATTTATAAGGATTTTTCATTCACGCAAAATTTCACGACAGAAAATACCGTTCGGGAATAATGCCGTTACCGATATGGGAAAAAACGGACGGACAATAAGCGGTGAGGGCGAATTTTGCGGCGAAAACTGTATTGAGGATTTTGAAAGACTGAAAAAAGTATTTGAAACGGGTGGCGGCGGAATGTTGTATATTCCGTCGCAAAAGCCGATATATGCGATTTTTTCATCGCTTGAACTTCTTGCACAAGATATTGACGGTGTTATTAAATACAGTTTTGAGTTTACTGAAAGTTTTGAAAAGTCACTGAATGAACACTGCACGGACATAATATCAGACGGAACAAACTCGTTGTGGGATATTTCGTACAGATACGGTGTAAGAATTGAGGAACTTTTACGGCTTAATCCGTCAGTATGCCGCCCTGATTTGCTTATAGAAAAGGGAAAGAGGGTGGCTTTGTGCTGACATATATTTTAAATGACATCAACGGCAGAAAAAGCACAATGAATTATCCGCTGAGTGTAAATTTTGTTTCGTCTGAGGACGCACCGGCTGACAGTATGACGGTAGTTTTTGCCGTAAATGAAAGCGTTTATCCTTTTGTTTCGCTTATTGTTGAAAACGGTGGCGAAAGAATTTTCAGCGGTCTTGTCGATACACAAACCGAACAGCGGACAAGCGGCGGAATGTTACTTACACTGACGGCAAGAAGTCTTGAATGTGTTTTGCTTGACAACGAGGCATTGCCGCAGACATACTGTATGCCGTCAATGCCGCTTATTTTTAAACGACATCTTGAACCACTCGGCTTTAAAGAATATATCGGCACGGACAAAGCCTTTAACGGTGAAATGATAATATCAAAGGGAATGAGTGAATGGGCAGTTCTTGAAATGTTTTGCAAGCGTTTTCTGAAAACTGTTCCGAAAATTGACTGTTTCGGTGTTATAGACATATCGGGCAGAAAAAACGACGAGGTTGTTTATATTTCTGACAGCGGAAAAAACAGATGTATTTCAAAAAAGCGTATTCTTAAACGAAGTTGTTTAATTTCGGATATTATCGCAAGAACCTGTATTTCGGGCGGATATGAAATGCCGCTTGAAAATTATTTTGCAAAGAAAATCGGAGTACACCGCCGCCGTTATGTAAATACAATCGACAGCGAAAGCCGCTCTGTGCTTGATACGAAAAAAATTCTCGATAAATCCGTCAGAAATTACGAACAGATTGTGCTTGAATGTAACGGCTGTATTCTGTGTGGTACAGGGGCAACCGTTATTCTCAAAGATAACGGCAAAAAATTAAGAGTAAATGAAATACACTATAATCTTAATTCTGACGGAGAAACAACAACACTTTATACGGAGGTGCAAAACTGATGTGGCTTTCAAAAAATATTGCAAGAATCGAAAATAAAAACACTGCCGCCTCGTCAGGCAAAATAAAACAGAGTGCCGACAGAAGAATTTCTGCAAGTGCCGCAAACGGTACAGGTCAGTTTGCACTTGCCGCACCGCCCGGAATGATATTCATTCCGCAAAAAGATGATGAGGCGGTTGTTATTCCTACCGATTCGGGACAGATGTGCATAGGTGTGCGTATTCCGCCGACTGATTACGAACTTGAAGCCGGAGAAATTGCATTTTATTCGGCTGGCGGTGCGACAATATTCTTGAAAAACAACGGTAAAGTTATTATCAACGGGGAGGAATACTGATATGGATACGGCACTTAATATAAATGGAGATTTTGACAGGGATTCATCAGGCAAGGCATACAGAATATGCGGAAATGATGAACTCAAACAGAAAGTATATATTATTTTGTCGGCAAGGCTCGGAGAATTTGTCTATGACCGTACACTCGGAAGTGAAATTTACAGTATAGATATTTCATCACCGACAGCCTGTGGGGAAATTACCGCAAAGGCAAGAAAAGCACTGTTTGAAATTCCACAGGCTGAGGTTACAAAAACGGAAATTATGGACGGAAAAATTACTGTCTTTGTTGACATAAACGGTGTAAATAATGCCGTTGAACTCAGAATATAAAGGAGGAAAGCTATGAACTGTACTTATGATGAAATTCTTGAAAGAATGAACAATAAATTCTATGAACTGTCGGGATATGAGGCAGACAGAGTGAGTGACATTGGTATTCGTATAAGACTTCTTGCGGGGGAGATTTTTTCGCTGACATCAAATATTGACTGGCTGAAAAAACAGATGTTCCCGAATACCGCAAGCGGTGAACAGCTTGAACTTCACGCACAGCAAAGGGGACTTTCACGCAGAAAAGGCGACAAGGCAACAGGTCAGATTATGTTCAAACTTGACACACCGCTTGAATATGAAGTCACAGTGCCGAAAGGAACTATATGTACAACATCTGACGGAGCATTGAATTTTATTATTTCAGAAGACGCTACAATAATTCGTGGCGGAAATTTTGTAATGGCTGAGGCTGAGGCAGAAAACAGCGGCACACAGTATAATGTTCCGCTAAAATCCATTACAACCGTTGTTACATATTTTTCTGTCGGAATAAGTATTCAAAACTCGTCGTCATTCAGTGGCGGTACAAATGACGAAACTGACGAACAACTCAGAAAAAGAATTATGTACAGTATGCAGAATATCCCGAACGGTGCAAACAGTGAATATTATATTTCCCTTGCAAAATCTGTTGAGGGAATACAGTCGGCAACTGTTCTGCCTGATAATACCTACACTATTGTTGTTACAGTAGGCGGCAGAGGTTGTATTCCTGATGACGTTGCATACAGAAGTGTTCAGGAAATGCTGAAAAACAACAAAGCGGTCGGAATAAGTGTTTCTGTTTTAAAGGCACAAGCAGTAAATGTTGCCGTAAGCGTAAATATACAAGTAAAAAGCGGTTATAGCTTTGATGATGTCAAAACTGATGTCGAAAATAATATTACTGAATATTTCAAAAATCTTTCAGTTGGAGAAAATATAACACTTTCTGCACTTGGTGATGTGGTATTTCATACTGACGGTGTAGAAAATTATAGCTTTAACTATATGACCGACACAGCGATTACATATAAACAGCTTGCGTTGCTTTCGTCAGTTACCGTAACACAAACAGGCGTAGTCGAATAAACGGAGGTGCATTTTATGACGGCATTTGAGTCAATGAGCGAAAAACTCTCAAAAACAGGTCTGTACTCAACGGCTGAGGGCAAAATGGTATATGCGGAACTTATGGCTTATGCTGAGGGTCTGGATATTTACTATAATGCACTTAAAGAACTTTTAAGGGAATGTTTTGTCAGCACAGCACAGAATTATGGCTTGACAATGCGTGAAAAATATATCTGTAAATGTCCTGTTGACGACAGCACAGACAGCAGAAGAAACAGCATTATTGCGGCTTTGTCGGTATGCAACAACGATTTTACTTATGACGGTTTTCAGAAATGCCTTAAAATATGGGGAGTAGAGGGAACGCTTAAAGAGGATTGTGACAATAAGAAATTTATTTTTGAGTGTACAACACCTGTTTCTGATGATAAACTGCAACTGATAAAACAGCAAGTTAAGGCATTTTTGCCCTGTTATTTTGAATTTGAATGGAAAGATATGTCAGAACAGGCATAAAATAAAAGCGTAGCATTATTTCTTATCAAGAAAATAATGTTACGCTTTTTTAATTCTCAATTATTCGTACTGACTGCCCTTAGCAAACAAACTAACGGTTCACACAATAATTACGCATTACGAATTACGCATTACGAATTGTTATTAAGGCATCTGTCGCCGTTTTCAAGAGCGGCAATTCCTGTTCTTGCCATTTCAAGAATACCAAAACGGTCAAGCTCTTTTACAAGGGTGTCAATTTCGTCAGGTGTTCCTGATGCACGGAATGTCAGTGAATTTTCGCCGATATTTACAAGAGATGCGTGATATGATGATGTAACGGCAAGAATGTCATTGTCGTTATGAGTTTTTGTGCTTACTTTTATGAGAATAAGCTCGGACGCAACGGAAGAATCCTGAGGAAGTGCCTCAGCTTTCTTTACATCAACAATTTTCATAACCTGATTTATGAACTGTTCAATAGCGTTGTCGTCGCCTTCAATGCGGATTGTCATTCTTGAATATCCGTCTGTTCCGGCAGGACTGACGGTAAGGCTGTCAATGTTAAATCCACGACGTGTGAAAAGGCTTGTAACTCTCAAAAGTACGCCGGGGTGGTTGTGTACAAAAAGACTGATAATTTGTTTATGTGCCATTGTGTATCACTCCATTTCTGTAATCATATCGTCAACGGTTTTTCCCGGAGGAATCATCGGAAGTACATTTTCATCAGGTGAAATACAGCAGTCAACAACGACAGGTGCATTGTTTTCAAATGCTTTTTTCAGTACGGTTTCAACTTCACTGTCGTTGTGTATTCTCATACCGTCAATGCCGAAAGCCTTTGCAAGTTCGACAAAATCTGTCTGTCTGTGCGGGTCTGTCTGAGAAAAACGGTTGCCGTAGAAAAGTTTTTGCCACTGTCTTACCATTCCGAGAACAGTGTTGTTCATTACAACAACGATAATAGGAAGATTATAGGATTTTACGGTTGCAAGTTCGTTGAGGTTCATATGGAAACTGCCGTCACCTGTGAAAAGAACGACTTTTCTGTCGGGGTGTGCAACGGCTGAACCTACTGCCGCACCAAGACCGTAACCCATTGTTCCGAGTCCGCCCGAAGTACACCACGTGCGTGGCTTTTCAAAGCGGTATTTCTGTGAAACCCACATCTGATGTTGTCCTACATCTGTTACGATAATATCGTCGTCGCTTGCAAGTTCTCTTACAGCGTCAATGATATGATATGGGTGAGCGTATTTGTCGGACATAGGTGTTTCGGAAACTGATGACTTTTTGCCCCATTCCTCAACCTTTGCAATCCAGTCTTTATGTTCTGATTTTTCGACTGTATCTGTAAGTATTTGCAGAGTGTCTTTGAGGTCGCCGATAAGGTTGTAATCTGTTTTTACGTTTTTGTTTATTTCGGCTTTGTCTATATCAAGCTGAATTATGGTTGCATTTTCGCCGAATTTGTTTCTGTCGCCGGCAACACGGTCAGAAAATCTTGCACCTACTGTAATCATAAGGTCGCAGTCTGCCGTTGCCATACCTGTTTCATATCCGCCGTGCATACCGATTGTACCCATAAACAGTGGGTGCGACGCCGGAAATCCGCCAAGTCCCATAATTGATGTTGCAACAGGACAGTCGATTTTTTCGGCAAATGCAACAAGCTGTTTTTCAGCGTCAGAACTTACAACACCGCCGCCCATATAAATTATAGGACGCTTTGCATTGTTTATTGCTTTTGCGGCAGATTCAAAATCAGCTTTTTCAGATGATGTTTCGTTTATAATCGGCTGAGGTGCAACAGGTTCAAAGTCGAATTTTGCACCTGTAACGTCTTTCGGAATATCCACAAGAACAGGGCCTTTTCTGCCCGACATAGCGATTTTGAAAGCCTTACGCAATACGTTTGCAAGGTCAGCTACATTTTTGACGATAAAATTGTGCTTTGTTATCGGCATAGTTATGCCCGTTATATCCACTTCCTGAAAACTGTCACGTGCAAGAAGGTCTGTTGAAACATTACCTGTAATCGCAACCATAGGAATTGAATCCATATAAGCTGTTGCAATACCTGTTACAAGGTTTGTTGCACCTGGGCCTGATGTTGCGATAACAACACCGGGTTTTCCTGTTGTTCTTGCATAGCCGTCGGCTGCGTGAGCCGCACCCTGTTCGTGTGCAGAAAGAATGTGTGTGATTTTGTCGCTGTATTTGTAAAGAGCGTCATAGATGTTGAGAACCGCTCCACCCGGATAGCCGAATACGGTATCAACGCCCTGCTCCAAAAGACATTCAGCGATAATTTCTGCTCCTGTAAGCTGCATAGTAATTCCTCCGTTTTCCTTGATTATTTTTATTACAAAAAATAACTTCATCTCTTTAAACGAATTAAAGAGACGAAGTTGACATAGCATAATTGTGTTGTACTTCGCTGTACCACTCTTTTTGAAAAAGCACGGTTAAAAAAGTGCCTCATATCAGAAATATACAAAAGTATAAATCGAATACTGCCACAGTAACGAATGGCGACCGTTTCCGCTTACTTAATAATATTTATTATTGCTTTCGGCGGAACTGCTCACGGACTACTTCATATTGTGCTGTGGCTGTTTCGCACCGAACAACAGCTCTCTGAACACAGTGTACAACATTACTGCTTCCTGTCATTGCATTTATTGTATTGATATATACTATAATACGATTTTTTGGCTTATATGTCAATGGATAAATGAAATATGTCGGATTATTTTTAATTTGAGGGATTTTTGCTGGTGTCAGGCTTGATATTTGTCTTTGGTCTGACTGTTATATGTAATTCGGCTTTTGAAATTCCGCTTTCGGTAATAAGCCAATTTTTTATTGTACTGCACTCATCATCAGTCAATGCCTTTTCGACATTTGCTGTCAGAAGAATGTAATCACCGTTTGTATCAGACATAATTCCGCAACTGCAATCCGACAGCTTTGTAAAAATCTTCTGAGCGTTTTCGGAAATTTTCTTGCAGTCAATTTTGGATTTAATCTGATTTTCAAGTTCGTTTATTTTGTCTTTTTGTTCGGTAAGTTTGTTTTCGAGAGCCTTTATTTCTTCTGTTTGCAAAGCTATTGTAACGCTGTCGGAATTATCAACCTCAATGTTTTTGTTTTGTGTTATACGCAAGGTATAGCCACTGAGATTGTAATTATTAAGTTCCTGTTCAAGTCTGCCGATAACCTCGTCCGAAACCGTTTCCCCGACAAGTGAAACCGAAATTACTTTATTCAGGTTATCCGTACTGCTCTGAACAACCTGAGTGTCGTGAAATACAAATTCACTTTTGAGATAGTTGTTGACATTTTGTTCAATTACCGTTCTGTGAACTGTAATTGTTCCGATAAGAACGCTTGGAATTATTGTTATTGTTGTAATAAGGGCGACTATGTGGTTTATTCTTTTTTGCTGTCTTTCATTTACGCTGTGATGAACGGGAACTCTCAGAAGTACCGTTACAAATGCCGATGAAAGCATAATGAAAAGAGTGTTGATTAAAAACAGATAAAAAGCACCGAAAAGAAATTTAGGTTGAAGTGTTGCAAGTCCGTAACCGGCTGTACAAAGAGGCGGCATAAGTGCGGTTGCTATTGCCACACCGGGAATTACGTTTCCTTTTTTCTGTCGGGTGTTGCCTATCATTCCGGCAAGACCGCCGAAAAGTGCAATAAGTACGTCCCATATTGTAGGACTGGTTCGGGCAATCATTTCATCTGTTGCAACGTCAAGCGGAGTAATAAGAAAATAAAGCGTAGAGGTTATAAGGCTGATTAAAACCTGTGTTCCGAAACGTCCTAACGCTCTTTTCAGCATATTAAGATCTCGTATTGCAAGTGAATAACCCATTGTTAAAATTCCGCTCATAAGAGGTGAAATAAGCATTGCACCTATTATAACGGCAGTGGAGTTTACGTTGAGTCCGATTGACGCAATAAGAATTGCAAGCATTAAAATCCACATATTTGAACCGTGAATAACGGTGTTTTCCGCCATCATCTTGTCAAGTTCTTTGTAACTCATCATATCTCCACGAATGTCAAGGAGTTTATGAAAATATCCTTTTATTGCGTCTTTTGCTTTTGTGTGTGACGCTTCTGATGTATTGTCCATTATGTTATGACCTCACAAATCTGAATTTTTATTTTTACGCAAAAATGATACCACAACTATTGACAAATATCAACGTAGTTTGCAAAGAAAAGATAAAAACAGATTAGCAATTTTGTTGTTTCAAAACTTATTTTTTACTTTACTTTTTGTAAAAACAGTTGTAAAATTAACTTGATAACGAAATTAAATCTGTACCATAATTAAATTATAGTACAGGGAATGGAGAAATAAAAATGAAAATACTTGTTGAAACATCAGCACGTCACGTTCACGTAACACAGGAAACTTTTGAAAAACTTTTCGGTAAGGGTGCAGAACTCACAAAGAAAAAAGACCTTTCACAGCCGGGACAGTTTGTATCAAATGAAAAAATTACAATCGTTGGTCCTAAGGGCGAAATGAAAGCGTCAATACTCGGACCTGTCCGCAGTGCAGACCAGGTTGAAGTTTCTCTTACTGAGGCTCGCAAACTTGGTATTGCCGCACCTGTACGTGAATCAGGCGACATTGACGGCACACCGGGCTGTAAACTTGTAGGGCCAAACGGTGAAGTTGAAATTTCTTGCGGAGTTATTGCCGCAAAAAGACATATTCACCTTACACCTGAAAAGGCTGAGGAATTTGGCGTTAAAGAAAAAGAAATTGTCAGCGTTGCAGTAGGCGGAGAGGGCAGAAAACTTGTTTTTGGTGATGTTGTAATCAGAGTAAGCCCGAAATTCGCACCGGCTATGCACATTGACACTGACGAATCAAATGCTGCTGGTCTTACCGGCAATGCCGAAGGCGAAATCATAAAATAATGCGTAATGCGTAATTCGTAATGCGTAATTATCGTAACCGCAGTTTTTTGAAAAAACGAAAATAATTATTAAACGCAGTGATAGCCAAAACGGTTGTCACTGCATTTTTACGTTTAAAGACAAAACAAAAACCGACTGTCCGCATAGCGAACAATCGGCTTTTTAAGTATTAGCTTTTAAGCATTAAATGTAATATTATTACAAATTAGTCCTTAGAAGAAGCTTTCTTTGTCATAACAACAGCTGTTCCGAGTGATGCAAGAACAACACCTACAAGAGCGATAGCTGATGTTGTGTCGCCTGTTGCAACTGTCTTTGTGTCTGATGTTTCAGTAGTAGCCGGAGCGTCAGCAGCTGGAGTATCAGTAGCTGGAGCATCAGTAGCCGGAGTGTCGGTAGCCGGAGTGTCAGTAGCCGGAGTGTCAGTAGCTGGAGTATCAGTAGCTGGTTCGTCAGTAGCTGGTTCATCAGCAGCACCAGCCTCAACTGTGTATGTTACAGGCCAGAAATTGTAAGCAAATTCATCGTCCGGACCTTCGAGTTCCTTAGCAGTTGAACCGTCCTGAGCAAGAGCTTTGTCAGAAATCTTTGTTGTATCAAATGTTACTTTGATTACATCTGTTTTGTTAGCAACTGTAACTTTGCAGTTTGTCTGGCTGTTCTGTGTACGGTCACCAGGATTGCCGGCAGCGTCTTCCCACTCGTAATCACCCCAGCTGTAATCCCATGAACCATCAAGACGAACCTTAAATTCATAGTCGCCTGGTTCCTGATTTGTGATTTCAGCTGAATATGTGCCGTCACCATTATCAGTCATTTCAATATCATCGTTCCAGCTGTTGCATTCTGCAAAAGCACCTGTGATACCTACTTTGTGTGATTTAACTTCATCAGAAGAAAGAGCTGATGCACTGATTGTTGAAACGGCTGCAACAGAAGCTACGAGAGCACCTGCAAGAGCAACACTGAGAATTTTTGACTTATTCATTGTAAAATTCCTCCCAAAAAATATTTTGAAACTACCTATTCAGTTTCATTGAATTGATTATACTATTCTGATTCCAAAAAATCAAGCGTATTTTTTCAAAAAATGGTCATAAATTCCATTAGTGACAAATAAATGTGAATGTGAGGTCGGAAAGTAAAAGTATAATTCTTAAAAAGAAAAATATTTCTTGATAAATTGTGCATAAATTACAATTTAATTTTTGATGAATATGCAATCTGTACAAAATTCATTTACATTCAGGAATATAAAAATCGTTGATTTATATAAAATAATACCGAAAAAACAATATAAATTTAGTTAAATTTTTAATTAAGGGTTACAGGAATGTAATAACTGTAAGAAAAAATTAACCGAAAGACATAATGCCTTTCGGTTAGAATGGAATTATATTTACAAAAATGTGCCGTATTTATAAAAACAAACGGAATTTGACTCAATATTTAAAAGTCGGTTGTATTTTGCAACACGCTCACTTCTGCACGGTGCCCCTGTCTTTATCTGCCCGGCATTGACGGCAACAGAGAGGTCGGCTATTGCTGTATCCTCCGTTTCGCCTGAACGGTGTGAAATTACAGTTTTATATCCGTTGCGTTTTGCAATTTCTATTGCCTGTAAGGTTTCGGACAGTGTGCCTATCTGATTCATTTTTATGAGAATTGCGTTTCCGGCATTTATCTCAATACCGTGCATAAGCCTTTCAGGATTTGTTACGAAAAGGTCGTCACCGACTAACTGTATTTTTTTGCCGAGTTTTTCGGTAAGATGTACCCAACCGTTCCAGTCGTGTTCACTCAGACCGTCCTCAATGGAACATATCGGGTATTTTTCGCAAAGATTCTGCCAGTATTCAGTAAGCTGTTCACTGCTGTAAACGGTTTTTCTTTTCGGCAGAGTGTACTGTTTGTTTTCGTCGTACCATTCACTTGCGGCAGCGTCAAGTGCGATTTTGACATTCTGAGTATTATATCCGGCTTTTTCTATGGCTGAAATAATCAGCTCAACAGCGTCCTCGTCCTTTTCAAGATTCGGTGCAAAACCGCCCTCGTCGCCGACTCCGCCTGTGCCGCCGTTTTTGCGTATAATATCTCCGAGAGTGTGGTAAATTTCACAGCACATTTGAAGTCCCTGTGCAAAGTTTTCCGCACCGACGGGCATAATCATAAATTCCTGTATATCAATGTTGTTTTTTGCGTGAGCACCGCCGTTGAGAATATTCATCATAGGAACAGGCAGCATAACACCATTTGCACCGCCTATATATCTGTAAAGCGGCAGTCCGACGGATTTTGCGGCGGCTCTTGCAACAGCGAGCGATACAGCAAGAATTGCGTTTGCACCAAGTTCAGACTTGTTTTTTGTGCCGTCAAGTTCAAGCATTGTGCGGTCAATTCCGCCCTGATTGAGTGCATTAAGACCTTTTAATGCGGGAAAAATTTTTGTATTGATGTTGTTTACGGCTGTAATTACGCCTTTGCCGAGATACCGTGACTTGTCATTATCACGTAATTCGTGTGCCTCATATACTCCCGTTGATGCACCCGACGGCACAGACGCTCTGCCTTTTGCACCGCATACAAGCGTTACTGTCGCCTCAACAGTCGGATTTCCACGTGAATCTATGATTTCACGACCGCATATTTTTTCTATTCTGTAATCCACTTGTTTTTCCTCCGTTTATAATAAGATACGGAATTATTTTTGACATAAAAATAAAATATATTCAGACAATGTGTTTTTCTTCGGCGGCAATTCTCTGCATTTCTTCAAATGAAGTCGGGTCTTCCTCCTCAATCCGCTGACGTACTTCATCAGGCAGAGAATAAAAAAATTCATAGCTTGAAATATCCTGGTCAAGAAGTTCTGAAAGACATATATGATTATCCATTTAAAAATCACCTCAACAATATTATTTATTGTATAAGACTTTTTATAAGCAGAAAAAAATTCTTGAAACACAGCTGTATATTTATATTGTAAACGGTCAATTATAATAAAGCCGCCGTTAAAGCGGACAGAGAGGAGATCGTAAAAAATGGAAACAGTTAACAAAAGTATTCAATGCACGGTAACACAATGCCAGCACCACTGTACAAATCAGGACTACTGCTCACTTGATACCGTACAAATTGGCACACACGAATCCAACCCGACAGTAAATCAGTGTACAGACTGTATGTCATTTATGGCAAAAGGCTGAACCTCTGATTAAAACCCACAAAAGCCGAAAAAAGCAGATAACTGCACCCGATAGTATGCAGTTATCTGCTTTTTGAATTTCAGGAATAAATTATTACCAACCGAAAAATGTCTTTACAGACGACATAAGATAATCAGTAAGATATACGACACCTGTAATTACCAGTAAAAATCCGATAAGTGACAAAAGTTTTACCCAGAATCTTTTTCGTGGGGACATTTCGTCTTTTTCGGCTTGTGCTTTTACTTTTTTTAACTCCTCTTGTGTCTTTTCGTCAATTTCGGGAATTTCGTTGTCTTTCAGTGCGTTTATGCCGACAAGAACGTCTATTGCGTCATCATAAGAGCTGAGCGGCACAAAAATATTACAGTTTTCGGGCGGTGCAGAGTTGAGTATTTGTATTCCCGTATCACTGCGTGTTTCCTGTACGGAAAAAGGAATATCAGCGTCAGTCAGGGCAGAGCGTATGCGTTCAAGTTCAAAGCCGTTTGCGGTGACAACGTTTACGGCGGAATATGAACTTGGGTTTGATATAAGTTTTTTTCTGCATTTAGGACAGATATTCTGATTGTCATTATTAAAAATCAATTTACAGCGGGTACAATATTTCATTTTGCTATCTCCACTTCGTTATTATACAGTCATTCTATTATAAACTCATACAAAAGTCAAATATCATCGGTCTGAACGTCAGAAAATGCTTATATAATGTAGATAATGTCGGATTTTAAAATGCAGATTAACAAAAATGTAATCAATTTGTAACCATTTTAAGTGTGAATTTGCATAAGAAATGTTTTAATAAAATGGTAAAATTGCACAATGATTTATTTTTTATATTTTTATAAAAGAAATATGGGCTTTTTTGATACGGCATTTTATACAAAAAGATATTGTAAAGTAAATTAAAAGAATAGGAAAATGTTAATTTACACTTGAAATTTGAATTTTTTGGTTGTATAATCATATATAAATAAAGCTGAATGTATATGGCTTTATACATAATAAAATATTTTTTAGGAGGATGAATTATTATGCAGACAAAAAAGATTCTTGCTATTGCACTTTCAGCTGCACTCGTTGGCTCAGTGGCAACAGTAGCTGCTGTATCAACATCTGCTGCTGGCGATCTTACAACAGAAACAGTTAAGAGCCATTCAGTAGGTATTACTGGTAGCTTTGCACAGTGTGGTTGGTCATCAGATGTTGCTATGACAGATGTTGACGGTGACGGTGTTTACACAGCTGTTATCAAAGGTGAGGCTGTTGGCGACTATGAGTTCAAGGTACGTCTTGACGGAGACTGGACTTACAGTTGGGGCGACTATGAATGGGTAGACAATGAAGGTAATCCTGCTGACCGTACACAGAATAGCCAGCACAACTGCAAGATCTCAATCACAGATCCTGATCAGGTTGTTTATGTAAACTTTGATACAACAAAACTTTCTGAGGCAGCTCTTGCTCAGGACGGTTCTATAGCTAAGGAAATTGCTGAAGATATGGAAGGACTTTGGGACGAGTATGGTTACCAATACTGGCCTGTAACATACAAAGTTTATAAGCCACAGACAAAGGCTACAAACTTTGGTGTAATAGGTAACTTTGCACAGTCAGGTTGGTCAACCGATATTCCTATGGCAGACCTTGACGGCGACGGTATTTACACAGCAGAAATCACAGGTGAAGAACCCGGTGATTATGAATTTAAGGTTCGTGCAGACGGAACTTGGGATCTTAGCTGGGGCGACTACGAGTGGTTGGATCCTACCGGAAATCCTGGTGACCGTACACAGAACAGCCAGACAAACTGCAAAGTAACAATTACTGATAAGACAGATGTAATCAAGATTGAACTTGATACAACAAGCATTGATCCTGCTGCTCTTGCACAGGAAGGTTCAGCTGCTCATGATATAAAGACAGCAGAGGATATGGACGAATATGGTTTCACATTCTGGCCTGTAAACTACACAGGTAAGGTAGCACCTGTTACTCCTGAAGAACCATCAGAAGAACCTTCTGAAGAACCATCAGAAGAACCTTCAACAGAAGAACCTTCAACAGACGAACCATCAACAGACGAACCATCAACAGAAGAACCTTCAACAGAAGAACCTTCAACAGAAGAACCTTCAACAGAAGAGCCATCAGAACCTGAATATTATGTAACAGAAAGAGATGACTACATCTACTTTGACAACTCAGAAACAAAGTGGGATAAAGTTTGCATCTACTTCTGGAATGTAGATCTCGGCGAAACAGTAAATGCTTTCGGTGAGGGTTACGGTGCAGAATTCCCGGGCGTTGAAATGACAAAGATTCCTGGAACAGATATTTATCAGGCTCTCGTACCATTCGGTGCAACAAAGATTATCTTCAACAGCGGTGTAAGCGACAAGGAACTTAACGAAGCATTTAAAGCTGGAAACACAATCGATGCTTATCAGACAGCTGACCTCGACTTTGATTCAGAAGCTAACGCTGGTCAGATTTACAAAATTGACACTACTGTAGAAGCTAAAAAGGCTGGTCTTGGCTGGCAGAAGACAAAGTTCATCTACAATGAGGGTGCTTGGGAAGATTACGACGGCGAATTCGTATCAGAACAGCGTGGAGAGAAGCCACAGGACGATCCTCTGCCGAGTACAGATCCATCAGAAGAACCATCAACAGATGAACCTTCAACAGAAGATCCTTCAACAGAACCTTCAAACAGCGGTGACAACAGCAATACATCAACTCCTACAAGCACAGCTCCGTCAAACAACGGTGGCACAAACAATGGTGGCACAAATAACGGCGGCACAACAAACGGCGGTAACGGTGGTACTGTTGCAACAGGCGACAACGGCACAATGACAATCGTATTTGTAGTTGCTGGTATTGCAGCTCTCGGTGCAATCGTTCTTGTTTCAAAGAAAAAATCAGTTAAGGACTAATCTTTACGATTAACTACTTAATTGTTGATTTGAACTAACGGTATTCCCCTTTGATTAAAGTCAAAGGGGAATATTTTTGCGTTATAACAAAATAAAGCACAATAAAACGGCATTATATCATATTGCGATATAATGCCGTTTTTGCGATATTATTTTGAGCATACGCTCTTTTGGACAGCAATGGTTGCAAGTGTATCTCCAAGCTGAGTGAAAAGTGCGGCAAGAACTGACAGTTCATCTTCCGATTTTCCCTCAGCAATAGCAACCGCTAAAGCTGTAATGCTTGTTACAAGCTCATTTGGACACATCATAACCGTATGCACCCCTGTAATTATTATATTGAACAAGGGGATAAAACGGTACAAAAATCAGAGTTTTGCTGATGATGTTGTTACGACGCTGTTGCCGGCGTCCATATTTACATAAGTTCCTGTTTTGAGCAGTTTGGTTGCGTTCTTTGCACCGACAATTACAGGCTTGTTGAGTGCAAGACCTACTATTGCGGCGTGAGATGTAAGACCGTCAACCTCAGTTATAATGCCCGCACATTTTTTCATTACAGGCAGAATATTGTTAGATGTTTCGTGTATAACAAGAATTTCGTTTTCCGTAAAGTTTTCAAGAGCCTCCTGTTCGGTTTTGCATACCATAATGCGTCCACGAACAGAGATGTTATTTACTATTGTACTGCCGCTTGCAAGAATATTTCCGACAAGATGAACTTTCATAAGATTTGTTGTACCCGAAATTCCGAGCGGCACACCGGCTGTAATTACAACAAGGTCACCGTTTTTAAGAAGTCCGTGCTGTTGTGCAACATCAATAAGATGGTCAAAAAGTTCATCAGTGTTGTGTTTTTCTTCAATTTTAATCGGAATAACACCCCACGACATATTTGTCTGTCGCCATACCTTTTCACTTGTTGTTCCGCTGATAATCGGACAGTCAGGACGATATTTCGATAACATTCTTGAAGTAGCACCCGATTTTGACGCTGTCATAATTGCGGTAGCACCAAGGTCGTGTGCAGTAGTACAGGTTGCGTGTGAAATTGCTGATGTAACGTCGGGACGTTCAACAACATCACGCTTTTTGAATTTACCGATATAGTCTATGTTTTGTTCGGTAATTTCGGCAATAGATGCCATAGTTTTAACCGCCTCAATCGGATATGCACCGGCGGCAGTTTCGCCCGAAAGCATAATTACGCTTGTACCGTCATAAATCGCATTTGCAACGTCTGTTGTTTCGGCTCTTGTCGGACGTGGGTTTTTAATCATTGAGTCGAGCATTTGTGTTGCTGTGATAACGGGTTTGTCAGAATTTCTTGTCTTTTTTATGAGCTGTTTTTGAATAATAGGAATTTCCTCAAACGGAATTTCAACACCAAGGTCACCTCTTGCAACCATTATACCGTTGCTGACTTCTATTATGCTGTCAAGGTTATTAACACCTGCTCTGTTTTCAATCTTTGCAATAAGTTCGATATCGTCGTTTACGTCACCGCATTCCCTTAAATAATTCCTCACGTCAATTATATCCTGGGCTTTGGAAACGAATGAACAAGCGATAAAGTCAACTCCCTGCTCAACGCCGAACTTAATATCTGACTTATCCTGCTCGGAGAGGTACTCCATCTTCAATTCTTTATCGGGGAAGAACATAGATTTTCTGTTAGAAAGCTCTCCACCT
>JAQXZA010000025.1 GCA_029226955.1 Clostridia bacterium | reverse complement strand
CTTATCAACCTGAATAAGTTTTTTGCCTACTTCTTCAAGTTTGTATTTCAGGAATGTTGTGAACATTCCCCAGCCGTTATCGGCAACGGATTTGCCAAAATGTAATGCTTTTGACATTGCTTTCATATCAAGATTTTCTATGCAAACGCAATCATAGGCATTGGTTATCTGCCTTGACTGCTTGTGCAGAAAATCTCTACGCTGATTTGCAATTTTCTCGTGTAGCTTGGCAACTTTAATTCTTTGCTTGTTACGGTTATTTGAACCTTTTTGCATTTTGGATAATTTACGTTGTTCTTTTTTTAGTTTCTTTTCGGAAAGTCTGTAATATCTCGGATATTCAGGACAATTTCCGTTGCTGTCAACATACAGTTCGTGCATAGAAAAATCCAAACCGATAAAATTTTGCATTTCTTTTTCAGTAATTTGTTCTTCAAACTCAAAAAGAATACTTGCATAATATTTTCCGCTTGCTGTCTGACTTACTGTAACTGATTTCAGTTTATAGTAATCGGGGATATTCCTGTGTTGTTTTATTTTAACAGAGCCTATTTTTGGTAATTGCAACAAACCGTCTGATAACTGAATATTTCCGTTGACACAATTTGTTGTATAGCTTTTTCTGCTGTTTCTTTTCGATTTGAACTTTGGAAAACCGATTTTCTTATCCCTGAAAAAATTACTGTATGCTTTTTCAAGATTTTTCTGTGCATTACAAAGAGCAAGGCTGTCAACATCTTTCAGCCATTCAAATTCAGTTTTATACTGTGCAGGCGTATTATTCAGCTTTTGTTTTGTTTCTTTGTAATACTTAATTTTATCTTCAAGCATTTTGTTGTAAATAAATCTGACACAGCCGAATGTTTTTGCAAACAAAACTTTTTGTTCATCATTCGGATATATTCTGAATTTATAGGCTTTATTCATTACTTTTCACTTCCTGAATACTGCTTTTTATCACAATAGCACAAATTATTGATTATGTCAAATATCTGTCAGCCTTGCGGCTGACGGGCTATCCATCCCACGACCTTAGAGGTCGGGGACTTCCGCCCATTTTGTTAAAGATAACTTTTTACAAAAGAAAACCGCCCTGTCAGACAAGGCGGTTTATATTATTGCGTTCAGAGTGTACACAGAAGTCAAATTGTGCAAGAAAAATTACAGCTCACACAACTCCACTCTTCACTCTCCACACTCCACTCTGAATTAAAGTCTTGCTGCTCCGATAATGCCGGCGTCGTTGCCGAGTAAAGCGGTGCAGACTTTGGTTTGTTTTGCGTTGTGCTTTGTGAAACGTTCTTCTTCGACAATCTTCATAAGCGGTTCGATAAGATAGTCGCCCTGATTGCTTATGCCGCCGCCAATGCAAAGAACATCAGGCTGGAAAATATTGATTACATTTACTATGCCACAGGCAAGATAGCTTATGTAGGTATCAACAACGGCTTTTCCGACAGGACAGTCGTGACGTTTTGCGTCAAAAGCAGTAATACCGCTTACTTTTGAAACATCACCGTCAACGGATTTGTAAAGGTATGAGTCTTTGTTTTCGGGATTTTCGATTGCCTCTTTTGTCATATTGATAAGTCCCGTTGCCGACGCATAAGCCTCCCAGCAGCCTTTTCTGCCGCAACCGCACTGACGACCGTTATGCTCGATAACTATGTGACCAAGTTCAGCACCGGCAAAGTTTGAACCACTGTAAATTTTGCCGTCAATAATGATTCCGCCTCCGACACCTGTTCCGAGAGTTATTGCAACGGCATTTTTGGCATTTTTAGCCGCACCCGCAAGATACTCACCAAAAGCCGCCGCATTAGCGTCATTTTCAACCTTAACTTTTTTGTTAAGACGTTCTTCCATCATTTTTGCAATTTCCCAGTTATGAGCGTCAAAATTAGGTGAAAATTCGATTACACCTGTCTGGCTGTTTACTGCACCGGGAGCACCTATTCCGACAAATGAAATGTCATCAAGAGTTATTCCGGCTTTTTCGAGTGCTTTCAGAGTAACCGCCGCCATATCGTCGCAAATTTCATCTGTCGGTCGTGGCAGATTAGTTTTACAGCTTTCCTTTACAACGATTTTATAATCCTCGTCAACGACACCGGCAACTATATTTGTGCCGCCAAGGTCAATTCCAAGATAATACATTTTTAATCTCCTCCGTAAAAAATTGTTATATGTACATTATATCATATTGTACAAAATTATAAAAGTCAATTAGCAAATTTTTCAAATTTTGTCGAATGTCATAATTATCTGTACTACAAAATAGGCAATTTGTCTATGTACAAAGAATTAACTCCTCACTCCTGACTCCTGATTCCTGATTCTTAATTATGATTGACAAAATAGTCAGTGCGTGTTAAAATATTTTTGATGATTTAAAGCATTAAATTTAAATTTAAAAATCAAACAAAAGAATCGGGGTAAATTTTATGAAAAAAGTATGTAAACTCACATCTGCACTTCTTGCCGGAATAATGGCACTCGGTATTTCCGCCGGATGCAGCAACTCAAACAGTGGTTCAAACAACAGCAGCAAACCGTCTGAATCAAAGGCTTCAACAACAGAAAGCACAGCAAATTCGGCAATTCCTGACGACAAGGTATATAATATCGGTATATGCCAGCTTACACAGCACGTTGCACTTGACGCCGCAACACAGGGATTTAAAGATAAGCTTACTGAACTTATGGGCGAGGAACACGTTAAGTTCGACTATCAGAACGCACAGAACGACTCACCTACTTGTGCTACAATCTGCAACCAGTTTGTAGCATCAAATGTTGATTTGATTATGGCTAATGCTACCGCATCATTACAGGCAGCCGCAACCGCAACACCGGATATTCCGATTCTTGCAACATCAATAACCGATTATGCAACGGCTCTTGATTTAAGCGACTTCTCAGGCACAACAGGTATGAATATTTCGGGTACATCAGACCTTGCACCGCTTAGCGAACAGGCTGATATGCTCCACGAGATTTTCCCTGACGCTAAAAATGTAGGTATTCTCTACTGCTCGGCTGAACCTAACTCAAAATTCCAGGCAACAACAGTTACAGAAAGCCTTAAAAAATACGGCTACAATGTAAAAGAATACACTTTCTCTGACTCAAACGACGTTGCGTCTGTTACAACAACAGCTTGCAACGAATCAGACGTTATTTATATTCCTACCGACAACACAGCTGCACAAAATGCCGAAGTAATCAACAATATTGCTGAACCGGCAAAGAAACCTATTATTGCCGGTGAAGAAGGTATCTGCAAAGGCTGTGGTATTGCAACACTTTCAATCAGCTACTATGATATAGGCGTAAAAACAGGTGAAATGGCTTATGACATTCTCGTAAACGGAAAAGACATCAAGACAATGCCTGTTGAATATTCTCCGTCACCTGTTAAGGAATATATGGCTGACAGAGCAAAGGCTCTCGGTGTTAAAATCCCTGACGGCTACACAGAAATCAAGGCTGAATAATCTTACAGCCGAATAAACTGAAACAAATTTCGGGGTGCCGATGACGACATCCCGAAAAATTTTTTAAGATGGTGAATTTATAATGAATTTTTTTGACGTACTGGGGTCGTATTTTTCGTCGCTTGACCCTATGGCTTTTTTACAGGCTTTGCCCGGAACTGTCGCACAAGGTGCAATATGGGGCATAATGGCACTGGGTGTATTCATTACATACAAACTGCTGAATTTTGCTGATTTGACCGTTGATGGCTCGTTTGCAACAGGCGGTGCAGTAACTGCTATGATGCTTATGGCAGGTTGTCCGATATGGGTTGCAATGATTGTTGCGGTAATTGCCGGACTTCTTTCAGGATTTATCACAGGTATATTACACACACTTCTCGGTATTCCCGACATTCTTGCCGGAATACTCAGTCAGATTGCACTGTACTCAATCAACCTCAATATTATGGGACAGGCAAACAGAGTTATAAGTTTTAATAAATACACACTGGTAATTTCACTTCGTGATGTCAATATGGCAATTCTTGTTGGTCTTGCATTTGCCGCCGTTATAATTATGGCTTTTTACTGGTACTTTGGTACTGAACAGGGTTCGGCAATAAGGGCAACAGGCTGTAACCCGAATATGTCAAAGGCTCAGGGTATTAACATCAATGTTACAAAAATAATTGCACTTTCACTTTCAAACGGTCTTGTTGCACTTTCGGGTTCGCTTATGGCACAGTATCAGGGATTTTCGGATATAAATATGGGACGTGGTGCAATAGTTATCGGTCTTGCCGCTGTAATTATCGGACAGGTTCTCGGTGAGGCTATACTCCGCAAACACTTTAATTTTATTGCAAAACTCATATTTGTTGTAATCGGCGGAATAATCTATTATGTAGTAATAGGTATTGTTCTCTGGCTGAAAATGCCTACTGACGATATGAAACTGTTTACTGCTGTAATAGTTGCAATATTCCTTGCTGTTCCTTATCTGCAAAAGAAATCAAAAAATTCTTTCAGAAAAGTTGCAAAGCAAAACGCAAAAAACAGCACAGCTACGGAGGACGGCAAAAATGCTTGAAATAAGAGATATTTATAAAACCTTTAACAAAGGTACGATAAACGAAAAAAGGGCTTTGAACGGTCTTTCACTCACACTGAATGACGGTGATTTCTGTACGGTTATCGGCGGAAACGGTGCCGGTAAATCCACTATGCTTAATGCTATTGCGGGTGTATGGCCTGTTGACAGCGGTATTATTTTCATTGATGACAAAGATGTCACAGGACTTTCAGAACATCAGCGTGCGGCTTATCTCGGACGTGTTTTTCAGGACCCTATGACAGGCACTGTTGCCGATATGGAAATAATCGAAAACCTTGCAATAGCCGCAAGACGTGGCAAAAAACGTGGACTCCGCTGGGGTGTTACAAAAGCCGAACACGAAACCTACCGTGAACTGCTCAAACAGCTTGACCTCGGACTTGAAGACAGAATGACCTCAAAGGTCGGACTTCTTTCGGGCGGTCAGCGTCAGGCAGTAACACTTCTTATGGCAACAATCAAAAAGCCAAAAGTTCTTCTTCTTGATGAACACACTGCCGCACTTGACCCGAAAACCGCCGCAAAGGTGCTTGACCTCAGCGACAAAATAATTGCCGAAAATCATCTTACAGCACTTATGGTTACTCACAATATGCACGACGCTATTGTTCACGGAAACCGCCTCATTATGATGAACAACGGCAAAATCATCTATGATGTATCGGGCGAAGAAAAGAAAAAACTGAAAACTTCTGACCTTCTCGAAAAATTCTCCCTTGCAAGCGGCGAAGAACTCAACAACGACAGAATGTTGCTTAGTAATGCGTAATTATTACGACGTCAATTATATAGCGTTAAGTTGAGTTATTTATAGAGATAACTTTTAAATGGTTTTTGAAAAATTATTCCATTAAAAATTCAACCGCCTTTTTACAAGGCGGTTTTATTGTGTGCAAAGTTTATAAAGAAGTTAATGCGTAAAAGAATATACGGTTTATACTTATTGACAGTGGCGGCACGACACCACAATTACGAATTACGAATTGATACAGGGGGTGTTTTTTTGATTAGTGTTTCAATAATATGTGTGGGAAAACTTAAAGAAAGCTATTGGCGAGAGGCGGTTGCTGAATATTCAAAGCGTATGCGTACATTTTGTAATTTCAGTATTGTTGAGGTTGACGAGGAAAAAATTGCGGAAAATCCGTCGCCGTTACAGATAAAAAACACAATAACAAAAGAGGGCGAGCGGATTATTTCAAAAATTCCGCATAACGCAAAAATTATTTCTATGTGCATTGAGGGAAAACAGCGTAGTTCAGAAAAACTTGCACAGGAAATTTCCGATATTGCCGTCAGTGGTTACAGCAGTATTGCGTTTATTATCGGCGGTTCGTGGGGACTTTCAGACGAGGTTAAGCGTATGTCGCATATACGGCTGTCAATGTCTGAAATGACTTTTCCGCATCAGCTTGCACGGGTAATGCTTTGTGAACAGATTTACAGGGCTTTTCAAATCAACATCGGCGGAAAATATCATAAATAACGAAAAAATCCCGATTTTTATGTCGGGATTTTTTTATTGATGTATTAAGTTATGTATCAGTATATTATTGAACCTGAGGTGTTCTCAACAGGTACAACCGAAAGCATAAAGTCAATGTTTCGTTTCATATCGTTAGTTTCAAGACTACAAAGTGATGTTTGCAGTGCAAGTTCAGGTATATTGTTTTCACGGCTGAGATGTGCAAGCAAAAATCTTGTTGTGCTGCTTTTTACGAGTTCAACCAGTTCATTGGCACAACTGTCATTTGAAAGATGTCCTCTGTCCGATAGTATTCGGCGTTTTAAAATGTACGGATAAATGCCGTTTTCTAACATTCGTACATCGTGGTTTGATTCAATTACAACGGTATCACAGCCGCAAAGTGCCGATTTTATATCATTTGAAATATAACCTGTATCCGTTGCAAAGGCTGTTTTTCGTCCGTCAGCAGTTTCGACAACATAGCCGAAACCCTCACAGCAGTCGTGCGATATTCTGAACGGCACTATATTCATTCCAGCCGCCTCAACACCGTCAAAAGTAATCGGCGAAATATCAACCTTTTCATTGATAAGCTGTTTTTCTTCAAGTGCCGAAATCGTACCCATTGACGAATAAACCTTGATTTTGTGCCGTGACGCAAGCACACGCAAGCCTTGTATATGGTCGCTGTGTTCGTGCGTGATAAAAATTGCCCTGACATTTTTTATATCAAGTTCATTTTCTTTGAGTGCATTTTCAATCTGTTTTGCATTTCTTCCGGCATCAATAAGTATTCCGTTATCCGCCGAACCTATATAATAGCTGTTTCCTGAACTTCCGCTGAATAACGGACAAAGTCTTGTCATATAATTTCTCCCTCAGCACATCAGACTGACCGTCCGAACAACTCCACTCTCCACACTCCACACTGTATTCAGGCTGTTTGTACAACGGGGTCGTTGGAATATACACGCTTGATGTCAGCACCGAGAGCGGCGAATTTTTCGACTACATCTTCATAGCCACGCTCAATATGCTGAATATCTTCAATATATGTTGTGCCTTTTGCCGCAAGAGCCGCAATAATCATAGCAGCACCGGCACGAAGGTCAGTAGCTTTGACAGGAGCTCCGATAAGTTCTTTTACACCCTCGATAACGGCAATTTTTCCGTCAACGGAAATCTCTGCACCCATTCTGCGAAGTTCCTCAACATATCTGAAACGGTTGTCCCATACTGCCTCTGTTACAATGCTCGTACCGTTTGCAATAGAAAGCAGTACGGCAATCTGCGGCTGCATATCCGTCGGAAATCCCGGGTGTGGCATTGTCTTGACATTACAGCGGTGAAGTGTTCCCGTTCTGTGTACACGAACAGAATCCTCGTACTCGTCAACCTGTACGTTCATTTCTCTGAGTTTTGCTGTGATTGATTCAAGGTGCTTTGTGATAACGTTGCGTACAATGACATCTCCGCCTGTTGCCGCTGCGGCTACCATATATGTACCCGCTTCAATCTGGTCGGGAATAATCGAATAAGTTGTGCCATTAAGGTGTTTTACACCATTGATTTTAATTACGTCAGTACCGGCACCACGAACATCAGCCCCCATTGAATTAAGGAAGTTCGCAAGGTCAACAATATGTGGTTCTTTTGCGGCATTTTCGATTATTGTTTTACCCTCTGCCTTTACTGCGGCAAGCATAATATTGACTGTTGCACCGACAGAAACAACATCAAGGTAAATATGTCCCCCGACAAGTTTGTCAGCCTTTACGTTTATCATTCCGCCCGCAACGCTGTGTTCTGCACCGAGTATTCCAAAGCCTTTTAGGTGCTGGTCAATCGGTCTTACACCGAAGTCACAGCCGCCCGGAAGTGCAACCTCTGCCCTTGAAAATTTTCCGAGTAATGCACCGAGAAGATAGCACGACGCTCTCATATGACGAACAAGCTCGTATGTTGCAACAGGATTTTTTATATGCGTAGGGTCTATTTCAAGAGTGGACTTATTGACTCTTGTGATTTTTGCACCCATTTCGTGCAAAATGGTTGCAATTATATTTACGTCCATAATATTCGGGATATTTTCTATGCGACACACACCGTCCGAAAGTATAACGGCTGGTATGATAGCAACGGCAGCATTTTTTGCACCGCTTATATGAACTTCGCCGTGCAGTGAATTACCTCCGTGTATAACGAATTTTTCCAAGCTACAACACTCCTCATAATGCTTTTGTATGAGTTAAATATAAACATCAGGATTTTTAAGATTTACAGCTTTAATAAAAGCTCTTTTAGTTTCCATACTTTTACAGATTTAGAAATTATTGTGAAAACTGCACTAAAACCAACTATAAATTTAATGCAAAATAATTTTTTAATCCTGTATGATAATAATACAAAGACCGCCACTTGTCAATAACAAAAACATTATTGTAACTTTATTGTTACTGAACGGTAAATTTTTGGAATAATCCGTATAATAAATTTATAATCAGGTCAGCAAAAGTGTTTATTTTTACAATGTAACAAAGGCATTACTTTGCCGCATAGAATGACGCTATTGCACGATAGGTCATATAAACATCAATCTTTGAAACGACTTCAAAAGGTGCGTGCATTGAAAGTACAGGCACACCAAGGTCAACAACATCAACATTAAGGTTTGCAACGAACTTTGCGATTGTTCCGCCGCCGCCTATATCAACCTTTCCGAGTTCGCCTGTCTGCCATATTACACCATTCTCGTCAAGAATTGCTCTTACCTTTGCCATAAATTCGGCTGTTGCCTCAGAAGTACCGCTCTTTCCTCTGCTGCCCGTATATTTTGTAATAACAGCACCGTTGTTGACATAGCACGAATTATTTGCTTCATAAGCACTTGCATAAGTCGGGTCAAATGCAGCGTTTACATCTGCTGAAAGACAACTGCTCTTTGCCATAACGTGTCTTACTTCCTCGCCGTCCGACTGTGCAAGGTCGGCAATAAAATCAAACATAAATGTTGACTTCATACCTGTGTTGCCCTCACTGCCTATTTCCTCACGGTCGGTGAGTACGGTAATTACTGTTCTGTCGGGATTTTTTGCGTCAAGTGCCGCCATAAGTGCCGGATAAGCACAAACTCTGTCGTCGTGACCGTAACTGCCTATCATACTTCTGTCAAAACCAATATCCTTTGACTTGAATGACGGAACCATTGTAAGATCTGCCGAGAGAAAATCCTCCTCTGTAATTCCGTACTTTTCAAAGATGATGTTCATAACATTGAGCTTAACGCTTTCGCTTTCTTCATCTGTACAGAACGGACGACTGCCGATAAGAACATTCAGTTCTTCACCTGTAACAGCCTTATACATAGGCTTGCGAACCTGTTCGTCAGCAAGGTGCGGCAAAAGGTCAGTAACACAAAAACAAGGTTCGCTGTCCTTTTCACCCATTGTTACATCAACGGTTGTGCCGTCTTTGAGTGCAACAACACCGTGCAGTGCAAGCGGGATTGTTGTCCACTGATATTTTTTGATACCGCCGTAATAATGCGTTTTAAAGAGTGCAAGGTCGTTTGACTCATACAGCGGATTCGGTTTAAGGTCAAGACGTGGTGAATCAATATGTGCAATACCGAGTCTTACACCGTCCTTTGTGCCGTTTTTGCCGATAACGGCAAGCATAACGGATTTGTTTCTGTTGTTTACATAAACTTTGTCGCCGGCTTTATATGTCTTTGTGCGGTCAAATTCCGTAAAACCGGCTTTTTTTGCGGCTTTTACGGCATAAGCGACAGCCTCACGCTCAGTTTTTGCCTTGTTCAGAAAATTCTTGTATTCCTCACAAAAAGCGTCAGCTTTTTTGAGTTCGTCGGCACTGATTTTTTTTGCACCGCTTTCTTTTTTAATCAGTAATTTTTCTTTAAGCTGTTCAGCTTTTGATTTTGTATCATTTTTCTTTGACATAAAAAATCGTCCTTTCTTTTATTTGTCTGAATTTTTGCTGTTTTTGTCCTGAAAATAGAGTTTTATATAAGCGTTTTTGTTAAGCTGTACTTTATGACGGTAGTTTTCGGTTTCGGCAAAAGGCAAGGTTTTAAGCGTTTTGCCGTCGTCGGAATACTGCTTATCCGCAAGCCAGCCATCTACTCTGCCGATACCGGCATTATATGCACAAACCGCCGTATCTTCATCACCGTACATATCCATAAGTATTGACAGAATGTGTGTGCCGTAATCTATGTTGACGCTGTAATTTTTAAGGTCGTCAACTGTGTAGTCGTCGTCCTTATAGTATGTCTGTATCCACTCAAAAGTATCGGGGGTAATCTGCATAAGACCTATTGCACCGGCACCTGATACAGCATCAGGATTAAAATTACTTTCAGTTTTTATAACTCCGTAAATAAGTGCCTCGTCAATATTGTATTTCTCGGACGCCGCCTTTACATCGTCCTGATATTTCAGCGGATAAGTAGCGTGAACATACCGTTCATACGCATATTTCAACACAAATGCCGCCCCGAAAAGCATAACGACAATAAGGCTTATACTTATAATGATTTTTATATGTTTTTTCATCATACACCTGCTTTTCTTATTCCGGCAATAATTTCCGTTACCTTTTTTTGTACCTGTTCAAGAGGCTGTGAACCGTCAATGACATAATCAACTCTTGACGTATAATAGCTTTCGTCAAACTGTGCATTTATACGCAAAAGTGCCTCGTCTTTGCTTATGCCGTCACGTTTCATTATCCTTGACAGTCGGGTTTCAGTCGGTGCAGTAACCGCAACGACAAGTTCACACATTTTTTCGCCGCCGCTTTCAAAAAGCTGTGGTGCGTCAAATATAATTATGTCACTGCCGTCTGCCTTGCACTGTGAAATATATTCCGCTGTTCTTCTTAGTATCCACGGGTGAGTTATGCTGTTGAGCAAATCCGTTGATTCTCTTGACGAAAAAGCCTTTTGTGCAAGACGCTTTCTGTTACAGCTACCGTCATCATTTATTATATCATATCCGAAACAATCTGCAAGTCTTTTCAGACATTCCGAGCCTGTCTGTGTTGCCTCTCTTGCGATTTTGTCGGCACTTATGACGGTACAGCCGAGATTTTTCATAAATTCGGAAACAGTGCTTTTGCCGGCTCCCGTCTGTCCTGTAAGTCCCACAACGATACTATTCAAGGTCAATCACCTCAAAACCAGCCGCACGGATAATTCTGTTATAAACAGCAAGTCCGACTCCCTCAGTTTTCGGACAGTGAGCGTAAACCGTTCTGTAACCGTTTTCGTCAGCCGTTCTCAATGCTGTAAAAAGCCTGTGTGCCTGTGTTTCGTAGTCATCACCACGACCGACTGAAACAGTCGGCACATCAAGTCTGCCCAAATCCTCATCATAGCAAAGTGCCGCAACACCGTCAGCCTTGTGCTGATTGACATATTCAACAAAGCTGTCGTCCGAACCTTTGATAAGTATAACATCAGCTTTCGGCGAATAGTGTTTGTATTTCATTCCGGGACTTGACGCTTTCTGTCCGTTTTTCAGCGGATTCAGAACCGCATTATCAACAACAACCTCGCCGATTGTATCACGCAACTGTTCAAGCGTAATTCCACCCGGTCTTAAAAGTCGTGGCGGTTCTGTCGCAAGAGTTATTACGGTTGATTCAACACCGACATCACATTCACCGCCGTCAATGATAGCGTCAATTCTGCCGTTCATATCGTCGGCAACGTGTTTTGCATTAGTCGGACTCGGACTGCCCGACAAATTCGCTGACGGTGCGGCAAGCGGTGACGAAAGTTCAATCAGCCTGTGTGCAATCGGGTTTGACGGAAACCTTACTGCAACCGTATCAAGTCCCGCACTGACTTCATCAGGAATTATATCCGATTTTGGTAATATTATCGTCAATGCACCAGGCCAGAATTTTTCAGCAAGTTTTTTTGCTTTTTCAGGAAAAACCGCAACCAAATTATATATCTGTGAAATATCCGAAATATGCACAATAAGCGGATTGTCCATAGGTCTGCCCTTTGCCCTGAATATTTTTTCGACTGCCTTGCCGTTCAAAGCGTCAGCCGCAAGACCGTAAACCGTTTCTGTCGGCATAGCAACCAATCCGCCGTTTTTTATTATATCTGCCGCCGTCTGCACCTCGTCGGCTTTAAGCATAAGAGTTTTCATAACACCAATCCCTCTGCGGAGTGCCTCCGCTTATTCACGGGGCGGAAACAAACTCCCCCATAACAATAACTATAAACGCAATTACGAATTACGCATTACGAATTACGAATTATCCTTGTCGTTTTCCTGTTCGTCATAACTGACATAGAAAAAGCCCTCATCATTTGTACCGCCCTCAAATATTTTTTCGTTTTCAAGCGGTTTATCAGGAGTTAATTTAACTTCGGGTACTATTTTTCCTCTTGATAATTTAAGGGAATAAATAAAGTCCTTAATAAATTTTTTGAGAAACATAAACGTAAGAAACAGCATAAATGCCGCTATTACAAATGCCCCGACAGCAGCACGTATGTTTGAATTGTCGTCATATTCTGTAACACTGACTTCCAGTGACATAATATGGTCGTTGAAATCTCCCTTCATTCCGTTCTTCGCAAGGAGATTGTTGGTAATTGCATAAATACTGAGTGATGGAAGATCATCTTCGGAAAGTGTACTGACATAACCTTTGTAATGCAATGTTTCGCCCGAACCGTTCAATATACTATTCATTTTGTTGTCACAGCTACTGTTAATCTGAGTTTTAAAGGTTACCATCTTGTTGTCGGATTTAACAAGATAATAGTTCAGCATATTTCCTGTTGCGTCAGCACTTGACTGATATTCGCAAACAACGGAATCTATCGTTCCTGTTATATGTTCGCCTATGGTAAGAGTTCCATAGTCGGACGGTGTTATCTCTCTGCCTATATCCTGATTAGTGTTGAGGCTAATATAATTAACTCCGCAATATATCATATATACCGCATAAGCCAAAGTACAAATTGCTATTATAACTTTTGCGATTGCCCATTTTTGTCCTGCAAGCGAACTTCTGAACATAGAATGTTTCCCTCCGTTAAAATAAATTATGTTTCCGCATTTTCAAGCTGTGATGCTCTGTCGGCTGTGATAAGAGCGTCAATTATTTCATCAATGTTTCCGTTGAGTATGTCTTCAAGTTTATACAGTGTAAGACCGATTCTGTGGTCTGTAACACGCCCCTGAGAATAATTATAGGTTCTTATGCGTTCACTTCTGTCACCTGTTCCGACCTGTGAACGTCTTTGCTGTGCAACCTCGTTGTGCTGTTTTTCACGTTCCATTTCAAGCAAACGTGATTTAAGCACCTTCATAGCCTTGTCTTTATTTTTATACTGACTTCTCTCGTCCTGACATTCAACAACCAAACCTGTCGGAATATGCGTAATTCTTATTGCGGATTCGGTTTTGTTGATATGCTGACCGCCGGCACCGCTTGAACGGTAGGTATCAATTTTAAGGTCTGTCGGGTTAATGTCAACCTCAACGTCCTCTGCCTCAGGCAAAACCGCAACCGTTACAGTTGATGTATGTATTCTGCCCTGAGTTTCAGTTTCGGGAACACGCTGTACACGGTGTACTCCGCTTTCGTATTTAAGCCGTGAATATGCACCGCCACCGTTAATCATAAAGCTGATTTCCTTATATCCGCCAAGTTCAGTTTCATTTGCATTGATTATTTCTGTACTGTATCCTTTTTTTACCGCATACATACTGTACATTCTGAAAAGCACTGACGCAAATAATGCTGCCTCCTCACCGCCGGCACCGCCTCTTATTTCAACAATGACATTACGGTCGTCATTCGGGTCTTTCGGCAAAAGAAGTATTTTCAGTTCAGACGAGAGCTGTTCTTTTTTTGCACGGGTTTCGGCAAGTTCGATTTCCAGCATTTCGGTCATTTCCCTGTCGGACTGATTTTCCCTGAGCATAGAAGTATATTCCTGTTCATCAGAAACAGTCTGTTTGTATTCACGGTATTTAAGTACAACAGGTTCAATGTCCTTGTATTCCTTCATAGTTTTTGTGTACAGTTCCGCTGATGAAACAACAGACGGGTCGCATAATTTTTCGGAAAGTTCATCATAGCGGCTTTCAAAAATCTCTAATTTATCAAACATAAAAAATTCTCCTTTATAAATAAAAAATTATGTATAAAGGATTTATGCTAATGTTCACCGTCAGTCCGTTCTCTTGTTACTTTTTTGATGTTTTTTTCAGCCTTTATGCGTGGGAGCATAAATTCGTGACCGCAAGCCATACAGCGAAGTCTGAAATCCATTCCGACACGAAGAACAAGAAAATTTTTATTGTTTTCTTTTCCGCAAGGGTGTGGTTTTTTCATTAAAAGAATATCACCAACACGAATATCCATATATGCACCTCCAAAATTTTTCTGTTTTATAATTATAGCACCTGTATTCCGTTTTTACAAATATAATTTTGTAATGATAAAAAACAAAAGCACTCACAACTTTGAACGCTATGAAATTTTTATAAAAAACGACTGAATTATGCTTGTCTGAAAAAAATATATGTGTTATAATAAATTTCATCTTGAATATCTGTCCGTAGCACAGCTGGATAATGCATCAGACTCCGACTCTGAAGATCAAGGGTTCAAATCCCTTCGGGCAGACCAAAAAATGACAATACGAACCTTATCGTTATATTTATGTAGGTTTTGTTGCAAGTATTTTTGTTAATTTAAAATCAAAATAACAAAAATCCGGCATAGAAACAGTCCACAGCCGTCCCCTGAGTAGCGGTCAGAGAACGGCTGAAATAAAAATTTTCAAAAAACAGTTGCAAAAATACAAAATTTCGCATATAATATAAATGATGAGACTCCCCACACCTCTCCATATCTTTTTGATATGCGATGTGTCCCAGTGGGAGACATTTTTATATGGAGAACTTTTATGGAAGTTAAAAAGGAAACCACATTTGAAGAACAGTTAGTTAGGAGTTAATTAGTTCGGCAGACCAAACAATTCCCACACGCAAATTTCGTGTGGGAATTTTTTTTGAAATATTTTTCAAATGTTTTAAAAATCATTCATATTAGCGGTAAGCCGTTGCCGTCATTGAAAGTACCGCTTGCGATTTTTATAATATCATAAATCCAGCCAAAACAAAAAATTCCGACTGTAAAAAAATATACAAGTCCCGAACCGACTTTTCCGACATAAAATCTATGTACTCCAAAGAAGCCTAAAAATATACACAAGACCAATGCAAGATATTTGTTCTTTGTTGAAGCGTATTGATCATAGTAAACAGGTTGAGGAGGTTGATTCTGATACTGTGGCTGAGGCGGTTGGTTATAATACTGTGGCTGTGGCTGATTTGGAATAACATTCTGTATAATTATAGTCTGCGGCTGACTGTTGTTTACAGGATAATCAAGTTCAGAACGACAATATGGACAAAGACGATATTCACTGCCAACGTCCGCACCGCAATTTTTACATTTCATAATAACACACCCTTTACTTTGATTATGTATTATTTAAACAATATCACAATTTTCAATAAAAGTAAACTATCTGACAGCATAATTTTTTATTTATTTTGTGGATTTTATAATTCAAGATAAAAAAACTGCCCTTGCCGTTAAGCAAAAGCAGTTTGTGTAATAAATAAGAAAATTATCGGTTGCTTTCAAGAGCCTGTTTAAGTTCGGTAATTTTATTTGTCTTTTCCCACGCAACATGCAAGTCCTCACGTCCCATATGTCCGTAAGCGGCAAGTTTTCTGTAAATCGGTCTGTCAAGCTGTAAATCCCTGATTATAGCGGCTGGACGAAGGTCAAAAACTTTATTTACAACATTCGCAAGAACCTCATCAGACACAACACCTGTGCCGAATGTATCAACCATAACCGAAACAGGTTTTGCAACACCTATTGCATAAGAAAGCTGAATTTCGCATTTTCTTGCAAGCTGTGCGGCAACAATATTCTTTGCAACATAACGTGCGGCATAAGCTGCACTTCTGTCAACCTTTGTCGGGTCTTTGCCCGAGAATGCACCGCCGCCGTGACGTGAATATCCGCCGTAGGTATCAACGATAATTTTTCTTCCTGTAAGACCGCTGTCACCGGCTGGCCCACCGATAACAAATCTTCCTGTCGGGTTTACAAGTATTCTTGTATCCTCATCAATAAGTCCGACAGGAATAACAGGATTGATAACCTTTTCGATAAGGTCGGCACGGATTTTGTCAAGATCGGCATTTTCGCTGTGCTGTGTTGAAATAAGAACTGTATCAACACGTGACGGCTTTCCGTTATTGTATTCAACGGTAACCTGAGTTTTTCCGTCAGGACGGAGATATGAAAGTGTGCCGTCCTTGCGTACATCTGCAAGACGCTTTGCAAGTTTATGTGCAAGTGAAATAGGCAAAGGCATAAGTTCAGGGGTTTCATCACAGGCATAGCCGAACATAATACCCTGATCTCCGGCACCTATTCTGTTCATTGAGTCAGAGTCGCCGTCACGAAATTCATAAGATGAATTTACGCCTCTTGAAATATCGGGCGACTGTGCATTGATTGTAGTAATAATCGCACAGGTGTTTCCATCAAAGCCACATTCAGGATTATTATATCCTATAGATTTTACAACGTGTCTTGTAATTTTATCTATATCAACCGAGCTGTCTGACGCTATTTCTCCCATAATATGAATAAGACCTGTTGCCGCCGTAACCTCACACGCAACGTGTGCAAATGGGTCTTTTTTAAGAAGTTCATCAAGAATAGCGTCGGCAATCTGGTCACACATTTTATCGGGGTGACCTTCCGTTACCGATTCTGATGTAAAAAGAAATTTTGACATAGTTTTTGTTACTCCTTTTCTTTGATAATAAATTAAAAAAACCGCCCGGCTTAATTCCGAACGGTTTTGTATTTCTACTCATCTGTCGGCTTTACCGCAGGATTTAGCACCTTGCACAAGGAATGTGTAGGTTGTCGGACTTCATAGGGCCTGTTCCCTCCGTCACTCTTAATAAGTGGTAATTTTCAGTTGTAACGCTATTATAGCACTCAATATCTCCTATGTCAACAACAAGTTTTTGCCTTTAATACGGGATTTTTCAAATCGTTAATGTATTGTATTTTTAAGCATTTTGTGGTAATATTTTAGTATAATGTACTACTTTAAAAAGTGTATATAATAATTATGAAAGCGAGGTCATATTATGCAAGCGGAAAATCTGAAACTTACTATTGAGGAATTTTATGCTATTCCGGGCGACACAAGGGCGGAACTTATACACGGTATTCTTTATGATATGGCACCGTCACCATCAACTGTACATCAGGAATTATCTATGAATATTTCTATGGAAATATTCAGCTACATCAAGAAAAATAACGGACAATGCAAGGTTTTTTCTGCACCCTATGACGTACAGCTTTTTGACGATACTATTGTTATACCGGATATTTCCGTTATATGTGACAAAAGCAAAATTACAAGCAAACGTTGTGTAGGTGCACCCGACTGGATAATTGAAATCGTATCAAACAACGCTATGAACGACTATATCACAAAACTGAATCTCTATCAGTCCTGTGGTGTACGGGAATACTGGATTGTTGACCCGAAAAAGAAAATCGTTACCGTGTTCAATTTCGGAGAAAATTTTGATACAGATAAATACGATTTTTGCGACACGATACCTGTCGGTATTTTCGGCGGAAATCTCAAAATCAATATTGACGAACTTATGAAATGAATGTTTTAAATTCCTTAAATTATCACACACAAAAACTAACCCGTGACAGATAAGGTCACTAGTTAGTTTTTGTTAATATTGTGCTTTAAAATCAGCATATAACATAAACTTACAGCACGTACAATAATTATGAATTATGCATTATGCATTATGAATTGTTCTTCTGCATATTTATGTATCGGGTGAAGTGAATGAAAAGATTTATTGCGGTGTTTTTGACGGCTTTGGGCGGTGCTTTGATTATAATTACGGCAATGACGGGTGCGACTGTCGCAAAAAAGAATGATTTTATTAAATACGCTGAATTTAATGTTACATATCCCGCACTTGAAAAGGCTCTTAATGCAGATATAAATTCACAAAGTGAAGAAATAAAAATCAACTGGATTGATGTTCTTGCCTATCTCGGTGCAAAATACGGTGGTGATTTTTCCCGATATAAAGCGTCAGATATGGACAACATTATTGAAAAACTGAAAAGCGGTGAAAAAATCGAAAAACTCACACAAAATATGAAATACTATTCATATTACCGACAAGTTTACGGTGCTGTGCTTGACGGTTTTGTCGGAAAATACAAAGAAACATCTGTTGACGAAAACGGCAAAAAAACAACAACCGAAAAATACGGTCTGAAAGTATATTCCCCTATTGCAAAAACTTTTCCGTATTCACATTATGATGACTTTGGTGCGTCAAGGACATACGGCTATGCACGAAACCACCTCGGTCACGATTTAATCGCCGCTGTGGGAACGCCTGTAATAGCAATCGAGAGCGGAACGGTTGAAGTAATGGGCTGGAATCAGTACGGTGGTTGGCGTGTTGGTATCCGTAGTTCTGACAAAAAACGCTATTACTATTATGCACATCTCAGGCAGAACCGCCCCTATCACTGTGACTTATACGAGGGCAAAACCGTCAATGCCGGTGATGTAATAGGCTATGTAGGCAGAACAGGTTACAGCACAAAGGAAAACGTCAACAATATCGAAACCAGTCATCTTCACTTTGGAATGGAGCTTATCTTTGACGAAAGCCAAAAGGAATGTGACAACGAAATATGGATTGACCTTTATGCGATAACGCTTTTGCTTGAAAAACACAAATCAGCAGTTGTTCGTATTCCTGAAACAAAAGAATTTTATCCGGAAACAAGCTGTGTATAAGGTATATAAAAAATCAGAACCATTCAGTGTGTCTGGACTAGGATTCCCCAGAGGCTTAAACGATTCTGACTTTAATGTTATTATATCCAAAAACTGCAAAACTGTCAACGAAAAATTCATTGACAAAATTATCACAAACACCCACAAAACGCTATAAAGAAAAGCTGATAAATTGCTTCTTTCCATAGGGAAATAGTATCCCAAGGAGAACACAATTATCAGCTTTGATTATAGAATAGCATATATTAAAACCAATGTCAAATATCCGAAAATATTATTAAAAATCAGAACCGTTCAGTGTGCCTGAACTCCAATTGCTCAGGGGCTTAAACGATTCTGACTTTAATGTTATTATATTCAAAAACTGCAAAACTGTCAACGAAAAATTCACTGACAAAATCGTCATAAACAATTACAAAACACTATAAAGAAAAGCTGATAAATTGCTTCTTTCCATAGGGGTAGATTTCCCCAAGGCGAACACAATTATCAGCTTTGATATTATTATACTCAAAAACCGTAAAACTGTCAACGAAAAATTCACTGACAAAATCGTCATAAACAATTACAAAACACTATAAAGAAAAGCTGATAATTGCTTTATTCCATAGGATGCCAGTCATCCAAGGAAAATACAATCATCAGCTTTTATTACAGAATAGCATATATTACAACAAATGTCAAACATATTAACGATATTACCGCTGAAAAGCACTTGATTTTTTGCAGATATGATGTATAATAATATCAACAAACAGAATTGTCTAACGGTCTGTTTGTTGGCGGTTTCCTTACCGTGCAAAATTGGGAGCTTTAAAAGATGGGAGCTCTACCATATAAAATAAATGAGAACTATCAAAGATGGGAGTCCCACCATATAAAATAAACGGAAACTATCAAAGTCGGGAACCCTACCGTGCAAATCAGGATTTAAGGCTGTGTTCAAAACACAGCCTTTTTTACAACAAAACGCAATAAAGATATATAAATTACTGTAAGAGTTTTTTGAAAATCACTTGTCTTTTTTGGATTTATGGTATATAATACTGTTGAAAGATAGTGTATACGCTGTCTTTCAATACAGGAACTTTTATTTATTATGTTTCTGTAAAAATTGGTGAGTCCTACCATATAAGTGGAAGCCTTACAAGAGGTGAATCCTACCGTATAAGTGGAAGTTATCACAGGGGATTGTGTTAATGCACAGTCCCCTTAATAATTTCAGAATTATATAAAATTGCTTGTGTTTTTTGAATTTATGACTTATAATACAAATGACAGATGTTTGTTACTCATCTTAGTGTTGTGCTTCGCTACCGTCTGACCATCATATCAGGAGAATGCGACATTTTTTAAGGTTTTGCTTCGCTACCGTCTGACCACCATATCAGGAGAATGCGACATTTTTTAAGGTTTTGCTTCGCTACCGTCTGACCACCATATCAGGAGAATGCGACATTTTTTAAGGTTGTGTTTCGCTACCATCTGACCACCATATCAGGAGAATGCGACAAAAAGTAACAATAATTTGAGTGGCTGTATTAACAATGCAGTCACTCTTTTATTTTAAATCAAAAAGCTATCCCGAATTGATATTCAGGATAGCTTTTTTGTTTGCCATAAAAAATTCAGTAAGATGATTAACAAATATATGTTTATAATAAAAATTCTGCTGAGATAATCCTGTTAATTGACTTTCTTTTTGAGCATTACGATTATCACAATTATTCCAACAATAATAAGCACC
>JAQXZA010000024.1 GCA_029226955.1 Clostridia bacterium | reverse complement strand
TATACCGAAAGAATACAGATACTTATGGGTTCGTTTCCTGCATACAGCTTTGAAGAGCTTTTTCAGGGAGTAAGCAAAATTAACTGGGAAGACTGGATTGGTATTGATGACGCATTTCCTGTAAAGGGACACTGCATAAATTCTCAGCTTGCAAGCGTTCCCGACTGTCAGAAAATCATCAAAAAAGCCATTGTAAAGCGTCTTAATTCAAAATATCATACATCTTGGTTTGAGGAAACAGGAAGTACACATCAGATTCAGTTCCTTATTATGAAAGATAAAGTCAGCATTATGCTTGATACATCAGGAATGGGACTGCACAAAAGAGGATACAGGGAAAATTCAATAATTGCACCTATTAAAGAAACTCTTGCGGCGGCTATGGCGGATTTATCTCACGTAAGACCATATAGTCAGGTTATTGACACATTTTGTGGTTCGGGTACAATTCTTATTGAGTCAGCACTCAAAGCACTGAATATTGCCCCGGGACTTCGCAGAAGATTTGCCGCTGAACGCTGGGAACGCATACCCGAAGACGTATGGAGAAGTGAGCGTGAACGTGCAAAAGACCTTATCAACCGTGACGCAGAATTTCAGGCTTATGGCTATGACATAGACGACGAGGCAATCCGCCTTACAAACGAAAACGCAAAAAAAGCCGGAGTATCATCAAGAATACACGTTGAAAAACGCAGTATAGCTGACTTTTCGTCAGACCTTGAAAAAGCCACTGTAATATGCAATCCACCTTATGGCGAAAGACTTCTTGATATGCAGCAGGCGAGAGAACTGTATAAAATTATGGGTGAGCATTTCACAAAAAAACCGGGTTGGAGTTATACAATAATCAGTCCTGATGATAACTTTGAAAAGATGTTCGGACGACAAGCCGACAAACGCCGCAAACTCTACAACGGTATGATTAAATGCCAAGTCTATATGTTCTTTAAATAGAGTGGAGTGTGGAGAGTGGAGAGTGGAGTTGTTGTGTGAGCCGTTAGTTGTTGCATATAGAGTAGTTGGTTGTAATATTGAGTTTATGTGTTAAAGAAAGGTTGTGATTTTGTGGGTTTTGTGCATTTGCACGTGCATACGGAGTATAGTTTGCTTGACGGTGCGTGTAAGATAAATGAATTAGTGAAAACGGCAAAGAAACTCGGACAAACTGCCGTTGCAATAACCGACCACGGTGTAATGTATGGTGTGGTTGACTTTTACAAGGCGGCAAAGGCTGAGGGGATAAAAGCAATTATCGGCTGTGAAGTTTACGTTTCACCAAGACGGCATAATGACAGGGTTGCCGAATTTGACAGGGAAAACAGACATCTTGTTTTGCTGTGTGAGAATAATATCGGCTATCAGAATTTAATAAAACTTGATTCTCTTGCGTGGACTGACGGTTTTTACGGCAAGCCACGTGTTGATGAGGAAATGCTCGAAAAATACCACGAGGGTATTATTGCACTTTCGGCTTGTCTTGCGGGTGAAATTCCAAAGGCACTTATGAATAACGATTACGAAAAGGCAAAGGAAAAAGCACTCAACTATAAAAGAATTTTCGGCGAGAATAATTTTTTCCTTGAATTACAGGATCACGGCATAAAAGAGCAAAAACAGATAAATCCGTATATAATTAAACTTTCGGAAGAATGTAATATTCCGCTTGTTGCGACAAACGATTGTCATTATCTCAAAAAAGAGGACAGCCGTCTGCACCATATTCTTTTGTGTATTCAGACTAACCATACAGTGCTTGACGATAATTCAATGGAGTTTCCGACAAATGAATTTTATCTCAAAAGCGAACAGGAAATGCGTTCACTGTTTCCGCAAGTTCCACAGGCTTTTGATAATACCGTAAAAATTGCCGAAAGATGTAATGTTGAATTTGAGTTCGGAAAAACAAAACTTCCGCATTTTGATGTTCCCGATAACCGTGACCATACGGAATATTTTCGTGACGAATGTATGAAAGGACTCAAAAAGCATTACGGCGAAAATCCCGACAAGTCACTTATTGACCGACTGGAATATGAAATTGACACAATAGACCGTATGGGTTATATTGACTATTATCTTATAGTCAATGATTATGTCAGCTATGCAAAATCCGTAGGAATACCCGTAGGTGCCGGCAGAGGTTCGGGTGCCGGAAGTCTTGCGGCTTACTGTATCGGCATAACGGGAATAGACCCGATAAAATATGACTTGCTGTTTGAAAGGTTTTTGAACCCCGAAAGAGTAAGTATGCCCGATTTTGATGTTGACTTTTGCAAGGAAAGGCGACAGGAAGTCATTGATTATGTAATCAGAAAATACGGCAGTGACCACGTTGCACAGATTGTCGCATTCGGCACTATGGCGGCAAAGGGTGCAATACGTGACGTAGGTCGTGCATTGGCTATACCGTATGCGACTTGTGACAGAATTGCAAAACTTATTCCGAATGACCTTGGAATGACAATAGATAAGGCACTGACTGTTTCAGAAGAACTGAAACAACTTTATGATACAGACCCGCAAATTCACGAACTCATAGACACCGCAAGAAAACTTGAAGGCACACCACGTCACGCAACAACTCACGCCGCCGGTGTTGTTATTACGGAAAAGCTGGTCAGTGATTATGTACCGCTTGCAAAGAATGATGAATCCGTTGTAACTCAGTTCACAATGACAACTCTTGACGAACTCGGACTGCTTAAAATGGATTTTCTCGGCTTGCGGAATTTAACCGTTTTAAATGACGCTGAAAAAATGATTAAGCAAAAGGACAGCGGCTTTTCAATAAACAATATTCCCGACGACGACAAGGAAGTTTTTGAAATGTATGCGTCGGGCGACACTGAGGGTGTGTTCCAGTTTGAATCCGCCGGAATGAAAAACGTTCTTGTTCAGCTTAAACCCGAAACTCTCGAAGATATTATTGCGGTAATATCGCTTTATCGTCCGGGACCAATGGACTCAATACCACGCTATATCGAAAACCGCCACAATCCCGAAAAAGTCACATACAAACACCCGTTACTAAAACCTATTCTTGAAGTTACATACGGCTGTATAGTATATCAGGAACAGGTTATGCAGATTTTCCGTTCACTTGCAGGATATTCTCTCGGCAGAGCCGATATTGTCCGTCGTGCTATGTCAAAAAAGAAAAAGCACATAATGGAACAGGAAAAAAAGATATTTATTTACGGTCTTACCGACGAAAACGGAAATGTTCAGGTTGACGGCTGTATAAGACGTGGTGTTCCCGAAAATATCGCAGAGGAAATTTATTCCGAAATGGAAAGTTTTGCGTCTTATGCGTTCAATAAATCACACGCCGCCTGTTATGCCTATATTTCATATCAGACAGCATATCTTAAATGCCACTATCCGTGTGAGTATCTTGCGGCACTGCTGACAAGCGTTCTTGATAATTCGGGCAAGGTTGCCGTTTATATTGACGAATGTGCAAAGCATAACATTAAGGTTTTGCCGCCGCACGTCAACAAAAGTAATGTCGGCTTTACTGTACACGAAAACGAAATACGTTTCGGACTTATGGCAATAAAAAATCTCGGCAAAGGTCTTATTGAAACCATTGTCAGTGAAAGAAAAAACGGAACATTCAAGTCTTTTTATGATTTTTGTAAAAGACTTTACGGTCGTGAACTCAACCGCAGAGCCGTTGAAAGCCTTATTAAATGCGGTGCTTTGGACGGACTCGGTGCAAACCGCCGACAAATGCTGCTTGCCTGTGATACTTTTCTTGAATACCTCAACAGTGCAAAAAATCAGAACATTGACGGTCAGCTTGACCTTTTCGGCATTAACGACAGCGGCGAAACAACCGACAACGAACCGCCGCTACCGAATGTCAGTGAATTTTCCGTAGCGGAACTTCTTGATATGGAAAAACAAACGGCTGGTCTTTATCTTTCGGGACACCCTATGTCAGAATATGATGATGTTATGCGTGTGCTTAAAACCGACAGAATAAGCGACATTGTCAGTGATGAATACAACAACTATACTGACGGAAAAAATGTTGATATTCTTGCAATAATCAGTACAGTTAAGCTGAAAACAACAAAAAACAATCAGCGTATGGCTTTTGTGAATATCGAGGATAAATACGGTTCGGCAGAGATGATAGTATTCCCGAAAACGCTCTCTCAGTATGGCGGAATTATTCAGGAGGGTAATGTTGTACGCATATCAGCTACCGTCAGCCGCCGTGAAGACGAAGAAACAAAACTTTTGTGCAATACTGTATCTTATGCACCGAAAAATGTTTCTGAAATCAAAACCGAAAAAACCGCCGATAACAAAGTGAAAAACAAAGGACTGTATATAAGAGTGCCGAACAAAGAATGTACGGAATATATCCGTGCAAAGCAGATAATTGATATTTTTGACGGAACAACATCACTTTACATCTATCTTACGGACACACATACACTGCAAAAAGCCCCCGAAAGTATGCGTGTTGACCCGAATGACATAATGATAAAAGAACTTAAAAAACGCATAGGCGACGAGAACGTTGCACTTGTAAAGTAAAAACATAACAGGTATTTGTTTGCCGTTAAGTAATTTTTGCGTAAAAACACTTTGTAAAAATATATTTTAACGTGAGTTCGACAGAAATTATATAGACATAGGAAGTTTAGAAATATTAAGTGCAGGCTTTTTAGGAATGAAAGAATACGCAACCAAAGCAGATAGAAGATTTACGAAGAAATTGTCAACAGAACGATGTCTGGAGTGT
>JAQXZA010000023.1 GCA_029226955.1 Clostridia bacterium | reverse complement strand
TTCAGCAAGACTTTGGAAAATCACTTCCTGAACTCAGAAATGATAATATTATTATTGATCATAACTGGGCAATGGATTATTTAAAAGGGGAGAATACATAAATGGGCAAATTATCTATTGTAGGAAAGGCAACACACGAATACCCTTATGACACTGTTGAAGTTACCGTCAGTTTTGAGGTACACGAACAGTCCACTTCCGCCGCACTCGAAAAAGTACTGAATCAGTGTGAGGATTTTCTTGCCATAATGCACAAAGACGGCATATCTATGGACAGCATAAGAATTTGTAATGACTCAGTAGGTCAGAATTACAGTGATAAAAAATTCAATGTTCGTGCCAAAAGAGAAATAAAAATTCGTGTTCCGTTCAGTATGGAATTTAAAAACCATATTATGATGCTTATTCAGGACAAGCACTATGATGTGGATATTGACACCGATTACAGCATTTCAAACATCACGGAAATTCACAACAACCTTATTAAAGAGGCAATAGAGGATTCAAAACAAAAAGCCACATTTATTGCCGAGTCAATGGGACAAAAACTTATCGGCGTTGATTCCATAAAAATCGGTGAAAGATATAATAATCCCACAGATGATGTATTTTATGACATTACAACTTGCCTTTTTTCAACAAAGACATTGAATTATTCAAATATGATTCAGTCGCCCGTAACAAAAGAGTCCGAATCCGTTGAGGTTGTATGGCTTATCGAGTAATACAAAATTTCATATAAACAGAAAAAAGATTGCCGTCTTTTCAGATGACAATCTTTTTATTTGTGTTTGAAATTTTTATTCTGACGGAATATAGTTTACTCAGAATTTGCCGCCGCCTCCGCCGTGACTGCTGCCGGAAGAAGATATGTGTGTGCTTGAACCGCCGCCACCACTATGACCGCTGCTTTGGGTTTCTCGTCTTGTTTTACTGACGTGAGAATAAAGAAAAGCGTCCTGTCGCTTTGTAACCTTCATACTGCCTTTCCTTACATAGTCTGACGCTGAATTTTGCATTTGAACCGTTTTCAGATTGCCTTTCATTATAAAAGTAACGATAAACGCAACAACAAGACCTATCACCAAACCCATAACAACCGCTGAAACAACGGGGAACGGTTCTTTCGGCATATTACCGACGTCGTAAGGCTCGCCTGTTCTTGCCTGAGTGATAAATTTATCGCACTGATTTGCGTATTCGACAAATGATTCGTAATAGTCGCCGTCACTCAGTTTTGGTAAAAACTGGTCTGAAATATATTCTATGCCTTTATCCGTAATAGCGGTAATTCCGTATCCTTTTGTGGAAATATGCCAGTCACGGTCTTCCATACTTACAAGGAGAAGTACACCGTCTTTATTATCACCAAAGCCATAATTATTATAGTCAAAAAAATCATCAGCATATTCCTCAGGTGTTTTTCCGTCAAGAGTATCAACCGTTAAAACCACGACATCAAGTTTTTGTCTTTCGCTTATCTCGTCAAGTTTTGAAAGGAGAGAGGATTTTTCCGATTCGTCCATAAGTTCCGCCATATCAACAACTCTTGTGCGGTTTTCAAGTATAAGCGTATTGTTTTTTCCTACGGTTGTGTTATATCCGCCTATATTTTGTACAGTAACATTGCTGTTTTCACTTATTGAACTTTCAGAAGGAAGTGATGAAGAATTTTCTTTCACTATCTCGTTGGCTTTATGCATATAAGCCGAAACAGATTTAAAAAGGTTTTCTGCATTGTTTGCATCGTCACCTTTTTCAAAGGCATCTCTCAAAGCATCCACATCATTGTCATCAATATAATACTTAGGTTCTCCATATGTATATATATTCCAGACATTATCGTTTTCAACCATAAGGATTCCGTTTGCACACTTGCCAAGATCAGTTTCTATGGCATATAAATCAATATCCTCATCGTCAATGAATGCATAAAGAATATCACAGCCGGTTGAATTTGCCAATGTTTCGCCAAGTTCGTTTAAATCTTTAAGTTCTTTGTCGGTCAGAGTACCCGATTGGTCAACAACATAAATTGTTTCTGTCGCAAATGCAGGCACCGAAAAGGAAAAGCATATAACAAGAATCATAATTATTGCAGAAATTCTTTTTTTCATTATACACACCCCCTCATATCAGCCATATCAGAAAGCGTATTAAAACGCACAAAGCTCCGACAACACCTGTAATACCTAACAGCCATCTTATATATGCACCCACATCAAGCGGAAGATTACCCACTATTTTTCCTGTCTGTCCGTTCATTGCAAATATGTATTTCTTGTCTTTCCACGTTGTGTTGAGTATCCACACAGGATAAAGTGCATACTTTGCCTTGCTGTTTCTGAGATTTATATTTGAAAATTCGGGAGTAACAGATGTATAGCCGCTTACAGTATTCGCAAAAGCCTGTTCGGTAGTCCTTTTTATACGATGGTTTGCACGATCTACGCTTTGTTTAGCGTCAACATCATATTTATCAGCAAGATAACCCGACAAATACGCTGTCTGAAACGGCACAGCCTGAGAAAAATCAAAAGGTTCAACAGACTCCATAAGGTCATCAGGCATTTTTGACGAACCGTCAACGGGAACACGCTGAAATCCGATTGAACCACCACGACTTACTGAATAATACTTTACTTCACGGTAGTTGTATCTGCTGTCACTCCAAGTTCGTACACGGGTTGCCTTGTACTGAACATCAGCGTCAACCTCTGCGTCAAAAAGCCAGAACGGCACATATATGCCCTTTACTTCATCAATATGGTTTTCGTCCTTGAATATTTTTGGAATAAGTAGTTTGCCCTTGTAATGATTCATAAGTGCGTCTTTTGCGGCTTTTTTGTCCAGTTTGAACGGTATGATATAATCCGGCTTTAATTCGCCCGAAAACTGCCCCATAATGACAACAGGGTTGTTACAGTAAGGACAAGCCATTGCCGCCATAGTTTCGTCACCGACAATCTCACCGCCACAAGATGTGCAAGTATATATCCTGAGTCCGTCAGTTTCGCCGTTTGTCCACTCAGAGCCGGCTGTATCTTCCCAGTTCATATTGTCCGGCTGAGATGCCCTTTTCAGTTGTTCGTCGTATTGTTTGAGTGCCTCAATATCAAATTCCGAACCGCAATATTCGCATTTCATTTTCTGCGATTGGCTGTCGAAAATAACCGATCCGCCGCAATTACGGCATTTATATTGCTGTACTGCTGCCAAATTCATCACCTCATACAGATATTTCTTTTTATAATACATCAAAAATGTCTTTTCATTATTGCAAATTGGAAATTTGGTTATTTTATTTTTGTAGTCGGTATTTTTGTGTTGTTAATTTTATCGTTTTTGCATAAGACCTGTAAAATACAAGTCTGGCAATACCAGCCAACAGGAATATATAATTGAAAAACGGACAATCCAATAAAGGACTGTCCGTTGTTTTAATGTTTTTATTCCGCCATTACAACTTTACGGTATGTGTCGAATTTCATCCACTTTGCAAAGAAATGATTTTTTTCTGCATCATTCAGACAGTAGTAGCCGTTAATGAAATCTTCAAATTCCTTTTCATCTGAAACAAGCACTTCAAAGCCACGACCGTTGACAACAGGAAAATCATCGTATTTATAATCAGAAAGACTTATAATATCCGTTATTTTTCTGTTTCTTATCTTTACTGCCGCCTCGTCACGCAGAACAATAATATCGAAACTTTCGGGATAACTGTAACTTTTTCCCTTTATCTGTATTTCATCACCGACCGAATATGTAGAACTTACTGTTCTGTATTTCAAAACATTAAGACTGCCGGCATCATAATAAAATTCTTCAAAAATATCTCCTCTTGCCTCTATACTGCCGTTTTTAAATGATGCCTTATCGGAGAATGAACCGCCTTTTCCGCTTATGTTTTCGACAATTCCGCAAGCCGAAGTCATATTTGACACCCTGTCAATAAGTATCAGTTCACCGAGTGTTCTGTGAAGTGAAAACAAATCTACGACAATAGCCTCAGAAAGCAGAATTTCACATACTGCAATTCCGTTTTTCGATAATGTTTCTGTATTTATATGCTCACCTGTATTCACATCAACAGCATAGGTTATTTTTGTGACAACACCGGGAATTGTCTTTGTTCCGAGTTTTACAAGGTAGTCTTTTCCCTCGGAAAGCGGCTCATCGTCCATCCACAAAAGCGTAACCGTAAGCTTTTTATATGCCGCAATATTTGTGTCCTTTACAAGCACACAACCCCTTGAAACATCAACCTCTTTGTCAAGCGTAACGGTTACAGGCTGACCTGCACAGGCACTTTGTGAGTCCTTGTCAGTAACAAGAATTGATTTTATTTTAGCCTTTTCGTTACTCGGCAAAGCGGTAATAACATCACCTACATTTATTTTGCCTGACTCAATTTGTCCCTGAAAGCCCCTGAATGTATGGTCAGGACGACAAACCCTCTGAACAGGCATATAAAATCCCTGTTCGTCATTTCCGGAATCTATGTCAACTTTTTCGAGATATTCAAGCAGTGGTTCTCCGTCATACCATTTAATGTTTTCGGATTTTGTTGTTACGTTGTCGCCTTCCGTTGCCGAAAGAGGAATGATTTTTACGTTATTCAGTGCAAGCTCGTCTTTAAGTTCAGCAATCTGTTTCTGAATTTCATCAAAACGTTCCTTGCTGTAACCGACAAGATCCATTTTATTTACCGCAAAAACAAAGTAACGAATACCCATCATTTTACATATTCTTGCGTGTCGCCTTGTCTGAACCAGAACTCCCTGTGACGCATCAACAAGAATTACGGCAAGGTCAGCGAATGAAGCACCGACAGCCATATTTCTGGTGTATTCCTCGTGTCCGGGTGTATCTGCAACAATAAAGCTGCGGTTGTCGGTAGTAAAATAACGGTATGCAACATCTATTGTAATGCCCTGTTCACGTTCAGCCATAAGTCCGTCAAGCAACAATGAATAGTCAATAGCACCGTTACGGCTGCCGACCTTGCTGTCGAGTTCCAGTGCCTTTTGCTGATCGGCATACAAAAGCTTTGCATCATACAGAATATGACCTATGAGTGTTGACTTTCCGTCATCTACACTTCCGCAGGTTATAAATTTAAGTAACCCTTTCATCAGAAATAACCCTCCCTTTTTCTGCGTTCCATACTTCCCTGAGCCTCGTTGTCGATAACTCTTGACGTACGTTCGGAAGATACAGAACTTAAAGTTTCGTCAATTATTTCATCAAGCGTTGTTGCAGTTGACTCTATTCCTCCCGTAAGCGGATAACAGCCGAGTGTTCTGAAACGAACCGATTTATAGACAGGCTTTTCACCGGGATTAAGGCGGAAACGGTCGTCATCAACCATAATTATATTGCCGTCACGATATACAACAGGACGTTCTGCCGCAAAATACAACGGAACAATATCAATTTTTTCCCTCTTTATATATTGCCATATATCCTTTTCAGTCCAGTTTGAAATTGGGAAAACACGTATGCTCTCGCCCTTGTTTATTTTTGTATTATAAAGTTTCCACATTTCAGGACGCTGATTTTTCGGATCCCAAGCCTGTGCCTGATTTCTGAAAGAGAAAATTCTCTCCTTTGCCCTGGACTTTTCCTCGTCACGTCTTCCGCCGCCGAAAGCCGCTGTAAAACCGTATTTTGTAAGTGCCTGTTTTAAAGCTTGAGTTTTCATAATATCCGTATAGGCTGAACCGTGGTCAAAGGGATTTATGCCTTTTTTCACGCCCTCTTCATTTGTATATACAAGCATTTCAATACCGAGTTTTTTTGCGGTATCGTCACGGAATTTTATCATATCTTTGAATTTCCACGTTGTGTCAATATGTAAAAAGGGAAACGGCGGCTTTTCGGGATAAAAAGCCTTCATTGCAAGGTGCAGCATAACGGAACTGTCCTTGCCGATAGAATAAAGCATTACAGGCTTTTCACACTCTGCCGCTACTTCTCTTATTATGTAAATAGCTTCTGCTTCAAGCTCATCAAGATGTGAAAACTCGCTCATAGCGTTGCCTCCTTAATATTTATTTGATTCTTTACGGTTGATGTCAATTTCAGATATTGTGCCGTCGGGACGCTCAATTATCCATTTCAGAATATCGCCGTCCTTTTCGGTATGAACGAGGCTGCCCATTCCGCCGATGTCTGCCCCGAGAAAAAACCTTATCGCATATACGGGACATTCCTTTATACAAGACGTACAACCCCAGCAGTCCTTGGGATATTTTATATATGCTTTTCCGTCCTCCCCGATTTTTATAAGACTGCCGGGGCAAACGTTATGACATTTTCCGCAGCCTATACATTTGTTTTTATCAATGGCTATGCTCATAGACTGCACCCTCCTCAACAAGATTACGAAGAATTATTTTTATTTCTCCGTTTTCAAGACGTGAATTTACATATCTGAGATAATTCTTGTCATCTTTTTCAGGATAATCAAGATTTTCGGCAAAGCTGTGCCAGCGTGTTTCGTGTCTTGCTTTCAGATGTGCTATAACACTTCTGCAAACAATGAGTCTTTCACGCAGTTCATAAATATACATAAGCTCCTGAAAATCATCAGCTTTTAAATCGTCTGACAGCTTTAAAATATTCTTTATTTTTTCGTCTGCAAGTTCAAGCTGTTTTTCGTTATAGCGGTAATTTGTTTTTATTCCGCCGGCATAGCTGTCCATAACCGTCTGCATTGCCTCTTCAAGCTGTTCTGTTGTAAAAATCCTGTTTTCGCCCGTCAGAAAATTCAATACTTCATCTTTATGGCTCTGAATATCACTTTCGCTTATGTTGTTTCCGTCATTATTCTTTAAAAATTCCACTGCCGACAATGCCGCAATTTCACCCTCAGCCAATGCACCTGTAACGTATTTCTGAGGACAACCTCCGGCAACATCACCGGCGGCAAAAAGACCGTTTATTGTTGTTTCCCTCTTTGTGTCAACCCAATATCCGCTTGCGGTATGACCGCCGACAATATAAGGCTCTGTTCCCTCAATTTCAACATTCTGTTCTGACGGATTTTTGCCGCTTTCTATCCATTTGACAGTCTGTGACGGTGCCATATTGAGATAAGCCTTTTTTAATGCCTCGTCCTGTTCGGGAGATATTCCCTCGGTTTTCAGAAAACAAGGTCCTCTGCCCTCCTGATTTTCGTTGACTGTACCGTAAACTCTCTGTGAAGTTGTAATGCCGTATTTATTCTCGTAAACCTCTCCGAGTGAATTTATCTGTTTTGCACCAACACCCTGTGCAAGCGTTCCCGTAGGAGCTATTGTATCCTTACAACGCAAAGCTATAAAACGCATTTCAAAAGTCGTCATCTCCGCACCGGCTTTTATTCCCATTGCATAGCCCGCACCTGTATTGAATGGCGGATACCACATTTTATGACGTGAAAAGCCCGGATTATTCGGTCTGTAAAGTCCTGCCGCACCGCCTGTTGCTACTATTACGGCTTTTGCCTGTATAACATAAAATGTGTCGTTTTCTATTCCTATGCCAAACGCACCGTTAATGCGGTTATTGCTTACGGAAAAATCAATTATATTAACACGGTTGAGTACCTGTACATTCGGAAGATTTTCAACTGCCTCTGCAAGAATAGGCTTTATATTTTCACCGTTTATTTTCAGGTTACGGTTGCCACGGGTTACATATTTTCCGTCCTTATCTTTAAGGATAACAAGTCCGAGCTGTTCAAGACGTTCTGTAACCTTATTCAGTTTCTGAGCCATAGTAATAAGCAAATCATCACGGACAATAGAGTCAGCGTCCTTTTTTGCATAATCCACATAATCCCGGGGAGTCTTTCCGTCCACTATATAAGCATTGAGTGCGTTTACACCGGCGGCAAGACAGCCACTGCGTTTTATATGTGCCTTTTCACAGACAAGCACCTTTGCGTCGGAATTTTCGGAAATTGTCAGTGCCGCATAACAGCCAGCCGTACCGCCGCCGATTATCAGAATATCGGTTTTTATTCTTTCTGTCTTCATAACTTCACCCTGTATTTACTCAATTACCAGATTTTCCTTTTCCGCTGTGTTTCCGCTTATTTTAAACGAATTAAGAACAGGATTTTCCGAATCCATAAGCGAAAGAATCATATAACTTGCCTTTGAGTCATAAGCCAGTCTTTTATCCTCCTCTGACGGTCTTGACGGCGACTCGGGGTGAGAATGCCAGTTGCCGAGAGGAACAAGATTATTTTCACGCATATCCTTTATAGCGGAAAGCTGTTCTTTCGGGTCTATCGAAAAATGCTCGTTTGAACGGTCTGTATTTGTCAGCAGATAAACTTTTTTTATCAGCTTATTGCCGTCTTTTATCTCTCCGGCAATAAGACCACAGGCTTCATTCGGCAATTCGCTTTTTGCGTGGTTCAGTATTTTTTCATAATCTGTTTTTTTAAGATAAATCATAAATGCACACCGTCACATTCTGCCTGTTCATAATCTATAAGTTCGGTTATGGTAGGGTGAGTTCCGCATACTTCACAGTCATCTGTTTTTTGCGGAAGTTTCACCTTGCGAAATTCCATCTTTATTGCGTCAAATGTAAGAAGATAACCTGTCAGAAGGTCACCGACTCCCAGAATATACTTTACAGCCTCCATTGCCTGTAAACTTCCGATTACACCGCCCATTGCACCGATAACTCCAGCCTGTTTACAAGTCGGCACAGCGTCCTTTGGCGGCGGATTTTTGAAAACACATCTGTAACACGGACCTTTTCCCGGCACGTATGTCATAAGCTGACCTTTAAAGCGGATTATTCCGGCGTGTGAAAACGGTTTTTTTGCCATAACACAAGCATCGTTTATCAGGAATTTTGCCGGAAAATTATCCGTACCGTCTATTATAAAGTCATAATCCTTTATCAAATCCATTATGTTTTCGCTCGTTACAAAAGTACGGTAAGTATTTACTGTAACATCGGGGTTCATAGCCTCCATTGTTTCCTTTGCGGAAATAACCTTTGCTTTTCCGACATCTTTTGTAGAGTGAATAATCTGTCTTTGAAGATTTGAAAGGTCAACCTCATCTGCGTCAGCTATTCCGATTGTACCAACTCCGGCCGCCGCAAGATACATAGCCGCCGGTGCACCCAAGCCGCCGGCTCCGATTATAAGCACCTTTGCATTGAGCAGTTTTTTCTGTCCTTTTGCTCCGACTTCTTTTAAGATTATATGACGTGAGTAACGTTCAAGCTGTTCATTTGTAAATGCCATTACTGACCGCCTCCCATAAAGTACAGAAATTCTATACTGTCATTATCTTTTATTACGGTGCTTTCAAAGTCCTTGCTGTCAACAAAATTATCGTTTACCGAAACCGTAACATACTGTGGTGTTTCTACATTTTCGTCAACAATAAGCTGTGCTACCGTAAGTCCGTCTTTTACTTCTTTTTTTTCGCCTGCAACTGTTATAAACATTTTCACAATCTCCCTTTTATTTTAATAATTCAAGTATTGCCTTTTTGTCAACCGCTCCGCTGAGCCTTGAAAGTTCACTGCCGCTTTTAAAAAATACAAGCGTAGGAACGGAATAAACCTCGTATTTTTCAGCAATCGTACCGTCAAAATTTATATTTATTTTAACAAACTTAATGTCTGACGAAAGTTCTTCTTCAATTTCGGCAAGAACCGGCGACAAACGTTTGCACGGCACACAACTGTCGGAATAAAAATCCGCAAGCACGGGAATTTCAGAGTTCAGCACTTCTTTTTCAAAATTTTCTTCATTAACCCTTAAAGCCATTTAATCACCAACCTTTTTTACTATAAGATTGTATGTACCGTCGCCGTTGTCAGTCAGCTTTAATATCTGATGACCTTCTTCCTTTATGCTTCTCGGTACATTCTGTACAGGTTCTCCGTCGTTCATTCTTATAGAAAGAATCTGACCGTCGTCAAGTTCTTCAAGTGCAACCTTTGCTTTGACAAATGTCGTCGGACAAACCACATCTGTAATATCAACCGTATCATCAATAATAAACTCAGCCATTGTATGCCTCCATAATTACTTCTTTGAATTTTTCTTTGCCGACTCTGTCAACAGTAAACTTAAAGCGTTCACCTGATTTTGCATTGTCCTCAAAGAAATGTATTGCCGCATCGCATATTGCAAAAAGTTTTTCCTTATCCTCGATAAACGGAATTATCGTTTCACCCTTGTTGATACTGTTGCCGAAAAGACCGCCGAATGAAACAATGTATCCGTGAACCGTATCCCACGCATCAACAGGACAGGATTTACAACATCTTCCGCAGAAATTGCATTTACCGTCATCAATTTCGATTTTTCCGTCCTTGATTGATATTGCACCCTTACGGCAAGCCTTTTCACACACGCCGCAACCTATACATTCTTTTTCACGCCATTTTACTTGTATTCCACCCTTTATGCCAAGGTCGTTTTCCTCAGCTTTAAGACAGTTGTTCTGACAGCCTGTAATACCGAATTTGAATTTATGCGGCAGTTCCCGTGCAAAATATCTTTCGTCAAGTTCTTTTGCAAGAGCGTATGTATCAATACAGCCGCTCGGACATATAGCCTGTCCCTGACAAGCCGTAATGGTTCTTACTCTCGGGCCGCAGACACCGGGCTGAACATCACCCTCAGCAAGTGCGTTCTTTACTTCGTCAATATCGTCAAGTTTTATAAACGGAATTTCCACACTCTGACGGGAAGTAAGGTGAACGTAACCGTCACCGAATTTTTCCGCAACCTCCGCAATTTTCGCAAGCTGTTTTGCCGTAAGATTACCGCCGACAACACGCAGTCTTAACGAAAAATTATTCTTTTGTTTCTGACGCATAAATCCGCCTTTTTTTAAAGTTGAATAATCAACAGCCATTTAGTTTTCCTCCTTTGATTTTTCAATAGCCTGTCTGAAATCTTCTTTCAGGTCATCAATATCTTCAATTCCTATACTTATTCTGATAGTATCGTCATAAACTCCGGCACTGATTTTCTGCTGTTCGGAAGAATGTGCATAAATCGTGCTTGACGGGTGAATAACAAGGGTTCTGACATCACCTATATTTGTTGCGACAAGCGGAATATTCAGATTGTTCATAAGACTGAATGCACGTTTTTTACTGCCTGTTCTTATTGTAAGAATTGCACCGCCCTTGCCTTTGAACTGTTTTCTGACAAGCGGATAATATTTGTTGTCAGGCAGTGCCGGATAATTTACTTCAATATCATCAAAACCACTCAGAAATTCCGCAAGCCTCAATGCGTTGTCGCACAGCCTTTCCATTCTTAATCCGAGCGTTTCAAGACCTATCGAGTTAAGAAAAGCATTCATTGGTGCAAGACAACAACCGACGTTTCGCCATATACCGTTTCTCAGATTTGTGAGATAGGCATATTTTCCGTACTTTTTGTATTTTACAGCAAAATCATACTTTGTTCCGTCCCATTTAAAATTGCCGCTGTCGATAATCACACCGCTTATTGCATCTCCACTGCCGTTTATGTACTTTGACGTTGAGTGAACCACTATATCAGCACCGTAATCAATCGGGTGAATAAGATACGGTGTTGCCGTTGTGCTGTCGATAATAAGCGGAATACCATATCTGTGTGCAAGTGATGAAACACTTTCAATATCAACGACATCAAGTCTTGGGTTTCCGATAAGTTCCGTAAAAATCGCCTTTGTTTTTTCTGTAATAAGCGGTTCAATTTCTTCCGTAGTAAAATCATCAACAAATTTTGTTGTTATCCCGAAAGCCTTCAAGTCGCCGAACAGGTCAATCGTTCCGCCGAAAAGTGACGAACCGGCTATGACTTCATCACCTGATTTAAGAATACCGAGAAGTGACATTGTAACCGCCGCCATACCCGAAGAACAGGCAACGGCACCTATGCCTTTTTCAAGTGCGGCTATACGCTTTTCAAACGAATCAACCGTAGGGTTGCTTATTCGTGAGTAGGCAAAACCCGGTGCTTTATTGTTGAATATTTTTTCAAGAGTTTCGGGGGAATCGTGCGAAAATGCACTTACCTGATATACCGGCATCACGGTTGCTCCCGTTGACGATTCCGACTGAAAATTGTTATGCAGCAACGCTGTGTTGAATTTCATAATGTCACCTGCCCGACTTTGTTATATATTGCATAATTTGTCATATTTTCAATGTGCAACGATATTATAACCCACTTTACATAGTATTTCAATAGGTTTTATATATTTTCGTTGTATTACATAGTATTTTGGTAGGTTATTGGGATATTTTTTGTAAATTTGAGCATTGAGAAATTTTCCGCCAGTTGATATACTACTAATCAGATATGTTTTATATGTATAAGGAGGCTGAAAAAGTGAAAATCTCAACAAAAGTTGAATTTGGCATAATTGCTATGATTGATATTGCGATATATTCTGAAAATCACGAAACGGACACCGTTGACAGTATCGCCAAACGTCAGAATATTTCGGGCAAATATCTCGAACAGATACTCACTGTTTTACGTCAGGCAAAACTTATAAGAGGACTTAAAGGCTCAAAGGGCGGATATGTCATAACCAGACCCGCCGATAAAATTACCCTGAAAGAAATAATTGACGCTCTCGACCTTACCATACTGAGCTGTGCTGATTTTTCTACACAGTATGATTCTTTACTTTTTAAAACCGTTGATGTATATGTTTGGGACAAAATGACGGATTTTATGCAGGAATACGCAAAACAGCTTACACTTGCACAGCTTGTTGACCATTATCGACAGGCAGTTGACGAAAGTCAGGAACAGTTAATGTATTATATATAAAAAGTGCGTCGGACAATCCGACGCTTTTTTATTAAGCGACATATAATAAAAAAGGGGCTGCACTTTGTCAGTCCCTTTATATATATTCATATTACAACATATTCTTCCTTTATAGCCTTATTTTGTAATAAATAAGCCTTTTCGCCCTGTGCAACAAGTATTCTGTAAACAAACACATTGACCTTTTCACCAACGGAAACAGGCGGCTCGTCAAGACCTCTCCTTGCAAACAAAATATTATCGTTCACACGTAGCTGAATTTCAATGTTGTTGCCTCTGAACAAAGTTTTTTCAACAACACCTTCAACAGAGGACTCGGAGTATTTTTGTTCCTCATCTTTCTTTGTCACTTTCAGAAATTCGGGACGGATATACACCTTGTCATAGTTATCAATCTTTTCAAATGTATTGAATATTCCATAGTCGGATATTTCTGACGGCTGACCGAAAAACGACGCTGTAAAGGCGGTTTTCGGATTCTGATAAACTTCAAGCGGAGTACCCATCTGCTCAACTCTGCCCTTATTTGTGATTATGATTTCGTCTGCTACTTCAATAGCCTCGTCCTGATCGTGAGTAACAAAAATACTTGTAACTCCCAGCTTTTCAATCATATTTTTAAGCCAACTTCTCAGTTCCTGTCTTACTTTTGCGTCAATGGCGGCAAAAGGTTCATCAAGCAAAAGAAGATTCGGATTAGGTGCAAGGGCACGGGCAAACGCCACTCTTTGCTTTTGTCCGCCCGAAAGCTGACTCGGATAACGTTTTTCAAGTCCTTTGAGTCCTGTCAGCGAAATAAGTTCCTTTACTCTTTCATCAATATATTTTTTGTCTGCTTTCTGAATTTTCAGACCAAAGGCTATATTGTCATAGACCGTCATATAACGAAATAAAGCATAATTCTGAAATACAAAGCCTATGCCCCTCTTGCTTGCCGGAGTATTATTGACAACTTTTCCGTCAATTATGATTTCGCCGCTGTCGGGAGTTTCAAGACCGGCAATCATACGCAGAATTGTTGTTTTTCCGCTGCCGCTGGGCCCCAGAAGACCGATAAGTCTGCCTTTTTCTATGCCAAAGCTTACATTATCCGATGCTTTATAATTTCCGAATTGCTTGTTGATATTTTTAAGTTCAACATACATCAGGCATCCTTCTTTCCTTTATATTCCACAACGCTTCTTATAATCAGTATGACAATCGCCATCATAACAAGTATTGACGCTACCGCAAAAGCCGGAACATATTTAAATTCATTGAACAGAATTTCAACGTGCAAAGGCAGTGTGTTGGTTTTTCCTCTTAAATGTCCCGACAGAACGGACACGGCACCAAATTCACCCATTGCTCTTGCCGCACAAAGCACAATACCGTACAGCAAAGCCCACTTTATATGCGGAAAAGTGATTTTTCTGAAAATCGTGAATCCGTTTGCACCCATAAGTGCCGCCGCTTCCTCCTCGTCCGTTCCCTGTGCTTCAAGCACCGGAATAAGTTCTCTTGAAATAAATGGAAATGTTACAAATACCGTTGCAAGTATAATTCCGGGTACGGCAAACACAACCTGAATACCCATATCCTGTAAAAACGGATAGATAATACTTTGTCTGCCGTATGTAAGAACAAAAATCAGACCGGCTATAATCGGAGAAACCGTTACAGGAACATCAATAAGTGTTGTAAGAACCTTTTTTCCTCTGAAACGGAATTTTGTAATTGTCCATGCGGCAAAAACTCCGAATACTGTGTTTATAACTACCGCAAACAATGTTGCCTCAACGGTAAGCAAAACCGCCTTGACGGTATATTCGTCACTGACTGCCTCCCAGTAGGTTTCTATTCCTTTTTTTAACGATTCAGTTATAACGGTAATAAGAGGCAGTACCAGCATAACGAAAATAAACAGTATGCTTATACCGATTAAAAACCATTTCAGAAACTTTGAACCCTTTGTATCTTCGTGCATAGTATCAGCCTCCCTTCATAATTTTTGCGTTTCTTGACTGAATGATGTTTACAAGAAAAAGTATAAGGAATGACGCAACAAGCATAACAAGGGCAATAGCTGTTGCACTTGAATAGTCGTACTCCTGTAACTCCGACATAATGATAAGCGGAGTAATTTCGGTTTCAAACGGCTTATTGCCGGCTATAAAAACAACACTGCCGTATTCGCCAAGACATCTGCCGAATGCAAGACCGAATCCCGTAAATACTGCCGGTCTTATTTCAGGAAAAATTATCTTCCAGAAAATCTTTGTTCTGCTTGCACCAAGCACACCAGCCGCTTCTTCATAGGTTGAATCCAGCTTTTCAAGAACCGGCTTAACGGAACGCACTACAAAAGGTATGCCTATAAATACCAGTGCAACCGTTATGCCTATGCGTGTATATGCTATATGTATTCCGAATCTTGCAAAGAAACTGCCAATCAGTCCTGTGTCAGCAGTTAATGATGTAAGTGCAATGCCCGCTACCGCCGTAGGCAAGGCAAACGGAAGTTCAATCATACCGTCAAGCAATTTTTTGAACGGAAAATCATACCGTACAAGAACCCAGGCAATTACAACACCCATTACAGCATTGATAACCGACGCAATGAACGATGTCAGGAAACTTACCTCAAAACTCGCAATCACTCTGTCACGGGTGATTACTGCTATTATTTCGTCCCAGCTCATCTGAGCGGTGAATATCACCAGAGAGGCAAGTGGTATAAGAACTATAAGACTGAGTATTGTAAGCGTAACTCCCATAGATAATCCGAACAGCGGAATTACTCTTTTGTTTGCCTTTTTTCTCATTACTGCACCTTATTTCTTATCATAAATCTGGTCAAAGACTCCGCCGTCGGCAAAATGTGTTTTCTGTGCTTTATCCCAGCCGCCGAAATCCTTGATTGTTGCAAGGTTAATGTTAAGGTCAAATGTATCTGAATATTCTTTCAGGATTTTTTCATTTGACGGACGATAATAATTGTCACCGGCAATTCTCTGTGCCTCGTCGGAATACAGATATTTCAGATATTCTGTGGCAACCTTTCTTGTTCCTCTTTTGTCAACAACGGAATCAACTACCGCTACTGACGGCTGAGCAAGAATACTTATACTCGGAGTTACTATTTCGTAGTCGTCAGGCTTATCCTGAATAGAGAGATAAGCCTCGTTTTCCCACGCAATAAGGACATCTCCCTGTCCGTTTTCTACAAATGTTGTTGTTGCACCTCTTGCACCCGAATCAAGCACAAGTACGTTCTGATAAAGTTTCTTGATAAAATCCTTTATCTTTGTTTCGTCACCCTTGTAGAGCTTGTCGGCATAAGACCACGCCGCAAGGTAGTTCCATCTTGCACCGCCTGATGTTTTCGGATTAGGAGTAATAACTCCGACACCGTCTTTAACAAGGTCGTCCCAGTCCTTTATATTTTTCGGATTGCCTTTTCGTACAAGGAAAACTATTGTTGAAGTGTAAGGAGAGCTGTCCTTATCAAATTCACTAACCCAACCGTCCTCAATAAGCCCTGCGTCCTGAACGGCTTTTACATCATATTCAAGTGCAAGAGTTACTACATCGGCTTCAAGACCGTTGGCAACTTCAAGAGCCTGTTTACCTGAACCGCCGTGTGACTGTGTTATTTCAACGTCCTGTCCTGTTTCTTCTTTCCAGTGTTTTGCAAAAATTTCGTTATATGCCGCATAAAGTTCTCTGGTCGGGTCATAAGAAACATTTGTTATTGTAACTTTTTCCTGTGACGACTGGTCTGCGGCGGTGGCAGCGTTATCGGATTTATTTCCGCAGCCTGTAAAAACCGCTGCTGTTGTAAGTGTGAGTGTTGCTGATAATATTAAAGATAAAACTGATTTTTTTGATATTTTCATTTTAATGACCTCTCTTTATAATAATTGGATTTTTTCTGTTTGAATCATACGTCAACAGTATGAAATTCCTCCCGTTGATGTGCATACAAATCCGCACATTCGTCCGTTTCTCCAATTATTCCGCAGTACAGATACAAAATGTTTCAATAATATGTAAGACATTCTGAACACCGCCTTTCTGAATTTATGCCAATCCATATTCTACCCTTACGGTATCGGCATTTCTAAAACATACTAAATTGGTATGTTTTGTATGTTTTAAAGTAGCTTTATTATATTCTCGGATATAAATTTTGTCAATAGGTTTTTACCTATTATTTTGATATGTTTACTATGTTTGTACACACGCACATTTTATTTCCATAATATTATTTATTTATATTGATTATTACAAAGGTCACATATAAAACATATATCCCCCGTAATAACGACAAAAAAATACCCTCCGAGAAAAGATTGTCTTTTCTCAGAGGGTTCATTCAATCAGATAAATTTGAAGTCGCTAGTCAGTTCACCACTTATAGTTTTTATCTCAGTTGTTTTTTATGCAATCATTCATTTCCTTAACTTTACGTTTCCAGCACAGATACTGGGCAAGCCAAACGAAGATAAAAGTCCCGATAAAAATTCCAAAATAAGAAAGGAACCCGCCGAAAGAATGTTCCATCCAGTTTAAGATATAGTCAAAACAAAAAATGCCCTCTGAGAAAAGACTGTATATCTTCTCTCAGAGGGTTAATTCACTTCTATAAATCAGCAATTTATCACATTACTTTGACTGCCGCCAGTAATTAAGCTTTGGTAGCTGTTCTTCAAGATAAGCCCGCACCTGTTCTGCCGGAAATTTTTCGTTTGACATATTTTCAACACAAAAATCAATCAATGTTTCAAGACTTGTGTATGTATATTTGCCGTCAGCATAACACCACTTACAGTATTCTTCATTAAATGTTCCATCTGTTTCTTTGCTTATAGTGGAGTCATCAAGTGGCATACCACAGCACTGACATATCAGTTTTCGTGGAGAACCTAAAAGTGTATTGATTGAAACATCAAACAACTTTGATAACAATTTCAAAGTTTCTGTATTTGGTACGGTTTCACCGTTTTCCCAACGGGATACTGCCTGTCGTGTAACAAAAATTTGCTCTGCAAGCTCGTCCTGAGTTAATCCTTTTTTGGTTCTGAGTTCAAAGATAATATTTTTTGTTTCCGTAATAATCACCTCTTAGATATATTATATCAATATCTTTTCCCAAAACCAAGCAACTCTTTGTTGCTATATGATAAGAAATATATTATTCTCACACAAGATTTATTTGCTATTTTAAAATGGGCAATCCGTTACCGGACTGCCCATTGTTTGTAAATCAATTTTCTATTTTTCGGCTTTTACTTATCGACGGATTTCATTGTCGGGAAAAGCAAAACATCTCTTATTGCCGGTGAATCAGTAAGCAACATACACATACGGTCAATACCGAATCCGATACCGCCTGTTGGTGGCATACCAATTTCAAGAGCATTGAGGAAGTCCTCGTCTGTGTGGTTTGCCTCTTCGTCGCCTTGTGCAAGAAGTTCTTCCTGTGCCTTAAAGCGTTCACGCTGGTCAATAGGGTCGTTAAGCTCGGAATAAGCATTAGCCATTTCCCAGCCGTTCATAAAGAACTCAAAACTCTCAACATATTCAGGATTGTCAGGTTTTTTCTTTGTGAGCGGCGAAATTTCAACAGGGTGATCCATAAGAAATGTAGGCTGAATAAGGTGTTCCTCAACGAACTGTTCAAAGAACAGATTGAGAATGTCGCCCTTTTTATGTCTTTCCTCAAATTCAACACCCTTTTCCTTTGCAACGGCTCTCGCCTCGTCAAGAGTATGAATTTCATTGAAATCAACACCTGTGTATTTCTTTACAGCGTCAACCATTGTAATTCTTTCAAACGGCTTGCCAAGATCCATTTCTATACCGTTATAGGTAATCTTTGTTGTACCGAGAACCTCCTGTGCAACATAACGGTAAAGATTTTCGGTAAGATCCATCATTCCGTGATAATCAGTATATGCCTGATAAAGCTCCATAAGGGTAAATTCAGGATTGTGTCTTGTGTCAAGACCTTCATTACGGAAAACACGACCTATTTCGTAAACCTTTTCAAGTCCGCCGACAATAAGTCTTTTAAGATAAAGTTCAAGTGAAATACGAAGTTTAAGGTCTTCATCGAGTGCGTTGAAATGTGTTTCAAAAGGTCTTGCCGATGCACCGCCCGCATTTGCAACAAGCATAGGAGTTTCAACCTCCATAAAGCCCTGTGTGTCAAGGTATCTGCGTATTGCACTTATAATCTTTGAACGCTTTATAAAGGTGTCCTTTACTTCTTCGTTCATAATAAGGTCAACATATCTTTGACGGTAACGTGTGTCTGTGTTTGTAAGACCGTGATATTTTTCGGGCAGAATTTGCAGACTTTTTGAAAGCAGTGTCACTTCTGATGCGTGAATTGAAGTTTCGCCTGTTTTAGTCTTGAAAACTTCGCCTTTAAGTCCGACAATATCGCCTATATCCATTTTTTTGAACAGTTTGTATTCTTCCTCGCCTATGCAATCTCTTGCAACATATGACTGAATAGTTCCCTGTAAATCCTGAATGTGACAAAAAGACGCTTTACCCATTACTCTTTTTGACATCAAACGTCCAGCAATGGAAACGCTTTTGCCTTCAAGTTCTTCAAAATTATCTTTAACCTGTTGGCTGTGATGTGTTACATCATACTTTGTTATAAGGAAAGGGTCGTTGCCACTTGATTGAAGTTCCGCAAGTTTTTCACGTCTTACTTTGAGCAAGCCTTTGGTGTCCTGTTGCTGTTCTGTCTTTTCTCCCATTTATGTCTTCCTTTCAGCTTTAAAATAGTGATTATTTTGAAATTTCAAGAATTTTGAACTGAATTGTTCCCTCAGGTGTTTCAACATCAACTGTATCTCCCACAGCGTGTCCCAGAAGTGCCGCACCGACAGGTGATTCGTCAGAAATTTTTCCGTTGAATGGGTCAGCCTCTTTTGAACCCAGTATCTGATATTCTTCATCTTCGTCAAGGTCACAGTCGTGAACCTTTACCTTTGAGCCGACGTGAACAGTTTCGTTTGTGAGTTCGCTCTCATCAATGACTTTTACATTTTTGAGCATAGATTCGAGTTCCATTATTCTTGCCTCGATCATACCCTGTTCATCTTTTGCAGCGTCATACTCGGCATTCTCGGAAAGGTCGCCCTGTGCACGAGCCTCTTTCAGTTTTTCGGCATTTTCTTTTCTTTTGACCGTTTTATAATATTCAAGTTCTTCTTCATATTTTTTCAAGCTTTCGTCTGTAAGCACAATTTGCTTTGCCATAAACAAAACCACCTTTATTCATAAATACTAATACTTAATATTATATTAAAGTTATGTTTTTATGTCAAGCAAACAATTTTTTAATTTTCTCCGAATGTTCGTAAATCCTTTAAAAAAACTATACAAAAATCTTTGAAAATATGTTATGATATGGTTATACTAAAATTTACGGGAAAGCGGTGATTCTTATGAAGCGTCTTGACAATGAAAGCAGCAGGACAATAAACTACTCAGCCGATATTGCACAGCTTGAAAAATATTACGAGGAACAGTATGAACTTATCAAAAGCGGAAATACCGACCTTGCAACCCTTGACCTTGTTATGCTCGGAAATGCACTTGATTTCATAAGGTTTGTAAGAAAAACCTTTGATATAAAGCTTGATAATGATGAAAGCTCGGTTTCAAGGCTTGAAGAAGTGTTTGACGCACTCAACAGGGGATTTTTACAGGAAAATTTTCTTGATGAAAACAGCGGCAATATCGCAAAAAAAGCCGGTGCATATCTGGGATTTCTTATAATCTCAAATATCGGCGGAAAATGGATTGATACAGAAAACGGCAAGGCATTAGACGTAAACGGCAGAAAGGCTTATGTATGCGATTTTGCTTTAAGCCGTCTGAAAAGCGGTACTGAACTAAATGTATCAGATTACTACAAATCAATCAGAACAGTAAAATAACACAAAACATTTTCAGATTTATCTACGGAGGAAAAATATATGGCAAATCACAGAGCAGACCGTGTTTCAGAGGATATCCAGCGTGAATTGACGGCAATTCTGCGTGAAATGAAAGACCCTCGTCTGCATAACGGAATTATCAGCGTTGTAAGGTGCGATATGGCACACGACCTGTCGTACTGCAAAGTATATATCAGTTCAATGAACAGTCTTGACACAGCAAAAGAGGCTGTAAAGGCACTCAAAAACGCCTCAGGATTCATACGTCGTGAACTCGGTGTACGGCTTAAACTGCGTTATGCACCGGCACTTGCATTTGAGGCTACCGATTCGATAGAATACAGTGCAAATATTTCAAGAATACTCAACGACATTGAACACAAAAATGAAGAACGACAGAAAGCACAGCAAGAGGAAGAACAAAATGAAGATAACATTGAATGAAGCGGCAGAAATTCTGCTGTCACAGGATAATATTCTTATACTCACTCATAAATCCCCCGACGGCGACACAATCGGTTCGGGTTACGCTCTTTGTATGGGACTGCGTCAGCTTGGCAAAAAAGCTAATGTTGTATGCAGTGATGAATTTTCCAAAAAATACAATTATATAGTTGACAATGCACCGTCACAGGATTTTGATGTAAAATTCATTGTCAGCACAGATGTTGCCGACACTCAGTTACTCGGCGACAAACTGTCCGTATATGCCGACAAAATAAATCTCTGTATTGACCACCACGGTTCAAATACGGATTTTGCCGAAAAAAGCTATGTTGAACCTACTGCGGCGGCAACGGCACAAATTATTAAAAAACTTCTTGAACTTATGAATGTCAGGATTGATAAGAATATCGCAAATGCGGTATTTACAGGAGTTTGCACTGACACAGGCTGTTTCCGCTATACTAATGTTACGGCTGAAACCCATAGAATTGCGGCAGATATGATAGAATGTGGTGCTGACAGCGGCACAATAAACAGAATTATGTTCGACACAAAGTCAAGGGCAAGAATTGAAGTTGAACGTATGGTGCTTGACACTATGGAATTTTTCGCTGACGGACAGGGTGCATTAGTCTGCCTTACACAAAAAATGCTTGAAGATACTGGTGCAACTGACGGCGACACCGAGGGTATTGCGGCAATTCCACGACAGATTGAGGGAGTTAAGGTCGGAATTACTATGCGTGAAAAGGAAAACGGAATTTATAAATTTTCCGTGCGTACATCTGACGATATAGACGCTTCGGCAATATGTGCAAACTTCGGTGGCGGCGGTCACAGGGCGGCGGCTGGCTGTGTTATTGACGGCGGATACGAAAACGCAAAAAATAAAATGATTCAGGCGGCAACCGCTGAAACAGAAAGAGGACTATGAACGGAATTTTAGTAATAGACAAACCGACGGATTTTACATCATTTGATGTTGTTGCCGTTGTGCGAAAAACTCTGCACGAAAAGAAAACAGGTCATACGGGAACACTCGACCCTATGGCAACAGGTGTTCTCCCGATTTTGCTCGGCAGTGCGACAAAAGCACAGGTACTTCTCCCCGACAGCAACAAGGAATACTGTGCGGAATTTAAACTCGGAATTACAACCGATACTCTTGACATAACAGGAAAAGTTCTCGGCGAAAGCAGTTTGTGTGTTTCCGCTGAACAGATAGAAAACATTCTGCCGCTGTTTCGTGGGGATATTATGCAAAAACCGCCTATGTATTCCGCTGTTTCAAAGGACGGAGTAAGGCTTTATGAGCTTGCAAGAAAAGGCATTGTCGTTGAACGTGAGGAACGTCCTGTTAATATTTCAAAACTTGAACTGACTTCCTTTGACGAGGAAAAACAGTGCGGTACACTGACAATAAGCTGTTCAAAAGGAACATACATTCGTGTTATATGCGATGATATAGGGCAAAAACTTGGCTGTGGCTGTGTTATGACTGCATTAAGACGAACAAGAGCCTGTGGTTTTACGCTTGATGACGCAATAACTATTGACACATTACGCAATCTTGGCGGCAGTGATGATATAATGCAGTATATCCGCCCTGTTGACAGTGTTTTTTCGTGCTATGAGAGCGTATATATTACCGAAAAGCAAGCTGTGCGTTTCGGTAACGGCGGCGGTCTTATGCTGTCAAGACTTCACGGACTTTCAGACGTTGCTGACGGCACATTATACAGAGTTTACGGCAGTGACAGGACTTTCCTCGGACTTGGTGTTGTAAATACCGAAAAACAGGAACTTTCAATAAAAAAGAGATTTTAATTTTACGGTGACATACTATGCAAGTGATAAGAGAACTGAAACATTCCGAAAAACCTACATCAATCGCACTCGGATTTTTTGACGGTGTTCATCGTGGACATATTGCTGTTATCGGCAATGCAACAGAATATGCAAAGCAGAATAATCTTGTTCCGACAGTTTTTACAATGCTGCAAAGTCCCCGTGAAGTGATTACAGGCAAAAAAATCGGCAGAATTATTACACTTGAAGAAAAACTTGCCGTCTTTGAAAAGCTCAGAATTGAACAGGTATATCTCATAGATTTTTGCAGTATAAAAGATATTTCCGCTGAGGATTTTATAAATAAAATTCTGATTGACTGCTTTAATGCAAAACACGCTGTATGCGGATTTAATTATCATTTCGGCAACGGCGGCAAAGGTGATGGAAATATTCTCCATAAACTGTGCGAAAAACAGGGAGTTACCGTTACAACTCAACACTCAATCGACTTCAACGGTATGCCGATAAGCTCAACACGAATAAGACAAAGTATTGCCGACGGTGATATTACATCTGTAAATGAAATGCTCGGACACGAATACGGCTTTTGTCTGCCTGTAATTCACGGACGACAGTTAGGACGTAATATGGGTACACCAACGCTAAATCAGCGTTTTCCTGACGGATTGGTTTATCTGTCATTCGGAGTATATGCGTCGGCTGTGAATGTCGGCGGAACTTTATACTGTGGTGTTACGAATGTCGGCATAAAGCCAACGGTTGGCTCTGAATGTGTACTTATCGAAACGTGGCTGCCCGACTATAACGGCGGCGACCTTTACGGCGAAAAAATTGATGTCAGATTTATTGAGCATATTCGTGCCGAAAAGAAATTTGACAGCATTGACAGCCTTAAAAACGAAATAATAGAGAACAGCAAACAGGCTGAAACTATATTCAAAAAATATATACAACAAGGGAGGTAATCAATATGCGTATGGGAAATCCGCCGCCCGACAGAAATTTTGGAGGCGGATTTGGCGGAGGTCACAGACCACCGCCGCCGCCACACGACAGATTTGGTGGAGGCGGATTCGGCGGAGGTCACAGACCGCCACCGCCGCCACACGACAGATTTGGTGGAGGCGGATTCGGTGGAGGACACAGACCGCCGCCACCGCCACGAAGAAACGGTTACAGACAAAACGGCGGTTGCTGTCTTGGCTGTACAATACCGGCTGTACTTATTGTCGGTGCTGTCGTAACAGGTATTGTTATGCTTGTTATGGCTATTTTCTGAATAAACGAAAAATGGTGCGTCAGAAAACTGATTTTTCTGACGCACCTGTTTATTATTAGGGTCTGTAAACTCAATAAATGGAAATTTGTTTAATTTTTATGAATAAGGTAACAATATTTTTACAATTTTGATATTGACATTTTGGCTCTGTAATGGTAAATTATAAATAGATTAGCACTCAGACACTGAGAGTGCTAACAGAGAGGTGGCTTGAATGGAACCTGCTCAAAGAAAAATGAAAATTCTTGAAGCGGTTGTTGAGGCTTTTATCAGAACAGGCGAACCGGTCGGTTCAAAAACACTGTGTGATGTGCTTGAATTTAGCGTATCACCGGCGACAATCCGAAACGATATGGCGGAACTTGCGTCACTCGGACTTCTGGAACAAACACATACTTCATCGGGACGAGTACCGACTAATCTTGGTTACAGGGTTTATCTCGACAGGCTGATGAAACTTACACCGCTCACAAAACAGGAACAAAGCTTAATAGATGATTCGCTTTATCTCAGTGCTGACGCTCCCGAACATCTGCTTGAAAAAGCTGCATATACACTGTCACGCATAACGCACTGTGCAGCACTTGCAGCGTCACCGTCGGGCGAACAGGCGGTTATAAAGCGTGTAAGATTTGTACAGACCGGCAAGCACACCGCAATGGTTGTCCTTATTACATCAACGGGTTCGGTAAAAACCAAACTTTTCAGATGTGATTTCGTCATAACACCGGAAATAATCGGTATTTTCGACAAGGTTCTGAATGAACGTCTTGCAAATATGCGAGTGACAGGTGTAACTCCTGCGTTTATGCAGACAACCGCCGTTTCACTCGGTGAAATGTCAATGTTTATGCCGAATGTTCTTCTTGCCGTACACGATGCGGCAAAGGAGGCTGCGTCAACCAATGTTGCAATCAAAGGTCAGTCAAATCTTCTTGTAATGCCGGAACTTAATCCGACCGACGCAAAAAAGGTTATGGAGTTTCTCGGACATTCTGCCGAACTTTCAAAGATACTTATGATGAACAATTCAAAGGTCAATGTTATTCTCGGAAGTGAATTGCAGAATCCGGCACTTGAAAACCTTAGTATAATTACAACGCATTACACTGCGTCACCTGAATGTTCGGGTGCATTGGCACTTATAGGCTCGGTGCGAATGAACTATCCGAAAATTATTTCCACGCTGGAATATACAACTCATACGGTGGGAACACTGCTGAACGAGCTTCTTGACAGCGAATGAATTATTCACTCGTCTGTTTTGTATATAATAATGTCAGAACAATGCTCTGACGCACCGCTTTTGGTGTAAAGAAAGGAGAATAAGTTTTGCCTAAAAAGAAAACAACAAAGCCTGAGGCAAATGAGGCTGCTGAAAAAGAAGAAAATACATCTGCTGAACAGACAGCAGAAAAAGAAGAAACCAAAGAAGTAAATGACAAGCAGTCGGATTCCGATTACGAAAAGCTGAAAAAGGAATACGATACCCAGAAAGACCAGTTTCTGAGAATGGCGGCTGAGTACGATAATTTCCGCAAGCGTACCGAAAAGGAAAAACTTGCAACTTATGATAATGCTGTTGCCGCAACGGTTGAGGCTTTTCTGCCGGTTGTCGATAATTTCGCTCTTGCAATGGCATCAAGTGCCGACGTTTCGGACGATTTCAAAAAAGGTCTTGAAATGATTGAACAAAAGCTGCAAAACGCACTCAAACAGCTTAATGTAACGGAATTTGGCGAACGTGGCGAGGAGTTCAATCCCGAACTTCACAACGCAATAGCAAGAATTGACGATGACGAACTTGAAGAAGACCATATTGTACAGGTTTATCAGAAAGGCTACAAAATCGGCGATAAAATTATACGTCACGCAATGGTTCAGATTTCAAACTAAACAGCATAAAGCGGCAAATGCCGCATAAATAAATTAAAGAAAAAATAAAAATAATTTTATTGGAGGAATTTATTATGTCAAAGACAATAGGTATTGACCTTGGTACAACAAACTCATGTGTAGCAGTTATTGAAGGCGGCGAGCCGGTAGTTATTGCTAATGCAGAAGGTTCAAGAACAACTCCGTCAGTTGTTGCTTTTGCAAAGAACGGCGAAAGACTTGTAGGACAGGTTGCTAAACGTCAGGCAGTTTCTAACCCTGACCACACAATCTCATCAATCAAGAGAAAAATGGGTTCAGCTTACAAAGTAAAAATCGACACTAAGGAATACACACCACAGGAAATTTCAGCAATGATTCTTTCAAAGCTGAAAGCTGACGCAGAGGCTTATCTCGGCGAAAAAGTAACACAGGCTGTTATCACTGTTCCGGCATATTTCACAGACGCTCAGCGTCAGGCAACAAAGGACGCAGGTAAAATCGCAGGTCTTGATGTAAAGCGTATCATCAACGAGCCTACTGCCGCTGCCCTTTCATACGGTGTTGATAAGGAAAACGACCAGAAAGTAATGGTTTATGACCTCGGCGGCGGTACATTCGACGTATCTATCATTGAAATGGGCGACGGTGTTCAGGAAGTTCTTGCAACAGCCGGCAACAACCACCTCGGCGGCGACGACTTCGACCAGAAGATTATTGACTGGCTTGTACAGAGCTTTAAGAGCGATACAGGCATTGACCTTTCAGGCGACAAGACAGCTATGCAGCGTCTTAAAGATGAGGCTGAAAAGGCTAAAATCGAACTTTCAGGCATAACAACAGCTCAGATTAACATTCCGTTCATCACAGCTGACGCAACAGGCCCTAAGCACCTTGACTACACACTTACAAGAGCAAAATTCAATGAACTTACTTCTGACCTTGTTGAAAAGACAATGGGTCCTGTTCGTCAGGCACTTTCAGACTCAGGTCTTTCAATCAATGAAATTGACAAGGTTCTTATGGTTGGTGGTTCTTCAAGAATCCCGGCTGTTCAGGACGCTGTAAAGAGCCTTATCGGCAAAGACCCGTTCAAAGGCATTAACCCTGATGAATGTGTTGCAATCGGTGCTGCAATTCAGGCTGGTGTTCTCGGCGGCGACGTACAGGGACTTCTCCTCCTTGACGTTACTCCACTTTCACTCGGTGTTGAAACACAGGGCGGTGTTATGACAAAGATTATCGACAGAAACACAACAATTCCTACAAAGAAGAGCCAGATTTTCTCAACTGCTGTTGACAATCAGACACAGGTTGAAGTAAACGTTCTTCAGGGTGAGCGTGAGTTCGCAAAGGACAACAAACAGCTCGGTCTGTTTAAACTTGACGGTATCGCTCCGGCTATGCGTGGTGTTCCGCAGATTGAAGTAACATTCGATATTGACGCAAACGGTATCGTAAACGTATCTGCAAAGGACCTCGGCACAGGAAGAGAACAGCATATCACAATTACTTCAAATACAAATATGAGCAAGGACGATATAGAAAAGGCTATCAAGGACGCAGAACAGTATGCTGCCGACGACAAGAAACGCAGAGAAGAAGTTGACAAGAAAAACGACGCAGAAAACCTTGTATATGCTGTTGAAAAACTCATCAACGAGAACGGCGAGCATATCTCACAGGAAGATAAAGACAGCCTCAACAGCAAGGTTTCAGCAGTTAAGTCAGCTCTTGCACAGAACAATATGGATATGATTCAGTCAACAAAGGACGAACTTCAAAAGGCTATGTATGCCGTTTCAGAAAAACTCTATCAGGACGCAGCCACACAGGGTGCAGCACAGCAACAGGCTCCTCAAACAGAAAACGACGTATATAATGCCGACTACAAGGACGTTGACGACGACAATAACAAATAATAAGCGTATTATTTAAATACGGCGTGTAAGGCAGAGCGGTTTTTACCGTTTCTGCCTGTTACGCTGTTTTGATTTTTTATAACTTTTTTCTTGCAAAGACGCACACATTGTATTATTATTTATTTGATAAATCTGTTTTTGCGGTTATATAATAACGCTAATTATTTTTTGGGGTGATTTTACTTGGCAGATAAAAGGGATTATTATGAAGTGCTTGAAGTACAAAAGGGTGCGTCTGACGACGAGATAAAAAAAGCATTTCGTAAACAGGCAAAAAAATACCATCCTGACCTTAATCCAGGCAATAAAGAGGCTGAGGCTAAATTCAAGGAAGTAAATGAGGCATACGAGGTTCTTTCCGACAAAGAAAAACGTGCAAGATACGACCAGTACGGCTTTGCGGGAGTTGACCCGAACTACGGTGCCGGTGCCGGTGGCTACGGCGGAAATCCTTTCGGTCAGGATATAGATTTAGGCGATATATTCAACAGCTTTTTCGGTGGTTTCGGCGGCGGAAGAACTCAGAGAAATCAGAATGCTCCACGTCGTGGTGCAGATACAGAGGTTTCCGTTACAATTACATTTGAGGAGGCCGCAAAAGGCTGTAAAAAAGAGGTTTCATACCAGAATGTCGAAACCTGTAAGGACTGTAACGGCACAGGTGCGTCAGCCGGAACACAGCTCAAAAGCTGTCCGGCTTGCGGCGGCAGCGGACAGGTAACAACACAAAAACGTACTCCGTTTGGTGTTGTACAGACTGCTCAGACTTGCGACAGATGTCGTGGTAAGGGCAAGATTATCGAAAAACCGTGTGCAAAATGTTCAGGCACAGGTCGTATCCGTACAAACCGTACCGTAACGGTAACAATTCCGGCGGGTATCAATCAGGATCAGGTACTTAATGTCAGCGGACACGGCAACAGCGGATTTAACGGCGGCCCTGCCGGAGATCTCCACGTTTATATCAACGTCAAAAAGCACGAACTGTTTGAACGCAAAGGCGACGACGTATGGTGCGAAATTCCTATTACTTTTGCACAGGCGGCACTCGGTCACGAGGTTACGGTTCCTACTCTTGACGGACGGGTAAGTTACACGGTTCACGAGGGTACACAGCCCGGTGATATATTCAAGCTGAAAGGCAGAGGTATTCCCCATCTTAACTCACGTGGACGGGGCGACCAGTATGTAAAAGTTGTCGTTGAAGTTCCACGCAATCTTAACTCTGAACAGAAAAAACTTCTCAAACAGTTTGACGAGGCAACAACAAACGAAAACAACTACCAGAAACGAACAAGTTTCTTTGATAAGGTCAAAGAATTGTTTAAATAAAGAATAAAAACGGTACGTCAGAAAAAACAAATTCTGACGTACCATTTTTTGTGTTGAATTTATAATGATAAAACCGGAGAACAACATTTCTGCTGTTCCCCGGTTTTTTAGATTTTAATTAAAATGTGCTTGAAGATAATGTGTGCTTAATCTGAATAAACAGGATCAGTCAATGTAATCTCGCCACTGCCATAAGTACGGCTTTCATCATCAAGAGGCATTACAAACTCTGATCTCCAATAGTCTTCATCGAAGAAATCCGCAATATATGTTTGAGTAGAATCTTTCTTTTTAATTTCATAATTACCCGAACGAATTGCGAATGAATGTTCCTCACCGGTTCTATCTCTGTATTTAACATGAATATCAGACTTAAACTCAACCCTAAGACTATCTGATGAAGTATCTGTATTTTTGAGATAGAAGTGTGCTCCAAGTGAACTTGAACCGTCAAATGTTGCAGATGATGCTATAACAAAATCTTTTGCAGCAAGTGTAAATTCTCTCTTGATAACAAAAGGATTATCGTTATCTTCATATCTGAAATACATTGACTGTAAGCTTGTGTATCTGCGGAATGTATCGATCTTAGAATTTCTGGCTGTAATATTTATGGAACTAACCGTTGATTTAGCTGTACCACTAAGCACACCATTTGAATCTACCCAGCCGAGCGTTGCTGCGTCTTTTGCACCTATCAGTTCACCATAGTTGACAGGATTCGTAAAGTATGCCTTTGACTTATCACTGTACAGATTAAATGTACCGCCATAGAAAGGCGAATTTGAATCTCCTGCGTCCTCATTAGTGAATATATACGCACCGGCTTTAACCTGGAAACTTTCGCCTGATGCAAGTTTTACATTTGTATCATAATTGAAATAAAGAACCAGTGATCTGTATTCCGGTTTTTCTGCACCGGTAGTAAGATCTATTTCATGCTTCATATTTACTATATAAGCATCAGTAGCATCTGTCTGTTCAAATGTATCCGTAGTTGTTGTGATATAGGTATAAGTGGTGTTCTCTTTCCAGTACTTACTGCCGCTGTAATCCAAAAATACCCACGTTGAGTCTTTTTCCATCTTATCCTTTACAATACCTCTGGACGTGCCGTTTACTAAAAACTCTACATCTGTAATACTTGTATCGAATATTCTTATAAGCGGGAAATCCTCGACGTTTACATCTCTGACAGTTTCAGTTTTAGTTATACCGCCTGATGTAGTATATTTAATCTCGATTTTCGCACCTCTCTTAGCATCTCTCTGTGCGTCATAGAAAATTGCTGTTATTGAACCTTCGCTTGATACTGTAACGTTAGAGATAGCAACTTTAAGTTTTTTAGTTGCTGTGTTAAGATCGTCAATCGAAACAGAAGAAGCTAAATATTTATCTTCTGCATTTTTGAGTTTTGATTTAAGTGTATTTACACCTGCTTCTTCATATTGCTGAGTACTGTTTCTGTTTTTATATTCAGGATATACACCGCCACCCGGGTGGATAGATGATGTGATAGGATCTTTTATATACTTCTTTGCTGATGACATTGCAGAATACAAATTATCATATGCAGTCAGCCACTGATGAAGTGCCACATAGTTACTGTCAGCACTGGAATCTCCTAAAGAATAAATCTTTTTCATAGAGATGGTTGAGTCAGGTTTCTCAGATTCCGGCAAGTTATAACGTGTATATGCCTTATACTCATCATAAAGATGTTCAGCATAATTGTATGTATGACTGCCATTATCCGCAACATAACCGTTGTCATCATATTTGCCTATGATTACAGAACCATAGTACATTGTCTGTGCTTTAAGCACTTCACGTTTAAGACATGTCTGAGGAGATACATAATCTTCCCAACCACCGTAACCGCTGTTCAGCATAGGATTAAAGAGTACAGTATCGCCGCCTTGCAGTGATGTTCTGCACTGATAAGCGGTATTGTCATCTTTTACTGCGGTAAATGTAACAAACGGTGTATTTACATCAACATCAACATAGTAATAATTTACTGCTGACGGATTTGAAGAATAGCTTGACATACGGTTTGTGAACGACAATGTTGTTGGAACTCCTGAACCTGAAACAGATACTTCTGCATTTTTCCAACCGCTCGGCATATTAAAGTAAATTCTTGTTTTTTCTATTGTCTTATCAGTTGATGCGTCATATACATATTCCATCTGATTCTTTTCAGGGTCAAATGTATAAACACTTACATCATCATATACGCTGCCGGACTTATTCTTACTGTTAAGTGTAATCCATACATCACCGTATGCTTGTGATATTTGCTGAATATATGTCGTGTCAGAACCGCTGCCGAGTCCACAGACTTCAAATGTATAATTTGAGAGTTTATCAACAGGAATCTTAAATTCATACCAGTCATAGTAAGCACTTAACTTAGAATCTCCGACACGGTTCATACTGTTGGCATTACCGCCTTTACCGCCGAACAGGTTGCTGCTGGATATTTTAGTGGAACCGTTCTGATTGTTCTTAACTCCGCTACCATAAGTTTCATAATACGATTTATTAGTAATTCTTACCTTATTACCGCCAACAAAAGCCATAGTTATATTGCTTGCGGTCATATCACCGACATCAACGGTATATACGCTTCTTTCTATTTGCGGTACTGCGTATGTGGAATTAGGATAATAAGCTGTCTTATTAAAGTTATTACCGGGGTCATTGTGATACAACATAACATATCTGTCGCCTGCTTTTTTACTTGTAAGCATTATATTTCCGCCGACTTTACTTTTACCGCTTGCATCATAAGAACTGCTGATAATAAGACCTTTAACATCATCATCAACTATTGTGTAATAATAATCTGTATCTTCATATCTTAAAAGTGCGTTGCCGGGGAATTTATCATAATCACCTTTATCGCCCCAGATATGTGCTATCGGTGTTTTGCCATTTAACTTACTTACACCCTTTGTATCGACTACCATAACCATCTTTCCGCTTGGTGGTGTAACATCAATTGCTTCCTTAACTATTTTAGTTGATGAGGTCAGTGCTATTGAATAGTTACTTGTAGCATTTGAAAGGATAACAGGTGATATAAGATTTTCAGTATCTATTGTTGCACCTGAAATTCTGTATCCTGTTGAAGATCCAGTTGTTGTTTCATAAATCGGATATATACTTTTTGCATTGATAAGTTCAACTTCTGTATCCGTCTTATATCTTACAATAAACTGACCTGCTGAAACTTTAAATGCGGTTGTATCTGTACCCGAACCGTCCGATTTGCTGTTAATTACAACCTGATTATTTTCATCAGATACAAATTTTGCCGCAAAATATGTTACGTCAGCAGCATTCTGAACTTCTGCACCGTTGACTTTTACAAGCGGTGAATATGATGTATCATCAGGAGCTTCAATATAAATTATTGTCAGTTTCTTTTCAGTAATAGTACAGGTACTATTAGTTTCATCAAATGTACCTTCAAAATCGACAACCAGATTGTTATCGGCAACATCAAGTGAAATTTCATTTGATGTATAATCCTTACCATCTTTTGAGATTGTAATATCAATCTTATGGAATAACTCTCTGTTAATATAAGTATAGCTAAGACCTGAGGCAACATCATTTTTAATTTCTTCACTGCTTATACCGCTGTGACTGCCGTCACCTGACTGATAAACCGTAAATGTATAAGTGTCAAGACCCTTAAACCATACTTTTATTTTTTGATCTTTAAGAAGTTCATCGTTAGAATCACTTGGCTTTGCTACTGTAAAGAGTTTTATTGCACTTTCAAGTTTAGCTGTTTCATTGTCAACATCTGCCTGAGTTGTTGCTGATGTCATAACCGTATTTGCATTATTACATTCTGCCTGTAATGCGTTATAGGTTTCATCAGTGCAGTTAAGCTTTTCGGTTCTGTTAAGGAGAGCATCTGCTGCGGATATAGCAGTTGCCAGATTTGATGTATCCAAAACTGTAACCGGGTGAGATTTAACAATATTAATATCTCTCTGTAAGCCATTTGCTGCTGTATCAATAACAGATTGTGTTGTACTCTTGGTATTCAATACAGAAGTTGCACCGGCAATATTTGTCTTGAGTGCTTCTCTGTATGGCTGTTCATATTTTGTATCTGTTGAAAGAGTTGTCGCTTCGGTGATAAGAGCTTCAAGACGTGATCTGTCAAGAACGTGTGCATTGATATCATCAATTGCTTTTTGAAGATCTACTATCTGGGTTTCTGCTTCACTTATTGTAACGGTTGACAAATCCATAGCCTTTGCTGTCTGATAAGCTCCACCGCTTGCAATAAATACACCATAATAAGAGCTGTCATATTTTCCGTTATTTGTCTGTTCGGTTACTATATCATCGCCCTGTTTTATAAGGTCTTTAAGAAGATCCAAAGTATCGTCATCGCATACCTTAGCGATAAGGGCATTGATAGCATTATCAATTTCTTCTACTTTATCATTATATTTAACGTCTGCCTGTGCAACCTTTTCAGCACTGGTAGGACCTGTCTGACTGCTGATAAATGTTGTATCATTATAAAGGTCAATAGCACCCTGAACAATAACATTTCCGGCACTGTCAACCTCACCGTTAAGAACACGTTTCAAAATAGCATAGCTTTCTTCTGTATAATTTGTTTCTTTATACTGCTGTGCTTCAAGGATTTTGTTATAGAGGTTAATTCTTCCTGATGAAGAATTAAGTTGAACGTCCTTATAGTTCAGCTTAGGAACTACCTTATTTTTTGTATCGTATGATTTTGCGTGAATTGTTACATATGAATCGGAAGAAACACCAAGTGCAATATTTGCATTGCTTTCCGAAAGACGTGACTGTATTGTACCTGATGCAGCGTCTGCATATACCCACGCCTCACTGTCAGAGTTAGGAGTAACTGTAACTATACCAGTATTATTTACACCCAATGCGGAATAGGTAACTTCCATTTTAAAGTTGTCATTGGTTTCAACGTTTGCAGTCCACCAACCACAGCCCTCGTAGGTCATTCTGAGATTGCTTACAGCCCTTGAACCTCTGCCGAGATAACTGTCGCCGGAAAGAGGAGTTCCGCCAACTGTTACGCTGTTGATTACAGGTGCTGAAATAGAAGGAACAACTGCCGAGTTATCAACGCCTTTAACTTTAAAGTGTACTGTTGTTTTTGTATTTTTTGTATATACAAGGATTGTATCCTTAGGATTTCCGGAAGAATCTTCTTCAAGATTTGTCTTGCCGTTCCAGCCTGAACCCTTGTAATAGAATATATCTTTATTCAAAAATTCAAAATATACGTTTCTGTCTGACGGGTCGAGATACCAAAGGTGGAACATTTCGCAAGTCTGTGCATCATCGTTTGTAGTACCGTCAGCATTGTTAAGAACAGCACCTTTTTTCGCAAAGATGATATTAAAATAATTTACGTTTCCGTCTGTCGGATAGAATGTACTTGAAAGCCAGCCGTTACCACTTTCAGTTGCAAGTGCCGGAGGACCTATTTTGTCTGCACTGCCCGTAGAAACCCATTTTCCAGCAGGGTGTACAACATTTCTGTGTCCATCTCTATCTTTTTCATTGGTGTTTGCCTGATCTATTGTCGGTTTAATATCATAACTGCTACTTGTACCTGTATATGCACCTGCTTCATCTTTAAATGTCCACGTATAGTATGCCATAGCCCAGTTTTGTCCGGGAGCCTGTCTAACATTCAAAGTAATATTTTTTGAAAGCGGTGATGTACTACCGCCACCGCCAATGGTTTTATTATAAGGAGGGGTAATCATTATAGTTCCTTTTCCGCTGCCTACATTCAATGTAACGGAAAGGTGAGATGTCAGTCCTTTTTTACCGAAAGAATCAGAATAATGTGAATATGCCGTCAGCTTTAACTTAGGAACATCAGGAGCCGAGGCGGGAGTATATTCAGCAATAACGTATGTAGTTTTATCTGCTGTGGTATCAACATTTGAAATATCTGCACCGTCATTTACTGTACCGCCCGCATTATCCCTCATTATCATATATTGAGTGGTAGCCGTTCCTGAGGAATTTATGCTTGATATATTAGTCTTATAATATTGTTGGGCATATTCAAGTGCACTCTTAACATTAAGATATGCCTGTCTGCTGTTTATACTTGTAGATGTAGTTGATATACTGTTCGCAGCAATAATTATAAGTGACGCTGAAAGTATAATCAATACAGCAGTAATACCCATTGCAGCAGGAAGTGAAAAACCTTTTTTGCTGTTTTTAGTTACTTTTTTCTGCATATACAAAAAACTCCTTTCAATAAAATTAAGTTACTTCATAAACACAACTGCTTTGTCGCTTGTTTCTCCACAAACAACAAAGGTCTTAACTTCATCAACAAACGATACTGTACCTATAACTGATGTTGTTCCGGATTTCAGATTATTTAAAACCACGGAACCGTTAACGGTATAGTTGTCAGACATTTCTATCCTATATTCAAGATACATAAATCTTTTTTCAGATGTTGTATCTGACGGATCCAATTTCTGCCTTCTGAGTTTTATAGTAAGTTTTTGTACTCCAGGTATAGTAACCGTTGAACTTTTTGGAGAGGTTGCAGTGTCATCATAATTATAGTATTGTACATCTGTCGAGCCGCCCGCACAGAAAAGATAATCACCGTTCTCCGAAGGAATTACATCACCGGCACCAGCGTCAAGGAATTTTATATCATTTGCTTTACGTGCTGCCGTAATAATATAATTTTCAATCTGTGTAGCTTTTTCCTGTTGCTGTTCAGCAGATGAAGCTGTTCCGTAATTACGTAACACCATAGAAAAAATTCCCGCACCCATACCGCACACAATAGAAAGAATCGCAACCGTAACTACTAACTCAATAAGCGTAAAACCTTTGCGTGATTTAACTTTTTTCATAAATCTTCTCCTTTCTTAATAATGTTATTGATATGGAGCAAAGGATTCATTTATAACAAATCCACTTGTTGATGTTTTCATTGCTGTTTTTACTACTGTTCCCGTAATATCCTTACCATCAACCTGACTTGTTGCTTCAAGCAGTGTATATTGATAGTCAACGCTGTCACTCGGAAAAGAACCTGAATCAACAAATTGCATTCCAATATATGTATGTGTGTCTGCCGCATAGATTGTTGCTGCTGCATTGATTGCTGCCGCCGCATCGTCTGACGCCGGATTTCCTGCTCTGAGGGCATCAAGACAATCATTTGCGTCATCTGCACTCTCCCATTGAAGCGACTTTAACGTCCTCATAATAACTTCATTAGTGGCGGCATTTTGTGCTGCAACTTTGTTTTCATCAGCATTATTAACGGTTGTTGAATATCCTCCGACCATAGCACCGAGTGTTGATGCAAATACGATTACAACTATTGCAATACCTATTACAAGTTCAACAAGAGTCATACCTCTTTTCGACCTGAACTTTTTCTTTTTAATGTTCATAGCTGTCAAAACCTCCTTACATATATCACAACAATACAATCAAGTATATAAACGGTTATTCTTAATTACATTATACTATAAAAATAAATCTATTCAAGATATTTTTGTTCTACAATTTTAACAAATTATTAAAATACTGTTTGTTATATTTTTTATCATATAGATTTTTTACATAATTTTTTCATTATTATTTGTCTATTTATACCATATACTACTAATAATATAAATAGCACATTAAGAATATATAAAAGGACAGAAACAAGAAAATCCGTTTCTGTCCTTTTGCTTTATACCACTGTATATTTTTAATATTATTATGCAGTAGGTGTAGTGCTTGAACCGCTGTTGCCGATAAGACCATACATACCGAACATAGGCTGAATCATACCTACAACAACTACACCTACAACAAGACCGATAACAACTGTCATAATAGGTGTCATAGATTCGGTAAGACGTTCTGTGGACTCATCTGTCTGTGCCTCAAACATTTCAGCCATTTTTACGAGAGAGTCACCCAGCATACCTGATTCTTCACCTACCTGTATCATTGATACAAGAATAGGGTCAAATACCGGATGCTTAGCCATTGCCTCGTGAATGGTAATACCGATTTGTACATCATTTATTACTGCCTGTATCTGTGTCTGTACGAATTTATTCGGTACAGCATCTCTTGCGAGAGCCATAGCCTTATGAATAGGAATACCTGCGTCCGTAAGAGTTGACATAAGACGGCAGAAACGTGCAAGTGAGTTCTGACGCATAATCGGGCCAAGAAGCGGAACTTTTAATGCGACTCTCGCCAAAAACATCTGAAATTCCGCACTGTTCTTTTTGAGCATATAGAATGCAACGGCAATGCCTCCAACAATAATACAAACAAGCCACCAATAAGCAATAAGAAAATCCGAGAATGCCATAAGTGCCTGTGTAAGTCCCGGAAGTTCACCGTCGAAACTGTCATATACACCCTTAAATGTAGGAAGAACGAATACAGTAAGAACGATAATAAGTGCAATAACAAGTACGATAAGGAATACAGGGTACATCATTGCACTTTTGATTTTTCCTGAAAGTGCGAGGTCTTTTTTACATATCAAGGCACACTGTTCAAAAGCCGAATCCAGACGTCCGTTTGCTTCACCCGCCTGAATAATATTGAGGTAAATTCTCGGGAAAGCCGCAAAATTGCCCATTGCCTGTGAAAGCGTAAGACCGTTGTAAAGTCCCTCGTTAATTTCTTTGAGGATTTTTTTCAGACTTGCATCTTTTTCGGAATCAATCATAATCTGCATTGACATTGAAAGGTTGATACCGGCTTTCATCATCATAGCAAGCTGGTTCATAAGCTGCATAAGTCTTTTTTTCTTGATTTTTTTTGTATGAATATCTCCGCCCACTTCCATCTGCCAGATGCTTGTGGGTTCATCTGAACCAGCGGCCTCTTTGATGTCCTGAACTATAAGACCTTTATCACGCAGTATGCTGATTGCCTGATTTTTGGTTTCTGCCTCAATGGCACCTTCTTTTTTCTGGTTTCTGGCATTCAATGCCGAATATTTATACTTCAATACCGTTCACTCCCCTTATCTTCTTGCGTCAGTATCGCCAATATCAAAGTTCCAAGCCTTTGCAACCTGTTCGGTAATAAGACCCTGTGCAAGAAGATTATCAATACTCTTGTGCATAGTAATCATACCATACTGCTGACCGAGCTGAATTGACTGCTGAATGTTTGCAACTTTATTTTCACGGATAAGGTTACTGATAGCACTTGTAACAAACATTATTTCAAATGCGGCAATTCGTCCGCCGGTTGCACGGGGAAGAAGTCTTTGAGATATAACCGCTTTAAGTGATGTTGAGAGCTGTACTCTTATCTGCTGCTGCTGGTCTGCCGGGAAAATATCAACAAGACGGTCGATAGTTTTTGCGGCACCCTCTGTATGTACTGTTGAGAAAACAAGGTGACCTGTTTCAGTTGCGGTAAGGGCAATCTGAATGGATTCACGGTCACGCATTTCTCCGACGAGAATAATGTCAGGGTCTTCACGCATTGCAGCTCTCAGTGCCATAGGATATGAACGGCTGTCGAGTCCGATTTCTCTCTGGTTTATGATACAGCGTTTAGGTGTATGAAGGAACTCAACAGGGTCTTCAATGGTAATAATATGTTTACTCTTATATTTGTTAATTTCATTTATAAGTGCGGCAAGTGTTGTTGACTTACCTGAACCGGTAGGGCCGCACATAAGCACAAGACCTGAGTTAAGGTCAAGAGTTTTTCTGATTGAGTTAGGAAGGTTAAGTGACGCAAGTTCAGGAACAACGCTGTTGATAACACGGAGTACAAGTGATGTACCGTTACGTTGTCTGAAAGCATTGGCTCTGAAACGTCCACATTCACCTATTTCTACTGCGGCATCCGCCTCACCTGTTTGAAGAAATGTTTCAAATCTCGACTGGTTAAGCACAGCTTTGATGATAGCCGTTACTTCCGCCTCTGTAAGTGCCGGATCGTTGGTAAAAAATACATTACCGTGCAGACGGTATGCCGGATGGTTACCTGAGGCAATGTGAACGTCTGATGCACCCTTGGTAACCGCTTCTTTTACAAGACTATAAAAATCCATCTTTAATCTACCTCGTTCTGTTTTAGATTTTTTGCGGCGGCTTATCGTCGCTGATTTTCAGACTGAATGTTAATCAGTCGTTTGAAATTGTTGTTTCAACAAATATTTCATAAGATGTTGTACCCGCAAGCACGTCCCGTCTGATATTTTCCTTCATAGGAATCATACCTTCTTTTATTGCAAGGTCACGAAGTTCTTCTGTACCCATTCCGCTTGTAATGGCACGTTTTATTGTAGTAGTGAGAAGCATAACTTCGTGAACGGCAATACGACCTTTGTAACCCTTTTTGTTGCACTTTTCACAGCCGCATTTGCGGTAAAGTGTAATTTTTTCGTCCATAGGAATACCAAGAGCCTTACGTTCGTTTTCATCGGGTTCATACGCCTCTTTGCAGTTACTGCACAAACGTTGTACAAGTCGCTGAGCAATAATTCCGAGCAAAGCCGATGATACCATATAAGGTTCGATACCCATATCAATAAGACGTGCAACCGAGCTTGGTGCATCGTAGGTATGAAGTGTTGACAAAACCAAGTGACCTGTGATAGCGGCGGCACTCGCAATACCTGCGGTTTCGCCGTCACGGATTTCACCGATCATAATAATATCAGGGTCCTGACGAAGAATACTTCTGAGGGCTGCCGCAAAAGTAAGTCCGGCTTTTTCGTTGGTCTGAACCTGAGTGATACCCGGCACAATCATTTCGACAGGGTCTTCAACGGTAATGATGTTTATGTCTTCACTCATAACTTCACGAAGTGCGGTATAAAGAGTTGTTGATTTACCTGAACCGGTAGCACCGGTTACAAGGATAATACCACGGTTGCTTTTTATAAGATGATTGAATTTTTCAAGATTTTCAGGCAAAAAGCCTATATTTTCTTTTTTGAGTTCCATACCGAGAGAGGTTGTAATACGCATAACTATCTTCTCACCGAAAATACTCGGAAGAACTGAAATACGGAAGTCAACTTCCTTACCGGCAACCTTATAATTGATACGACCGTCCTGTGGAATACGTTTTTCGGCAATGTTCATATTACCGATAAATTTAATACGGCTGGTAACCGAAGGAATAAGCTCAGGACTGGTTTCCATATAATTCTGAAGTTTACCGTCGATACGGAAACGGATTCTCAGGCATTTTTCCATAGGCTCAATATGAATATCACTGACCTTTGAGAAAATTGCCTCCTCTATCATATTATTAACAAATCTGATAATAGGCTGGTCGTTGGCGGAAGCGTCGTTGGCGGCTGCCTCTTCCGCCTCAATCTGTGCCTTTGATTTAGTCTGCTGTGATGAAAGAAATTCCTTTGCGTCATCGATAGCTTTCTGAGCCGCATACATTTCACGCAATTTTGCGGTAATTTTTGACGGCTCGGCGATAACCGGCTTGACTTTCATTTTGGTTGCGATAGAAATATCTTTCAAACCCTGATAGTCCAGCGGGTCAGAAACGGCAACTGTCAGAAATCGTCCTTCCTTTTCGATAGGCAGAACCATCTTTGACTGTGCCATCTCCTCAGGAAGAATCCCCGACAACTCCTCGTCAAGCTTAACGGAATCAAGGTCAATATAGGGGATGTAAAGCTGTTTTTCGAGTGCTTTGCAAACCTGCTGTTCGGTAACAATTTCATCTTCTATGAGAATATCAGCTACACGTTTTTTGCTTGTTTTTTGCTTTTGGAGTGCCTCTTCGAGCTGTTCCTCGGTAATGTCACCCGAATTTATAAGAATTTGTCCGATTTTCAAAGTACTTACTCTCATATTTTTATCCCCCGAATAAGATTAAAAAAGATTAATGTACAATCCCACAAGATAATTTATAATGTTATACAAAGCTGAATACGCAATAACTGCAATCGCAATATACGGGCCAAAAGCAAGCTGAGAACCACCTGAAACTTCGCCGTCGGAATCATCTGTTTCCTCCGTCGAATCCTCCTGAGTATCAGATTCAGAATTTTCCGTATTTTCATCTTTAATGTCTGACGGTGACTCAGCCATTTCGTTGCTGTCGGTGTCAGAGCCGCTGCCGCTTTTTCCTGACGAAATGAGTATAACCACAACAAAGCAAATTGCTGCCGTGATTATTGAAATTATCAGTGCATAAATTGTTCCGGGGAAACCCGTAAACAAACCTACGGCAAAAAACAGCTTGACATCACCAAAACCCATTCCGTCCTGTTTGTAAATCAACATTCCGAGAAGGTCAATGATTATCATAACAACAGAACCGATTAACGCACCAACGATTGGCGACCACCAATTACCGTGAAGAATTTTGTTGCCCGAAAGAATATCGTATGTACTCAGTGCAAGTCCCGCAATTCCGATAGCTATGGTAAACTGGTCGGGAATAATTGTATATTTGAAGTCAGATGCGGCTATCATAACGGCAAAAAACATTATAACAGCCATAAGTATAAAATATATGTCCTGTCCGTTGCCAAACTGCATACGGCACATTGCAAGTGCAAGCGACATAACGACGGAAACAATTATTCCGGATTTTTTGTAAAAAACTCTTTTGCCGTTAAGAAGTTCTTCTGACGGCGTTTCGTTATAATCACAAAGCCACTTTGCCGGAACCTTGTTTATTACAAAATATGCAAGAGCCGTAAGCAGAAATCCGACAGGGATACAAGCAATAACCCAGATAATGCCTTCGGTACTTTGCAGATAGTTTAAAAATTGCATTTGTATTTTCCTTCAAATAAAATTTATTATGCTGCTGATGCGGCTGATGATGTACCTGATGCACCTGACGCACCCGACGCACCTGATACAGACGGTGTTACAACCTTTGCGTCAGGATTGAAGTAGTAAAGGTTCATTTTAAGGCTTACATCATAAGTCTGAGCAGATGATTTTACTGATGTTTCAGATGTTTTATCAGTGGTTGTTTTATCTTCTGTTTTGTTGAGAGAAAGCTGGCTGATATAATATGAACCATTTGACTCTGACTCAAAATATTTCAGTGTTTCAATCATTTTTTGCTTTGTTGCAGTAAAATCAAAAGTGATAACTGTTGAATAAAGCGGGTCACCTGTTGAAGAAACTCTTTTTTCCTTGTCGGCAACACCCTTTTGTACTGAAAGTGTTGAGAGGTCATAGTCAAGTTTTTTGAGCATTGTTCTTATATCGTCCGAAGTCTTTTTCGCATTTACAAAAAGTTTGTCGCTTTCTTTTTCATATTCTTTTTTCATATTGTCAATGCTTTTCTGAACCTCGTCTGCTCTTGCAAGATAGTCATTGTACTGGCTTATCTGTGAAACAGCAGATGCGTGAGTTGACTGATATGCAGGCAGTTTATTCGAGAAAGGAACCTGTACAAAAATCAGAAATATTATGCAAACTACAAGAATAGCTGCGATAATCCATATATATTTAGGAATATTTATTTGCTGTTTGTTATCCATTTGTTATTACCCCCATCAGATGATAATTTTATAATTATTTTTTCAACTTAGTTTGATTTTGCTGAGCTTTCATCTGACGCTGATGATTCCGTCGAAGATGATTCCTTTGAAGATGATTCCTTTGAAGATGATTCGGACGTTGTCTTACTGTTGTCGTCTTTTTTATCCGCTAACTCATCTTTTGCCTTTTCTATTGTATCATCACTGACACCCATAGCAATATTGCCTTCAAGATATACTTTTGCGGACGCACCTGTTTCTTTGCTTACATTATTGACTGAAAATTCATCAGAAACCTTAAAGTAACCGTTGTCAATAATTTCGTTTCTGAGGTCAACATAAGCGTCATAGTTTTTAACATTTACCGTAACGGAAAGCGAATTTTTTTCATTGTCCACTGATACAGCGGAATAGTCATCTACCTTATTGAATATCTGAGAGAACATTTCGTCAACAATATCTGCTGATTTTACCACCGTAGTCGGAAGAATTTCAAGGTCTTTGGTAAGATTTTTAAGTTTATCATTATACTCTTTTTCATCGGATATAAGCTGTTTTGCTCTTGTGTAGTTCGGGTCGCTGAGTGTTTTGTTGTCGTTTGACTGCTGCATTTCAAGTGCAAGCCACCAGCCGCCGATACCTACCATCCACAAAGCAGCAATAATTGCTACACCCGACGTAATGGCTTTACCGATTTTTGAACTGCCCTCAGAAGCAATGGCAGACATAATATTTGATTCACCGGCGATAAGGTTAGCCTCCTGAATAGGCATTGTAAGTACGCCGTTAAATGTGATAAATGCTGATGGGTCATAACCGCTTGACGACGCTGTTCCTTCAACAACAGGAGGTCTTGTTGAGCCTGTGAACAAATCCGTAACATTTTTAAGCGGTGCAGTAAGACCTACTGAACGGCTGTAATTGATAAGGTTAGGAATTTTTGCAATAGCGTCACAGAAAACTATTTCGTCTATATCAAGTCTTTGGGTTGAAATTACAACTCTGAGGTTTCTTATGATTTCACCGGCAGCATTGTCGAGCATTGACATTGTCTGTTTTCTGGTCTGAGGAGAGCGGCACTTGTTACATACTCCAAGACCCTCCTGACGAATAAGGTCAATGACACCCATCTTACTCATACCAAATTCAAGTGAGAGAAGTTCTGCTATATCTTCAAGTACGCTTGAAAAAGACTGCTGGAAAACAGGGGCACCATTATGAAGAACAACAAGTCGTGTTGCGGCAAAGTCAACACTGATAAGTGCAATAGACTTTGTAGCTGAGTTGATGTCGTTCTTTGCAGTATAAAGCATACCGGCGATAGGAGGAGTTACCTTTATAACGTGAAGTCCTTCTTTTTCAAAGTTTACACGCAAATCCGCAAGAACACCGGTATTCATTGCAAACAGGGACGCTGATACGTCCTGTGCTTTACTTGCCTTGCCGTACTGCTGACCGTATTCAAAGTTAAGGATTGTATATTTGTCAACATCAGAATGGAGAACGTTTTCTGCCTCGACACGTGCAAAAGTCGGGAGAAGTTTTTCTTTTGACACAGGGTGCTTATATTCCTTAGTAATAAGCACGTCTTCGTCCTCAATACACACGAACAAGTCGCCGACTTCCATACTAACGCTTTCCGCACAGCGTTTTACAAAAGCGGCAAGTTCTTCGGTTTTTTCAAACGGGTGATCTTTGAGAGAATCGTTAAGTTCAAAAATCTGAGGAACATTAAAGCTTGTCGGTATCTGGGAAACATTTTTCTTGGTTTTGATTTGCAGACCACTTTCAGACTTATCATAGAATGCCGGAGTAAGAATAAGAAGACCTCTTGTAATCTGCATTATTGTTGCTACTGTTTTCATAAATACACCACACTTTTAATTTTTAGGTTTTGCTTTATTAAGCAATTACCGAATTATACCGAAATATTACGATTGAACCGTACCTGAATTTTCATACAGGTACATAGTTACAATTATAATATCTTTTCTACTATTTTATCACCAATGCGAACAAAACACAATGTTTTTTTCATAAAGTTATTATGTTTTGTGCATATAGTTATAAAATCGCCCTTAAAATTATGCTATTATATACTATTATGGTAAACTATGGCATAGATGTTATTGTATATTTGTACTGTTTGCAAGTAAAAAACGGTTTTTAAAAATTAAAAGCCCGAAACATAACGTTTCGGGCTTTCGTTGTTAAGTTATGTAGTCAACATTCAGACTAAAATTAGTTGTACATATTACCAAGAGTTGTAGAATTGGTAAGTCCAGTCAGACCTGTATGTGTAGCTGTTGCATAAACGTTACCGTCAGCATCATATCCGAAATCTGTACCGCCGTCGATCTGAGTCTGGAGAGAAGTGTAGCAGCCTGAATATACGCAAGCCTGCTGAACAGTAGCACCATCAGCAGCAGACTGCTTACCAGAAGTGCCTGTACCAGCTGCAGGAGCAGCACCGCCTGTCTTATCGTTTGCAGAAGTAATCTGACCTGAAACTATGCCTGAATAGTATGTCTTACAAGCATTGTCGATTGTAGCTGCGTTTGAGTCAGACTGTGAGTTGTTAGCGTTCTGGATAAGACCAACAACTGCCGGGATTGCGATAGCTGCGAGGATTGCAAGGATTGCAATTACAACTACGAGTTCTACGAGTGTGAAGCCTTTTTTGCTCTGCTTAGCGAGCATTTTCTGTTGGAGTGTCATTTGAAACTACCTCTTTCTTAAAAATATTTTTTTGGAACTCGACTCTCTGAAGGGGGAGTGTCGTGTTCGTTTGTTGTGTCTATATATTAACTCATTATGAACATAATGTCAATAGATTTTTAAATATTTTTTCGTAAAATAATAAATATATTTTTTGTGCAATTTTTTTGTGCATTTATCCATTGAATCGTCTGAAAACTGCTTGTTTTTTTCAAAATGGGCAAATAGAGCTACTGTAAAGCTACTGTAAAGGCTTTTTTACATAAAAAATAAGAAGTAAAGCAAAAAAATAAATTGCTTTACTTCTTGAAAATATATATAAATTATGGTCAATCATTGTATAAATTATGAAGTTTTGTTGTCGGTGCAAGTTCAGATGTGCCGACAGGTAAGGAATTGCCGGTATTATATTCAATTTCACCCTCATTATGACCGCTTACAGTACCGGTATAATAATGAAAGCTATCATAAACCGGAGTGCCTCCGCTGTCTTTTGTTGGCAGATTTATTCCTGAATATTTGAGTGCGTCTGCAACAGTTATGTTTTTTGCCGCAATATTTCTTGTTGTTGCCGATGAACCCGGTGCGGCTGCAACGGAAACAAGAGAGCCATCAGGATATTTTGATTGACTATCTATTGTACCGCTTTTTACAAGCGTATAGAAATTATAGCACGCCTCACTGACTGATGACGCATTTGTTTTACCTGATGAGTCTGTCGCTGCACTGACCATAAAAATGACCGACGGAATCGCAATAGCCGAAATAATTGCGATAATTGCGATTACAACAACCAGTTCAACGAGCGTAAAACCTTTTTTGCTTTGTTTTTGAAGTTTCATATTCATTTTCCCTTTTCCCTTATATAATCAAATTTTATTATATACTAACTTATAAAAAAAAGTTTTGTCAATATTTATTTTGTGATTTATCTATAAAACAAATATTTTTCAGGATTTTTAAATAAATAAAAAAGTCTGCCCTGTTGGACAGACTTTATATAAAAGGGTTCGCACCCTGAAAACTGAATAAAGATTGAAGCAGAAGAACCAAATAATGCTTTGGTCAAGCCCTCGACCTATTAGTACTGCCAAGCTGAATGCCTCACGGCACTTACACACGCAGCCTATCAACCTCGTAGTCTACAAGGGGTCTTATCAGCTTATGCTGTGGGATATCTTATCTTGGAGTCGGCTTCACGCTTAGATGCTTTCAGCGTTTATCCGATCCGCACTTAGCTGCCCAGCTGTGCCACTGGCGTGACAACTGGTGCACCAGAGGTGCGTCCATCCCGGTCCTCTCGTACTAAGGACAGAGCTCCTCAAATATCCTACGCCCACGACAGATAGGGACCGAACTGTCTCACGACGTTCTGAACCCAGCTCGCGTACCACTTTAATCGGCGAACAGCCGAACCCTTGGGACCGAATACAGCCCCAGGATGTGATGAGCCGACATCGAGGTGCCAAACCTCCCCGTCGATGTGGACTCTTGGGGGAGATCAGCCTGTTATCCCCAGGGTAGCTTTTATCCGTTGAGCGACGGCATTTCCA
>JAQXZA010000022.1 GCA_029226955.1 Clostridia bacterium | reverse complement strand
CCGTCTTTATCAAGACATCTTACAGTATAAGTATATTTTAAACCGTTGCTGAGTTTGTCGTGCGTAAAACTTGTAGAAGTTGTTGTTCCTACGGTTTTCCAGTTTCCGTTTTTATCTTTATATAAAACACGGTACTTTTCTGCACCATCGCATTTTGACCAGTTTATTTGCGAGCCTGTTGAAGTATTTTTTATGCTGGTTATTTCAGGTGCTTGTATGTATGTTATTTTCTTTATTGAATTGTGTGTGCTGACTTCTTTGCCGTTTTCATCAAGACAACTTATTGTGTAAAAATATTCAACACCTGACGAAACATCTTTATCGACATAATTATCTGTATCCGAAACACCCACAGACTGCCATTCTGAATCCGCTGTTTTTCTGTAAACCTGACAACCGTATAATGCGTCATTTTTATTCCATTTTATTTCTACACCGCCGTTTATATTGCTAAGTGACGATATAGCCGGAGGTGCATAGAATGTATTTGAATAGCCCTCCTGACAATAACCGCCAATAAATTCATTGTTATTGTCCAGAGCCTGTACTGTATAAGTATAGGTTGTCTTATTGATTAAAGAATTATGGGTATAGCTGAGTGACTCAGTATCGCACAGATATTCCCACAAGCTATTATTCAGCACAAACAGTCTGTACTTTGCCGCTCCCGTATATTCACTCCAAGTTATAGTCACACCGTTATCCGTATTTTCAAAGCCTGTAATTTCAGGATAAGTTTTTTCTGTTTCCTCATTTTCATACAAAGAAACAGACTGGCTGTTTTCGGCATTTACACTATCTGTCGAAACCGCATTTGCAACAAAAGGCATTGCCTGAAACACAAAAGCCGCTGACAAACAGGCAACAACTGTTTTCAAAATTTTTCCTTTGACAGTATTAAATTCTAAACTGTCCATTTTAAATTCCTCCTCATTTTTAAACTAAGTATAAAACTTTTACAATCTTGTATAATTATAGAACAGTTATAAATGTTCGTCAATATAAAAAGGGAAATTTAGCTTATAAATTTCCCTTTAACATTTATAATTACATAGTATTCCTGTCAAACCTTTTTCCAGTTTATACCGTTTCCGCTAAAAACAATATTGTATTTTGCCTCAGCATAAAAAGGTTTTACAGGATAAGCCGAGTATGTTACCATATAAAAATTAAGTGATGGTATCTCCCACTGCATATTCGAATCACATACAAGCCACTTTCCGTTTACCAGCACTTCTGCCCAGCCGTGTCTTGTAACTCCGCCGGACACAGAGGCAATCTGACCGGTAATTGCTCTTGAATCATATCCGAGAACTCTTGCTATACAGGCAACAGCCGTACCATAAGCATAACAGTTACCGCATTTGTTATTAAACACGCTTAATGCACGGTTTCTGAAATCCTCATTTGTTGAAGGAGTGATATAATCTCTCTTATAAACAAATGTCTTTGTAAGGTACTTATAACAATTAGTTAGTTTTTGATATGATGTACCACTGCCACCGTGAGCAACTACAAAGTCAACAGCCGCCTGAATTTCAGCGCTCTTGATAATAACACCGCTCGGAGAAGCATATCTGCGTTTTTCTGAACCCGAACCAACTATACAATTCTTTTGTATATCGCCGTTTGAGTTATAATAATATTCCTTGCCGTTGACAGTATGATAACCTGTTTTTAAAAGTCCCTTATAAACACCATTAGTGAACTTATAATATTTTGTTCCTATTTTTACCTTTCCGTTACAAGCTATACCGTTTTTATAATATTTGTTATCCGAAATATATGAACTTACAATATTTCCGTTTTTGTCAAGACATCTTACTGTATAAGAATAAACACCGTTTTTCTTAACCGATTTATCTGTGTATGTTGTGACGGATTTTACATCAGCAATTTGTTGCCACGATGAATCAACTGTCTTGCGATAAAGTCTGTAACTGACCGCCTTAAAATCACTCTTCCATTTTACAAGATTTCCGCCTGATACACCTGATACTGAAACAATTTTTGGCGGTGCTATGAATGTGTTTGATGTTCCAACAGCATTAAATCCGCTTATATACTTATTATTTTTATCAAGACATCTTACGGTATAAGTATATTTTAAACCGTTGGTGAGATTTTTGTGAGTAGTAGTTGTTTTGTCTGTTATTTCTATTGTTTTCCAGTTTCCGTTTTTATCTTTATACAAAACACGGTATTTTGCCGCACCATTGCATTTTGACCAGCTTATTTGTGAACCTGTTGTTGTGTTTTTTATACTGGTTATTTTCGGTGCCTGAATATAATTTATACTCTTGCCCTTATCATAATAGCTGAGTAAAACTCCGTTTGAATCAATACATCTTACAGTATAAGTATATTTTGTATTTGGTACGGCATTTTTGTCAATATAATTGTTGGTAGATGCAACACCAATGGATTTCCAGCCTGATTTGCCGGTTTTTCTGTAAATACGATAAGACTTTACATTGCTGACCTTATTCCACTTTATTTCAACTCCGTCATAAACGTTTTTAATTGAAGAAATAATCGGAGGTGCAATAAAGACATTACTCTTACCAACCAAATCATAACCACTTATATAATTACCGTCTTTATCAAGACATCTTACAGTATAAGTATATTTTAAACCGTTGCTGAGTTTGTCGTGCGTAAAACTTGTAGAAGTTGTTGTTCCTACGGTTTTCCAGTTTCCGTTTTTATCTTTATATAAAACACTGTATTTTTCTGCACCATCGCACTTTGACCAGTTTATTTGTGAGCCTGTTGAAGTATTTTTTATGCTGGTTATTTCAGGTGCTTGTATGTATGTTATTTTCTTTATTGAATTGTGTGTGCTGACTTCTTTGCCGTTTTCGTCAAGACAACTTATTGTGTAAAAATATTCAACACCTGACGAAACATCTTTATCAACATAATTATCTGTATCCGAAACACCCACAGGTTGCCATTCTGAATCCGCTGTTTTTCTGTAAACCTGACAACCGTATAATACATCATCTTTATTCCATTTTATTTCTACACCGCCGTTTATATTTTGAACTGATGATATTTTCGGAGGTGCATAGAATGTATTTGAATAACCCTCATGACAATAACTACCAATAAATCCATTATCCTTGTTCAAAGCCTGTACTGTATAAGTATAGGTTGTCTTATCGATTAAAGAAGCATGACTATAGCTGAGTGCCTTTGTATCGCAAAGATATTCCCAAGAGCCGTTGTTCAACACAAAAAGTATGTACTTTGCCGCTCCCGGATATTCAGTCCAAGTTATCTTCACACAGCTATTCGTATTTTCAAAACCTGTAATTTCAGGATAATTTTTTTCTGTTTCCTCATTTTCATACAAAGAAACAGACTGGCTGTTTTCGGCATTTACACTATCTGTCGAAACTGCATTTGCAACAAAAGGCATTGCCTGAAACACAAAAGCCGCTGACAAACAGGCAACAACTGTTTTCAAAATTTTTCCTTTGACAGCATTAAATTCTGAGCTATCCATTTTAAATTCCTCCTCATTTTTAAACTAAGTATAAAACTTTTACAATCTCGTTTTCATAATTATAGAACAGTTGTAAATATTCGTCAATACAAAAAGAGAAATTTAGGTTATAAATTTCCCTTTAACATTCACAATTACATAGTATTCATATAATAAAGCACTAACAAAGTATAAGTTTCCGTAAAAAATCAGCCATATAAACATCACTCCCGAAAGCACATTATAAAATTTAAGCACTGCTATTTTTATAATTATCGCATATTATGGTTTTTCTTTATTGAAAAATTCGTAAATTGATTCACTTCATAAAAAGACAACTCCTAATTACAGGATTTTAATTCACCTAATCAGTTTTTAAATCTCACACAGTTATATTTATGGCGGATCAATAAAATCAACAACGTGCCACTTACCATCACTTTGCAGTTTCCATTTTACTGTACAAGTAGATCTTCCTCCGCCATAATCATGTATATCGTAATATGTATGTCCGTCACGATATGTTGGTTCTTTGTCTGCTACATATTTTGTTTCGTATATATATGTTGTTGTTGCTGTTTCAGAATCATTTAAAGTAGTTTCAGGCATTGAATGATATGAAATTAAAATATCATAATTGCTTCTGTCAATATACGGTTTTTTCGGGTCACTATAATCTGTATCTCTGATATAATACATCATTTTATAATTATGTGATGATACTATATCTTTATATTTACTGTTCTTTATGTTTCCATAGTTCATATATGATTCTTCAACCATATCATAAGTTAAACGACTTAATTCATAGCAAGTTTTGTCATCATTTTTATGAATGTTAAAATAAACTATTATGAATATTGCTGATAAACATAAAATAGCAGAAAACAAAAGTATATACAATTTAGTAGTTCTTTTTTTAATAATCATTATGTAAAACCTCTCTTTTATTCTTCAATTTAAGGCGGTAATTCCTCATTGCTTTCATAAAATACATACCAGCAATCACATAACTTTATTGATTTCCATGATTTTTCTGTTCCACCAAATGCTCCTGGTGCTATATCATTTTTACGATATTTAATCCTCACTTTTTTTATATCATTAAAATAAAATGTTAAAGATTCACGGGAACCGGTTATTAAAGAAATATCAAGCGAGTATAGAATTTCTTTTATCTCATCAGGTAAATCTTTTGATAAATCCTGCAATCCTGCTTTAAAAGAATAATCTGAATCAGAATTACGGATTTCTATATTATCAGTGATTTTAAAATTATGCTCATTGATATAAGATACAATGGTTTTAAATGATTCCTGATTATTGTCAAATCTATTTTTGATGTACATAGAATTTATCTTATTGATATTAGACATTATACAAGACGAAATAAAAAGTGATAAAATTATAATTACGGATAGTATTATTAAAATCTTTTTTCGGCTTTTACTCATTTTTACATCTCCTAAACGATAATAACAGAGCAAATACTTCCATTACTTAACAATATAACATACTATATCCTGTTTATCAATAGCAATGTGATAATTTTTGTATATTTTTTAAACCGTATTTTTTGACAGCACAAAGGTAATAATACAATCAGATGATTTATTATGGAGGTAAAAATGTGCTGTACAATAAAGTTGAAATATGCGGTGTGAATACCTCAAAACTTAAAGTTTTGTCAGAAAATGAAAAGCGTGAACTTCTTCGCATTATGCACGAAGGCACTCCCGCACAAAGAAAAAAAGCCCGTGACGAAATGATAAACGGAAATCTGCGTCTTGTACTTAGCGTGATACAGCGTTTTTCAAACCGTGGAGAAAATCCCGACGATTTGTTTCAGGTAGGCTGTATCGGACTTATAAAGGCAATAGACAATTTTAATTGTGACAAAGATGTCCGTTTTTCAACGTATGGTGTTCCTATGATAATAGGTGAAGTGCGGCGGTATCTGCGTGATTATAATTTTGTGCGTGTAAGCCGTTCAATGCGTGATACCGCCTACCGTGCAATGCAGGTTAAAGAACAGCTTACAAACCGCAACAACCGTGAACCTACTATTGAAGAAATCGCAAAAGAACTTGATATACCAAAAGAAAATGTAATTATTGCACTTGAAGCAATAGTTGAACCCGTGTCACTGTATGAACCTGTTTTTTCCGACGGAACGGATACTATATATGTTATGGATCAGTTAGGAGATTCAAACGACGACAAAAACTGGCTCGATGAAATTGCACTCAAAGAGGCGATACGCTCACTTGCACCCCGTGAGAAAAAAATTCTTTCATTACGATTTTTTAAGGGCAAGACTCAAATGGAAGTTGCCGACGAAATAGGAATAAGTCAGGCACAGGTTTCACGTCTTGAAAAGGTCGCACTTGAAAAAATCAAAAAAGAAATATAATTTTTGATTAACACCATTGATATTAAGCCTTAAAACACAAAAACGGTACAGCCAAATTTGACTGTACCGTTTTTAATTTGCATTATTCTTCTTCGATATTATTATTAAGTTCGTTAAGGCTTGACGCTTTGAGATAAGCATTGATAAATCCGTCAAGGTCGCCGTCCATAACTGCATTTATATTACCTGTTTCAAAGTTTGTTCTGTGGTCTTTTACCATTGTATAAGGCATAAATACATAGGAACGAATCTGAGCACCCCACGCTATTTCCTTTTGAACACCCTTGATGTCCTCGATTTTTTCAAGATGTTCACGCTCTTTGATTTCAAGAAGTTTTGATTTAAGCATTGTCATTGCGACATCTCTGTTCTGATACTGACTTCTTTCAACCTGACACGCAACTACAATACCGGTCGGAATATGCGTAAGTCTTACAGCAGATGATGTCTTGTTGACTTTCTGACCGCCGGCACCGCTTGCACGATAAACGTCCATTTTAATATCCTCAGGTCTGATGTCAACCTGAATTGTGTTGTCAATTTCAGGCATTACTTCAATCGACGCAAAAGAAGTATGACGTCTGCCCGACGCATCAAAAGGTGAAACTCTTACAAGACGGTGTACGCCTGATTCGCTTTTGAGGTAGCCGTAAGCGTTAAGTCCCTCAATGAGAAGAACGGCACTTTTAAGTCCAGCCTCTTCACCTTCGAGATAGTCAACTTCCTTAACCTTGAAATTATGTCTTTCAGCCCAGTGGCAATACATTCTGTAAAGCATTTCCGCCCAGTCCTGTGCCTCTGTTCCGCCTGCACCTGCGTGAAATGTCAGAATTGCATTTTTTGAATCGTATTCGCCTGTAAGAAGCGTCTGCAAACGCTGTTCTTCAAGACTTTTCTTGATTTTTTCTACTTCGCTTTGTGCCTCTTCAAGCAGTGACAAATCTTCTTCTTCATTTGCAAGTTCAATCAACGCAATAGCATCATCATACGCTGAAACAAGATTTTCATATTCCGAAACCTTGTTTTTGAGATTACCTGTTTTTTGAAGTACCTTTTGTGAATTGTCAACATCGTCCCAGAATCCCGGCTGTGCGGCACGCTGTTCAAGCTGTTCTATTTCCATTTTCATCTGTGAAAGTCCCAGAGCGTCAGCAAGGTCTTTTATATCGGGCAAAAGAGCCTCTAATTCAAGCTTTAATTCTTCAAACTGTATCATAAAATTTTTCACCGTTTCTCCGCACGGAAAATCAATTTCTGTAAAAATGCCTTTAAGGTGCGGTTCAAAGGCACAACATAACTATTATATTATAAAATAAAATTTCCGTCTTGTAAAGTACAAAGCAAAAAATAAAAACAAATTTGAATAAATTTTTAAATATTACTATTTTCTTGCTAAATATGTATTTATATAGTATAATATAAAAAACAATAATACAAAAGGAGTCTGAAAAATGGATTTTTTGGGAAAAAAATGTCCTGTATGCTCAAAAAATTTTCACGAGGACGACGATATAGTTGTTTGTCCTGAATGTGGTGCTCCTTATCACAGAGAATGTTATAAGGAAAAAGGTAAATGTATCTTTACCGACCTTCATAAAAAAGGTGAACGCTGGCACGATGAAGATGACGACAGCAGTGAAGATTCTCCGCTTGAAAAATGTCCTCATTGCGGCAGAGAAAATCCAAAGGGTGCAATAGTATGCTATTCTTGCGGCGGATTTTTGCACAAGCCGGCAGAAAATCCTGACGACAATAATCCGGATAATCAAACTTGGCAGCAAAATCCTTTCAATCCTTTCGGAAGTATGCCAAACAATAATCAAAACACTGACCAGAACGGACAAAATGGACATCCGTTCACAGTATTTATTGACCCAATGGGCGGCGTTTCACCAGATGAAGATTTTGACGGTGTGACAGGTGCTGAAATGGCAAAGTGTGTTAAAGTTAATACACCTTATTATATGCAGGTTTTTTCACGCATAAAGACAATAGGTTCAAGCCGTTTCAATTTTGCCGCTTTTCTTTTTGGCGGCGGCTGGTATCTGTACAGAAAACAGTATCTTAAAGGTACAATTATTACGGTAATTATGTTTGTACTCACTCTCGGACAGGATTTTATTGCCTATGCAACAAGAGATATGTGGATTACACTTGCAAAAGCACTTCAAAGTTCAGGTATTGTTTATCCTACCTATATGGATTATTTTTCTTTAATGTCATCAAAGTTTTCGTGGTGGGAGATTTGTCTTTTGTTAGCACCGTATATTCTGAGTTTTCTTTCGTTTGTGCTTATGCTTATATGCGGTTTTCGTGGTAACAGAAGTTACTATAAACACACAATTATGAAAGTCAAAAAATTAAAGTCAGAAAAAAGCGGTGATGAACTTACAAAAACTTTATCTGACAACGGCGGCGTAAATACTGCAATAGCTTGGTCGCTTATTGCTTGTGAAATAATTATGATGATTGCAATGATGTTTGTATAAAACATTCATATCAATAAAATAAAAAATCCAAACAGAAAACAACAGGAGGACAAAATATGAAAGTTACAAAAGCCGTTATACCGGCAGCCGGACTCGGAACAAGAGTACTTCCGGCAACAAAGTCAATGCCGAAAGAAATGCTTCCTATCGTTGACAAACCCGCAATTCAGTATATAGTTGAAGAGGCTGTAAATTCGGGAATTACCGATATTCTCATTATCACAAACAGAGGCAAGGGAATAATTGAAGACCACTTTGACCGTAGCCCTGAACTTGAAGAAAGACTGCTTGCATCAGGCAAAAAAGATGTTTATGAGCAAGTTGTCGCAATTTCCAGACTTGCTAATATTTCTTTTATACGTCAGAAAGAAACAAAAGGTCTTGGACACGCTGTAAGATGTGCAAAATCCTTTGTAGGAAATGAACCGTTTGCCGTACTTTATGGTGATGATGTAATTATCGGTGATGACCCGGCTTGCGGACAGCTTATAAGAGCATACGAAAAATACGGAAAAGCTGTTGTTGGTATCAAGGAAGTTCCTGCCGACGCTATCTCAAAATACAGCTCACTGAAAGTTGAAAAGCTCGAAAACAATCTTTATAACTGCACCGATATGGTCGAAAAACCAAAGACAAAAGAAGAAGTCCTCTCTCTTTATTCAATACTCGGAAGATGTGTTCTTACTCCTGATATTTTTGATATTCTTGACAACACTGCTCCCGGAGCCGGCGGAGAAATTCAGCTTACAGACGCAATGAAAAAACTTGCTCAGACAATAGGCATAACAGGTGTTGACTTTACGGGCAAACGCTATGATATGGGTGACAAACTCGGAATATTACAAGCTACCGTTGAAATAGCACTTAAAAATTCTGTTCTCGGTGACAGTTTCAGAACATATCTCAAAGAACTTGCAAAAACACTTTGATTTAACATAAAATCACAAAAAACACCCTTGACTTTTGTGGTCAGGGGTGTTATATTATATATTGTTATGCTTTGTGTGTAACAATCCTTGCTCTTTTTATGAAAGAGCCATATGTCCATAAGGAGGTGCAATTTTAATGGCAGTAATCAATTCTTACGAAGCAGTTATAGTAATTTCCCTTAAACTTGGTGAAGAAGCTGTAACCGAAACAGTTCAGAAATTCAAAACTCTGATTGAAAAGAATGCTACCCTTGAAAGTGTTGACGAATGGGGCAAGAGAAGACTTGCTTATCCTATCAACAAGGAAACAGAGGCTTATTACGTTCTTTTCACATTCAAGTCAAGTCCTGAATTTCCGGCTGAATTTGACAGAATCACAAAGATCACTGACGGTATGCTCCGTTCAATGATCATCAAAAAGGAAGCTTAATTAGGGAGGCAGTTATCTATGAATAATGTATCTTTAATAGGCAGACTTACTGCTGATCCCGAACTCAAACACAGCCAGTCAGGTATTGCGTTTGTAAGATTTTCAATCGCTGTTGATCGTAATTTCGTAAAACAGGGTGAAGAAAGACAAGCTGACTTTATCAATATTGTCGCTTGGAGACAAACAGCAGAGTTTGTTTGCAAATACTTTGGCAAAGGCAACCGTATTGCCATAACAGGACAAATCCGTACAGGATCTTACACCGACAAAGACGGTAATAAGCGTTACACCTTTGAAGTACAGGCTGATAACGTTGAGTTCTGTGAATCAAAGCGTGATTCTAACAACAACAGTGGCGGATACCAGAATAATTATCAGAACAGTTATTCTGACAGCTATCACCAGCAACCTTCTCATCAGGAAGCAGCAACACCTGCAAACACCTATTCAAGCGGTGACACGGGTGATTTCGTTGATATGCCTGACGATGAGGATTTGCCTTTTTGACAATTAAGTAAAGGAGGAGTTACAAATGGCTGAAAGACCGGAAAGAGATAACCGCAGAGGCGGACGCAAGGGACGCAAGAAAGTTTGTGCTTTTTGTGTAGATAAAATAGATGTAATCGACTACAAGGATATTTCAAGACTTCGTCGTTTTATTTCTGAAAGAGCAAAAATTCTTCCCCGCAGAGTAACAGGCACATGTGCCCGTCACCAGCGTGATCTTACAATCGCTATCAAGCGTGCAAGATACCTTGCCCTTATTCCCTATACAAGCGACTGATAAAAATCTGACCGATGCTGAAAAACGCATCGGTCTTTTTGAATTGATGAGGTAACGAAAATGAGAAATGTTTACAAAACCAAAGGAACCTGTGCAAGATCAATCGAATTTGACCTTGATGACGGAATTGTCAGAAATGTAAAATTCAACGGCGGCTGTTCAGGAAATACACAAGGTATTGCCGCTCTTGTTGACGGTATGAAAGCCGAAGATGTTATTGCAAGATGTAAGAATATTATGTGCGGTATGAAAGGTACATCATGCCCCGACCAGCTTGCAAAAGCACTTGAAGAAGCACTGAACAAATAATTCCGCAAATTCAACAAAACACAAACCGCATTGATGTCAGAAATGATAATCAATGCGGTTTTAATTTTTACTTATTCGGTTCGTAGTAAAATCTTCCCTGTACTTCTTCCGACTTTGTTACATTTATAAATGCCTTGCTGTCAACACTTCTTATTTTCGATATAACCATTCGTATTTCGTCAGACGATACAACGGAATATACCATATTTTTTTCTTTACCCTCATAAAGTCCTATCCCCTTAAAAAGCGTACCGTCGTGATTTGTACATTCTTTGATTATTTCATATACCTCTTGCGGTTTGTCAGTGATAATAAAGAGTGTTTGTTTCTGATAATGTTTGTACATTGCCTGTATTACCGTTGTTGCGGCAAATTGAAGTATAATTGAATACAATGCACTTGTCCAGCCGAAAAGCAGTCCCGAACATACAAGAATAACAACATTGCCCATAAATATATATCCCCAAGCGTCTTTTCCGTAACGCTCGGAAATAAATATCGAAATAAAATCCGTTCCGCCTGTTGTCGCCTTTGAAATCAGACAAATGGCAGTAGAAACGCCGCTTATAATTCCGCCGAAAACAGCACAAAGCAAAATATCGTCTGTCAAATGAAAATCAGGAATTATATCCGTGAACACTGATGTAGCAACAATCACTATAAGTGAATATATAGTAAATCTTTTGCCTATAAATTTAAAGCTGATTATTGCCGGAATAAGATTGAGAGGAATATATACAAGAGTGAAAGCAATGTCAATGTGGAGAAATGACGAAAAAATATGTTGTATAAGCAACGAAAGTCCTGTAAATCCGCCGGCAAGCAGTCCCGCCGGATTGAAAAAATTAGTTATACTGAACGAATAAACAGCCGCCGCAAAAAGCAAACACAAAATTCTCAGAATTTCTTTACCGACTTTTTTTAACATATTACTTCCCCCGTTTTCCGTAAAAATCCGTGTCAGTAATTTTTAAATTTCATCAATATTCAAAAGTATCGGGTGTGTCAGTATGCTGGTCGATAAATTCACTCTGACGCATTTTCATTCTTATTCTGTCTTTTTCAACTGCGTCGGCAAGTGCGTCACGAAATTCACGGGCGTGTTTTATGTTCTTGATTACAAGAGTAGGATTTGTCTTGTCCTGAGAATAGACCGTAACCGTGCCGAGTTTGAATATTTTTTGAATAAGATTTCTTGAAAGTGACATATCAAGTACTCTGTAAAGAAGTATTTCGTTTTCAACGGTTTTCAGCAAACCTTCTGTCAGAATGAGTTTTTTTGTCATAAGTGTATATTTTGTGAATGTCCACGGTATTCCGAAAAATGCCCAGCGTTTTCTCTCTTGCATTATAATACTATTCTGAAATTCACCGTTTGTCTGTACCTGTTCTTCCATAAAATTCACCTTTAACTTTAAAATTTGTTATTGCCTTATTTTTTAAAAAACTAAATATAATATATGTGACAAGGGAAATAGAACTTCCCTTGTCACTGAAAAGTATTGTTTATATTATATTGTTTTAATCACCGAAACTGATACCGATATTCTTTGCCGACTGAATAATTTCACAGTCAGTCGGAACGGTTTTGAGTTTTCCGGCAACATCTTTAAGCGGTACAGGAACAATTTTGCCATTGACGAGTGCTGTCATATAGCCATACTGTTCTTTGATAATAAGGTCTGCCGCTGCCGAACCAAAGCGTGTTGCAAGAAGTCTGTCATAAGAATCAGGACTGCCGCCACGCTGAAAATGTCCCGGAACAGTAACTCTTGTTTCCTGACCTGTTGCCTCCTCAATTTCGTGTGCAATTTTATACGAAATTGACGGATACATAAGGTTTGCCATTGCCTCTTTTTTCTTCTTTTTCGGCAATTTCGCAATATCTTCGGAAATTGCACCCTCAGCAACCGCAAGAATCGAGAAAGTTTTTCCGCTCTTTGTACGGTTTTTGATGTATTCAATTACCTTGTCGATATTGTAAGGAATTTCAGGAATAAGTATAACGTCAGCACCGCCGGCAATACCTGCGTGAAGTGTCAGCCAACCGGCTTTATGTCCCATACACTCAATGATGAATACTCTGCCGTGAGATGTTGCGGTTGTATGAATACAGTCAATTACGTGTGTTGCAATATCTACTGCACTCTGAAAACCGAATGTCATATCCGTTCCCCAGAGGTCATTGTCGATTGTTTTAGGCAGTGTTACAACATTAAGTCCCTCTTCCGAGAGAAGATTGGCGGTTTTGTGAGTACCGTTTCCGCCTAGAACAGCAAGACAGTCAAGTTTCATATCTTTGTAGTGCTTTTTCATTTCGGCAACCTTATCAACGCTGTTTTCGTCAATAACACGCATAAGTTTGAAAGGCTGGCGTGATGTACCGAGAATAGTTCCGCCACGTGTAAGTATGCCCGAAAAATCGTCCTTGTTCATAAGACGATATTCTCCGTTGATAAGTCCACGATAGCCGTCAATTATTCCGTATATCTGAACCTGTTCACCGTAGTAATGATAAAGATTTTTTGCAATACCACGAATTGCGGCATTAAGTCCCTGACAATCTCCGCCGCTGGTCAAAATACCTACTCTTTTCATAAAGCCACATCCTTTACAAGAAATTATACACTTATTTTACACCAAAATTTCAGCTTTTACAAGAAAAATTTATCAAAAATAAATTATTTATCCTGAATTTCTTTTAAATGTTCTTTTGTAAGCGGAATAAACTGGTGTTCTTCCTGTATAATACTTCTCTTTGATGTAAGAGCCTTTTTAGCCATATCGGCAAATTCACGCTGACAGTTATGCGGTTTCTTGCCTCTGCGGTCAACAAGAACGTATGTTGTATCAGAATTTTGTATTCTTGTGTTTACGGTATCGTTCAGCATAGTATCAATTATACCGAATGAACGTTCAATAAGTTCGGGGTCTTCAATCGGGAATACAAGTTCAACACGCTTGTCAAGGTTTCTCTGCATCCAGTCAGCCGAACCCATATAGATTTTTTTGTCGCCGCCGTTTTCAAAGATAAATATACGGCTGTGTTCAAGCAACTGTCCTACAATACTGCGAATTTCTATATTTTCGCTTATGCCCTCAATTCCAGGAACAAGACAGCATATTCCACGCACGATAAGTGTTATTTTTACTCCCGCCTGTGACGCTTCATAGAGAAGTTTTATTATTACAGGGTCAACAAGTGAATTGACCTTTGCGATAATTCCTGACGGCAGACCTGCTTTTGCGTTTGCGGTTTCTTTCTTTATCATTTCTTCAAAGAATGAACGCAATCCTGTCGGGGCAACTTTCATCTTGTTATATACAGGCGGTGTTGAATAACCTGTTATAACATTGAACAGTGATGATGCGTCCATACCAAATTCTTCATTACAGGTGAACATACCTATATCGGTATAGAATCTTGCTGTAATATCGTTATAGTTACCTGTTCCCATATGCAGATAACGTCTTATGCCGTCAGCCTCACGACGTACAACAAGAACGATTTTACAGTGAGTTTTAAGTCCGGCAAGACCGTATATAACGTGACAACCGGCTTTTTCAAGTTTCTTTGCCCAACCTATGTTGTTTTCCTCGTCAAATCTTGCTTTCAGCTCAACAAGAACAGTTACCTGTTTGCCGTTTTCAGCAGCTTTTATAAGTGCCGCAATAATCGGTGAATTACCGCTGACACGGTAAAGCGTCTGTTTTATTGCAAGAACATCTTTATCGTTTGCCGCCTGATTGACAAATTTTATAACCGAGTCAAAGCTCTCATACGGGTGATGAACCATTCTGTCTTTTTCTCTTATTGCCTCGAACATATCCTCATATCCGAAGAAATCAGCCGGCGGATTAACAGGAACTATCGGCTGGAAACGTAAATTGTCGAGTCCGTCAAGACCGCCGAATTTCGAGAAAAATGTAAGGTCAATAGGTCCGGGTACTTCATATACTTCCTTACTGTTGACACCAAGCATATCAACAAGAAAATCTTTGAGTGATTCGTCACATTTTGCAATAATTTCAAGACGAACCGGGTCGCCTCTTTTACGTTTTTTGATTGAACGTTCAATTTCTTCAAGAAGGTCGTCTGCCTCCTCGTCAATATCAAGGTCAGAATCTCTTGTTATTCTGAAAGGACAGCAAGCCTGTATTTCATAAAGTTCAAAAAGTTCGGACAGCTTATCAATAATGATATTTTCAAGGAGTACAAACTTTCTTCCGTTATCCGACGATACTTCAAAATATCTCGGCAGAATTGACGGAACCTGTACAACGGCAAATATATTATCTCCGTCCTTTGAAAGTCTTACTGCAATATTAAGACTCTTGTTTGCAAGGAGTGGAAACGGTCTTGATGTATCAACGGCAAGCGGTGTAAGAACAGGAAAAATAAATTTTTCAAAATATTCGTCAACTTCCTGTTTTTGTGCTTTTGAAAGTTCCTTTATAGTCAGAAATTCAAGTTTTTGTTTTTTCAGTGCCGGTAAAATTGAACGGTGCAGACAGGAATACTGTTTTCTTGCAAATTCGTGGATTTTTTCGGTAAGTTTTTCAAACTGCTTTTCAGGCGTCATACCTGATGCGTCAATTTCTTTCGGCTTTGAGTGCATTCTGTCCATAACTCCGGCAACACGTACCATAAAAAATTCATCAAGATTTGACGCTGTAATTGCAAGAAACTTAACTCTTTCAAGTACGGGATTTTCTTTTTCAAAGGCTTCTTCAAGAACACGGCTGTTGAAATCAAGCCAGCTTAATTCCCTGTTGTGATAAGGAAATTTCGGACTTGAATAGAGTTTTGACGGTTTAAGGAGTGCCTTGGATACATTTTTGGATTCTTTTACAGGTTTTTTCTCGGTATTTTTCTTTTCGCTCACTTTTTCATCAAACCTTTCAGTAAAATATATAATCTTTTGCGATAATACTTTATTATATCATATCAAAATATGACATTATTTTCAATATTACACACAGTTTTTTTATATGGATTTTACATAAATTTTACTTTGGAAAATACAAAAGAGAAAATCCCAATAAAAGATTTTCTCTTTCGTTTTGATTATAATTTTTTTCAGCGTATAAACTCACCGTTCACACAATAATTACGCATTACGCATTACGAATTACGCATTAAATCAGCTTATTCTATTGATTTAAGTGACTCAACCATACTTATTTTCTTCATCTTGAAATACATAATGAAGTTTACAAACAGTGAGAACACAAGCGTCAGTACGAATCCCATAATATAACAGAATATGCTTATATCCTTTGAGAACATTACCATATCCATCTGTATTGTGTTAATGATAAAGTATGTCAGACCTGAACCGAGGAACATTCCTACTAATGCACCGACTACCGTCAGTACAAGGTTTTCACGGTAAATATAGTTCGCTGTTTCTCTGTTGTAAAATCCGAGTACCTTTATAGTTGCAATTTCACGCACACGCTCGGCAATATTGATATTTGTGAGATTGTAAAGAACGATTATTGCAAGAAGTCCGGCACAGAATATCATTACAAATACTATTATGTCGAGTGATTTAAGCATATCATTGACGGAAGCTATTGTTTCCGACATAAGAGTAACAGTGATTATATCTTCGTTCTGCATCCAGTCGTTTGCTATGTCTTCTTCGGTATCGGAAATATCATCGGCAAGGCTTGTCATAACCATATTGTATTCCACTTCTCTGCCCGTAAGTTGTCTGTAATATTCAGGCGTCATATACATATAGTTTCCGGCATAGTTTTCGGTAATGCCTTTGACGGTTGAAGTGTAATAGTCTTCATCTATTGTAAAGTGAATTGTATCGCCGACTTTTATTCCGAGAACTTCACTCATTCTTTCGGTAACGATTATTCCGCTGTCATCAAGTTCAAGATGTTTATGATTTTTACGTTCACGCAAGTCAAACATATTCTTAAAGGTTTTTTGGTCATCTCCGATTACGATTGAAAGACCTATGTTTTTGTCCTTATCTTTATAATATGCCGTTGTTGAACCCTGATAACTGAGAAGTGTTGACGAAAATCTGTCGTCAGCGTGGAACTGTGACATAAGATATGCCTTTTCTGATGATGTTCCCGACTCGGACAAGGCAAAAACTTCATCATACTTTGTAATTTCACCAAACTGCCTTTCAGCAATTACGGAAATTGAACCTTTCAGTCCGAAACTTGCAACAATAAGTGCCGTACAACCCGCAACACCGATAACGGTCATCAAAAATCTTGCCTTATATCTGAAAAGATTTCTTGCTGTTACTTTTGATGTAAAATTCATATGTTTCCATATCGGTGTAATATGTTCAAGTAAAATGCGTTTGCCCGGTTTCGGTGCTTTCGGACGCATAAGCGTTGCCGGCTTTATTTTTAGTTCCTTGAAACAGGATACAAGTGCAACAACACAGGTACAAAGCAGTCCTGTCAGTGTTGAGTATATCACGCTGTCCCACGGAATTACAAGTTTTGTCGGCGGCAGTGTGTACATTATTCCGTATGTATCAACAATGATGAACGGCAGTGTAGAAAGACCGAGAACCGTACCGATAATACTTCCGCTTAATGACGCAACCGCCGCATAAATAAAATACTTTGCGGAAATTGCCATATTTGAATATCCAAGTGCTTTAAGCGTTCCTATCTCTGTACGTCTTTCTTCAACCATTCTCGTCATAGTCGTAAGGCAAACAAGAACGGCAACAACAAGGAAAAACAACGGAAATACGGTTGCAATCGAGTCAACACGCTGTGCGTCCTGAATAAGTCCTGAATAGCCTGCATTATTGTCACGGCTATAAACATACCACTTTGCATCTTCAAGATTATCTATTGTTTTTTGTGCGTCATTCAGTTTTTCTTCGGCGGAAGAAAGCTGTAAATTTGCCTCGTATTTTCCGTCCGTCAGCTTTTCACGGGCTGCTTTGAGTTCTTGCTGACCTTTTGTCTTTTGAGTTTCAAGTTCATTCTTGCCCTGTTCAAGCTGTTTTTCGCCCTCGCTAATCTGTGCCTGTGCCGACTGCAATTCAAGCATACCGTTGTTCATTGCGTTTTCATAAGTAAGCTTTCCTATTTCAAGTTGACTCTGTGCGGAATCAAGCTGTGATTTTGCATCATTAAGCTGTTCCGCACCGTCTGCTTTTTGTTTTTCAAATTCCTCCTGTGCCGCTGTCAGCTTTGACATTGCGTCAGACATAAGTTTTTCACCGTCGGCAAGCTTTTGCATACCGTCGTCATATTGTTTCTGATATTCGTCAAGTTTTTGTCTGTATTCGTTCAGCTTTATCTTCAAATCACCAAGCAAACTATTGTTATCAACCCCGACAGCATTCTGAATGTCGTTAATTTTGCTTTCGGTTTTATCAATCTCACTGTTACAAAGGTCAATAGCCGCTTTAAGAATAGTAAGCTGAGTTTCTGCCTGTGGCTTTGTTGTATTGTAAAACTGATTATACTGCCTGTCGTATTCGCTCTGTGCGGCATTAAGTTTGCTTTGTGCCTGTGAAATTTTGGTATCATATTGCAGTTTTGCGTCATTATACTTTTTCTGACCGTCGTCATACTGTTTCTGTGCGTCAACAAGCTGATTATATGCATCATTTATTTTTGTCTGATATTCCGCCTGTCCGTCAGAAAGTTTTGTTTTTGCGTCAGAAAGTTGTTTTTCGCTGTCAGAAATTTTTTGTTCAGCCTCAACGATTTTATCGTTAAATTCTTTCTGGGCATTATAGAGTTTTTTCTCACCGTCAGATATTTCATTCTCTGCCTCTTGCTTTTTTTCGGCATACTCTTTTTGTGCGTCAGAAAGTTTCTTTTTTGCGTCAGAAAGCGTTGTACTGTTAAAGCGGTTTATACAGGACGACGAAAGTTCCTCAAACTGTGTTGTTTCATCATCAATAATTTCCTTGTATTCGTCCGAAAAACCCGACAATCCCTGTTGTGACGCTTTTGTTGTTACATAAACATTAGTATAGCGTTCATAGTTGAACTCCTCAGGTTTTATCATCATATAAAATGATATTGTACCACTGCCGACATTTGTGTTACCTCTTGAAAAAGTCAGATAAAGCGGTGACTCAACCGTACCGACAATTTTATATGAAAGACTTTTTACAAAGGTATCCGTTGATTTGCCGTCAACATTATCTTTGAATGTTATTGTGTCACCGATTTTGTAGCCTTCCATATTCATAAAATAGCTTTCAATGACACACTCGCCGTCTTTTTTCGGCATTCGTCCGTCAATAAGAACAGGTTCATTCAGAACCTTTGAATTTGTATCTGTTTTTTCAGGCAGTGAATACACCCTTGCAACCTTATCTGTATTACCGTTTGTTACAATAAGGTCGGCACTGTATGACGGCATAACATCAACAACACTGTTGAGATTTTTTATATCCCGTATATCGTCATCATCAAAACCAACAGTTGATATAAGTTTTATATCCATAAGATTCTGGTCAACAAAATATCGGTCTGCGGTTTCAATCATACTCGGACAAGCAGCTTTTAAACCTGAAAAAAATCCGACACTCAATCCTATTATCGCAAGAATTGAAATAAACCTTGATTTAGTATTATAAATTTCTCTTAATATATTTTTTCTGAGTGATTTCATTTCCCTCCTCCTTTCCTGAGCAAATATTCATTACCATTCAATCTGCTCAATCGGTAGCGGATTCGGGTTGACAACGTTGCTTACTACTTTTCCGCTTTTCATATTTATAACACGGTTTGCCATAGGGGTTATTGCCTGATTGTGAGTTATAAGAATAACCGTCATTCCGTCCTCAATACATTTTGTCTGAAGAAGTTTAAGAATGGTTTTACCTGTATTATAATCCAAAGCACCTGTCGGCTCGTCACACAAAAGCAGTTTCGGTTTTTTTGCCAACGCTCTTGCGATTGACACCCTCTGCTGTTCACCGCCCGAAAGCTGTGACGGAAAATTGTCCTTTCTTTCAGCAAGTCCTACACTGTCAAGCACTGTGTCAACGTCGAGTGATTCACGGCATATTTGTGTTGCAAGCTCAACATTTTCCTTTGCGGTAAGATTAGGTATAAGATTATAGAACTGAAACACAAAGCCTATGTCATAGCGGCGGTATGACGCAAGCTGTTTTTCGTTAAGATGGCTTATGTCCTTTCCGCCGACTTTTATAAGTCCCTCGTCACAACTGTCAATTCCGCCGAGAATATTAAGCACGGTTGTTTTTCCCGCACCGCTGAGTCCGACAATAACAGTAAATTCTCCCTCATCAACAGAAAACGTTACACCATCTGCCGCCGTTATTGTAACTTCACCCATTTTATATCTCTTATATACATTCTCAAACTGTACAAAATTTTTCATCATATTATTCTTCTTTCCTTTATCTGACTTTACGAAAAATCAGAATTTTCTTCAAGCCATTTTTCACAAGCCTGTGCAACTTCTTTCAGTGCGTCATCACCGAACGGGGTTTTTAAGTCGGCAGTTTCAACAAGTTCGTTAAATGTCTGTGTACCCGCCTTTTTCACAAGACGCATATATCTGTCCCAAGCCTCATCGTGATTTTTCTGCATAATCACCCAAAATTCAAGTGCGACAGTCTGTGCAAGACAATAGTCAATATAATAGAACGGATTTTCATAAATGTGCATTTGTCTTTGCCAGCCTTTGCCCTCTCCATAAAATGCTGAACCGTCAAGTTTCAGCCACGGCATATAAACTTTGAGAAGTTCACGCCATACATTGTGACGCTGTTGCGGAGTCATTTCAGGATTTTCATACACAATATGCTGAAAATGGTCAACCATAGTGCCGTAAGGAATAAATGTAATTGCACTGAAAAGATGTCCGTATCTGAACTTTTTGCTGTCTTTGCCGAAAAATTCATCACTGCACCGCCAGCCGAAAAATTCCATTGTCATTGAGTGAATTTCGCAAGATTCAAGAGTCGGATTCTGATTATCTGACGGAACAATATTTCTTGCCATATAATAAGCAAAAGCGTGACCCGCCTCGTGAGTGATTACCTCAACATCATCAGCCGTACCGTTGAAATTCGAGAAAATAAACGGCACTTTATAATCTGCAAAAGATGTACAGTAGCCGCCGCCAGCTTTTCCTTTTTTACTGAGTACATCAAGCAGTTCATTATCATACATCATATCAATAAATTCCGCTGTTTCGGGCGACAATTCGTGATAGAGTTTTTTGCCGACCGCAAGAATATCCTCAGATGTACCCTGTGGTTTCGGGTTGCCGTCACGAAATTTCAGTGCGGAATCGGCAAACGTCAGTGGATATTCAAGTCCTGTTCTCTCAGCCTGTTTGCGATAGAGTTTATCGGCAATGGGAACAATATATTTTATCACAGCTTTTCTGAATTTTGCAACATCTTCTGCATTATAGCAGTTTCTTGTCATTTGAAGATAGCCAAGTTTTACAAAATTTCTGTAACCAAGTTTAACGGCTTTCTTATGGCGGAGTTTAACCAGTTCATCATAAATACTGTCGAGTTCCTCACCGTGTTCATTGTAAAAATTTCCCTCTGCAAGCCACGCCGCACGTCTTACGTCATCATCTGCCGACTGCTTGTACGGAAAAAGCTGTGAAATTGTCTTTTTTTCGCCGTCAAAGTCAATCTGTGCTGAGGCGATAAGTTTCTGATAGGCTGTTTCAAGTTTATTTGTTTCCTGTGTTTCGGGTATAATTTCGGGCGAAAAGGATTTCAGGAACATTTCGGTATTTTTGAACATCAGCCTACCGTATTTTTCTTCAAGCTGTGGTCTGAACGGACTATTTACAAGCAGTTTTGCAAAACTCTGCTGAATATCGGTAAATATCGGTGACTGTTCGTCAATATATTCAACTTCTCTGTCATAAAATTCATCTGTCGTATCTATTGAGTGTCGTGTATATGCAAGGCTCATCATTGTGTCAATATGACCTGTGAATTTGTCCCATTCAAGAAAAGCACTGTCGGCTTTTTCAAAAGTATCTGCCGTATTGAATTTATTTTTTATTTCTTCCGCTTGAATTTTAAATTGTTCAATATCAGGTCTTTCGTATTTCATTTCGGAAAATTTAGTCATAACTACTCCTCTTTCACTGTATAATATTTTTGATTTCGGCTCTATCGGCAATGTTTTGTTTTCAACTTGTTCCTAACTTGTTCCTTAGGAACAAGTTAGGAACAAGTTGAAAACTTTTAATCTGACAAACAATTTTCTATAAAATTAACTATGTATAGTGCAAAATCAACAATAATACACTTATAACATTATTACAAATATATAGAGCATAATTATTTTATAATAATTCTACAATATACTGAGCAAAAAATCAATCAAATTGTCTGTACAGAAAAGTAGAAATATATAAAAACAATGCTCAATAAACTATACAGGTATATAGAAAAGGCTTGCCGTCTGATTACAGCAAGCCTTTTCTTCTTACTTTCCATAATAAAAAACTTTACCGCACGGTCTGAACGGGAGTATATGCCCTTCGGGTATCAAAAAGGCGTGTTCTCTTTTTATTTTCAAATCCCGTTCAATATATCCGTCCGTAATTATCAGAATAGGTGCGTCCTTTGGAAAATTCTTTGCAGATTCCAGCAAATCAATTCCCGGTTGAAGAATTGTTCCGCCTCTGCCGACAACCTCTACTCTGCCAGCTATTTCCTCAGGTGACATATAGCCATTATCATAAGCGTCGGCATCACAAAAAATCACTCTTACCTTTGGCACATCTTTTGAGTCTGCATAGCTTGCTATTGCTCCGAGTGCAATACCAATATCCTTTGCAGACATAGAACCTGATGTATCTATGACAACTCCAAAGGTTCTTCCTTCCGTCAAGGTATCGTCTATAAAATATCTTGGTCGTGGAATATCGGGAGTAGAGGCTTGTCTGCGGCTTGGTCTGGCATACGTCCTGTGCTTTTCAACAGGGACAAAAAAATCATCAAACCATTTCGCAAGTTTTACGTCCCACGGAATAGGCGGCATTGCAAGTGCTTTTATCTCCTCTATAAGTCCCTCAGGAATCAAACCTCTGCCTGATGATATATGATATTCCAAACCTTGCATAAGTGCATTTTTGCAAAAATCATCAAGACTGACACTGCCGTGCTGATTTTCACCTGACCCAATAATATCCCCTTTGCCGTAACCACGAAATGTCATAAGCTTGCGTGTTGTTCTTATATTTCGTACAAGCTCGTCATATATTTCCTCGGCTGACATTCCGCTGAGTGTTTCATCATACAGCAAACCGTTTTCTGGCATTGTGCCTATGTGCATTTCCCTGAGCCAGCCGTTCACCACATAATCACAGGCAACATTCCAAAGATAATGGTCACGTCCTTTGGCTCTGTCAGCGTGATCCAGTCCGGCGTGAAGATATTCGTGTGCCAGTACAAAAATCAGTTCGTCGTCCGTAAGTCCGGCGGCAGAATTGACATATATCTCTTTAAGACTTACATCTACCGCAGCAATCTGTATTTCATTCCTCTGACAATAATCGCTGTCCTCAATGATTCTGAAATGTGCCGCCAGTCCTCCAAGCAGCGGAAAACTGTTAATAAACCAGTTTGCCGCCTTTCTTGACCGTGTATCATATTCGGCAAGCAATTCAGCACTTGCCGCACTTTGCAGCACACTCTTTACAGAATGTTGCAAGGCATAGGCAAATTTCTTTTCAAAATAATCGTTGGAACGCCATCTCCATACAGGTTTGTCCCATATATCCTCCAAATCAAAAATATCACCGCAACCGTTTGCATAAGTACCGAGTACAGTATAAAAATCAGCCTGTCCGATATTTCGTGTAAGATATTCATAAATTGTCTGTTCACTTCTCAGACTTCCGGGAAAATTCTGAATAATATCAACTTCCATTGTTGCACCCGAAAACTTAATATCCTGTAAAAACTTTGTAATATAAATATCACAAGCGATATTCCATAATCTTATATCAACAGATTTTGACACTTTATCCGGATTAGTATGTCCAAGACTTAAATGCAGCATAAGATGAGCAATAATATATGCCCATTCCTGAGGAGAATGACGCTTGTTCTTATTAAAGACAATATATCCGGCAGAGGTAACAAATGCAGAACCGCTTTTTTTATTATCATCATATTCTTGAATACGGTAATCAAATTCAAGTCTTCCAAAAAGTTGATGTTGATTGATGATTTGCCACCCTTCATTGATATATTCAACAGAAGGAGGAATTTTGTTTTTGTTTTTTGTATTCTTAGCCATAAGCAACCCTATTTCTTTATCAGTCTTGGCAAATCACGGACTATCTCAACCATAAACCAATCGGGCAG
>JAQXZA010000021.1 GCA_029226955.1 Clostridia bacterium | reverse complement strand
TGCATTTATATTTTTGTCACGACAGCATATATGGGGGAGAGTGTCTATTTCAACTTCACGCTTAATTCTTGCCGAACATACGACAGAGTCCATTTTTGCGTGACCGAGTGGAGAGTCCGAAACTGTTATTATATCAACACCGCTGTTTTTAAGAATTTTTGCACCGTTAATCAGCTTTGTAAGGTCGGCATTGTTCGGCGGGTCAAGTTCAGCGGCAATGACGAATTTGTTTTCGGTAAGCTGTGATGAAAAAGCAGCTTTTTTTGGTTCGGCTTTTTTGAATGATGTAATGTTTTTGTGTGGTGTTTTCGGCGAGTTTTCGATTGTTTCACCGAGTAGTTTTATAAATTCGGGATTTGTTCCGCAACAGCCGCCAAGTGCTGAAACACCAAGCGAACAGAATCTTGCTGTCTGTTCAGCAAAATACATAGGTGTAGCTGTGAATACTGTTCTTTGATTTTCCACTGACGGATAGCCGGCATTAGGCATTATGGAAGTGTACAGATTTGTATGTTCCTTGATATAAGAAAAGAACTGAGCGGCAAAATTATAAAGCTGTGCAGTTCCGCAACCGCAATTTAATCCGACCATAGTCAGTTTGTCCTTGTTTTGCACAATGCTATCAAGAATTTTGTTGAGAGAAATTCCTGAGCGTGTGTGTCCGTCAGGCAGAACAGTAAAAGAAGTGATAATTTCCGCATTTGGAAGTTCAGAGAGAATATAGTTTATTGCCGGCATTACAGCGTCAAGTTCGGACAGCGTTTCAAATATAAATGTCTTTGCACCACATTCAATGAATGTATCGATTATGAATTTATATTCTGACAGGTTATCACGTGGGATTTCCGAATTTTCATATAAAGCACTGACATTTGCACATACAACAGCTTTGTCTTTTACACATTCAGCGGCGATAGAATAGCCGTTTTTTATAATTTCAGAAAGCTCATTGTGTGAAATTCCGAGTGCAAAGCTGTTTGCGGAAAAAGTGTTTGTGCGTATGATTTTTGCACCCGATTCTATATATTCGGAATGTATCTGCCTTATTATATCGGGATTTATGACATTGTATTTTTCACAGAGAGAGGAGTTCAGTCCTGTAAGTTGTGAAAAATAAGTTCCTGTTGCACCGTCGGCAAGAACGGTTTTGTTAATTTTAAAAAGTTCTTTAATCGTCATTTTTTACTCCTGAAAATTATTAAATTAAAATGAAAAACGGATTAAAATATATTATTTCAATCCGTTTTATGCCTGATATTCAGTTATCAAAAATTATTTGCCGTTTCTGAGTTCATCAAGACAGGACTGACATACGGTCTGATTTTTGTAGTTGACAATATTTTCGGCTGAATTACAGAAAACACAGGACGGTCTGTACTTCTTGATAATAACGCTGTCGTCATCAACGAAAAATTCCACTGAATCCACACCATCAACAATATTGAGTGACTTTCTTATGTCAGCCGGCAGAACCAGTCTTCCAAGTTTGTCAATTTGTCTTACGCAACCAATAGCTCTCATTTTTTCTTCCTCCGGAATTTTTATAAATTCAATAAATATTTTAAATATATATTACTATTTATTTCCATAATTGTCAATATAAAAAGTTTATATTTCGATAAAAATTTTTGAATTTTTAAAATAAATGTGTTTTAAGCGTTTGTAACGACATTATATGACAAATTACAGATACCCCCGATAAAAAGCGGAATACAACATATTATTAAAATCAAAATAAAAATGCAAAAAGTAGCACAAAAGTAACTTTACAATAACACTGTATGAATATATGATTTTTACCATATATCAGCGTTGAAAACGCAATAAAATTATTTTAAAGCAATTTCATAATAAAATCAAGAATGATAAAGTATTATTTATATTATAATTGTACTAAATAATCCGTCAGAACGGGGGCATTATTTATGCTGAATTATATATGGGGCGGTATGATTGTTGTCAGTTTTATATGTGCTTTAATCACAGGCAGAATGGAGGAACTGTCACAAGCGGCAATAAACGGAGCGGATAAGGCAGTAAGTCTGATTATTTCTATGGCGGGAGTAATGTGCTTATGGACGGGAATAATGAAAATTGCTGACAAGGGGGGATTGACTGCAATTATCGCAAAAATACTGTCGCCTGTACTTTCACGTCTTATGCCCGACTACAAAAAAGACAGTGCCGCAATGCGAGCCGTCAGTGCAAATATTACGGCGAACATTTTAGGACTGGGAAATGCGGCAACACCTTTCGGACTTATTGCAATGAAAGAAATGCAAAAGGAAAACCGTCTGAAAACCAAACCTAACAACAGTATGGTTATGTTTGTTGTTATGAACACAGCGTCAATACAGCTTATACCAACAACAATAGCGGCATTAAGACAGGCGGCAGGAAGTAAGCAGCCGTATGATATTTTACCTTATATATGGATAGTGTCCTTTTTGTCGCTTGCTGTCGGAATAATTCTTGCAAAGGTGTTTTCACGCAAAACATAAATAAGTGAGGTGCATTATATGGACAAAATCGGAATATATGTTGTGCCTGTTGTGATTGTACTTATTGTTGTTTTCGGAGTTGTTAAGAAAGTTAATATATTTGACAGCTTTACGACAGGTGCAAAAGAGGGGATAAATTCACTTATAAACATAGCACCGTCACTTATAGGACTGGTTCTTGCGGTCACAATGCTTGACTCATCAGGATTTTTCGACATAATCACACAGGCATTGTCGCCATTGTGTGAAAAAATCGGCATACCGTCAGAGGTTATTCCGCTCGGACTTATGCGTCCTGTTTCGGGCAGTGGTTCGTTTGCCTTGCTTAATTCAATACTTGAAAAATACGGTGCAGACAGCATAATCGGAAAAACCGCATCAGTTATGGCTGGTTCAACGGAAACTACATTTTATGCGATAACGGTATATTTCGGTTCGGTAGGAATAAAGAAAACACGACATACAATTCCGTCAGCACTTACAGCGGATTTATGCGGAATAATTTTTGCGTCACTGGCTGTAAGAATGTTTTGATTTTGTCAGGAATTGTGCTAAAATAATAAAGGTGATGTTCAATGCTTACGGAAAAAGAAAAAATGCAGAGGGCAAAGGTCTATATGCTGAAACTCTCTGCCGGAATAAATCCGATAGACGACAGCAATATGAATGAAGATATAGTTCTGAAAAATGAACGTCTGTCAAAATGTTTTGCTTATGTTGCAGAGGTGCTTGACGGGATTATAAATGGCAAACCTGTTTCAAAAAAAGGCAAAAAGCCATTTTCAATTACCGCTGAACAGCTTACAAATATAAACATTAAATCAGACAATATACCTATTTCCGAATTTACTTCCGAAATAAACAGTGTAGTTGATGATAATATGAAAAAATTACAGCCGAAAATCATAAATGACTGGCTCGTGCAAAAAGGTTATCTCAGCAACAGTGAGGACGAAACAGGACATTTGCACCGTGAACTGACGGAAAAATCATCTGAAATAGGTATAACGTCAAAACAGGGAATGGGTACTTTCGGCGAATATACAATTATACTGTATTCTGAACAGGCACAAAAATTTATACTTGACAATCTTTTGGAAATCATAGATGAAAACAATAATGCAAAGGAGAATGACGATGTACAAGGTAATTGATATTATAGAGGCTGATTTTGGCTGTGAGGGCTTGCCTGATGGCGAGGAATACTGCGTTGATGTTGTTTTACAGAATATTGATACGGCTGAAACCGTTACTGTAAATGTTCCTGACGCAGAACTTTACAAAAAAGAAATAAACACAGATTCTGTTGTAAAATTTGAAAATAATGTACTGACAAAAGTATAATTATCGTAAAACTACTGATAATATGTTTCGTGCGAATGTCGAAAAGGCGGGTATTTATGGCGGTTTTAAAGTTTTTTGAAAAAAATCGAAAATTTTTTTAAAAAAGTGTTGACAAAAGGAAATCGATATGATAATATAAACAAGTCGCCACGAGAGAGGGCAAACGAAAAGAGAAAAAATGAAGTAACGGACTTGATTGTTTCCGAAAACTTCAAAAAAGATTTTGAAAAAAATCTAAAAAAACTCTTGACAAATGAACTTGA
>JAQXZA010000020.1 GCA_029226955.1 Clostridia bacterium | reverse complement strand
AAGATGCTGATTTTGAAAATCTTAGTATAGACAGTACCTCTGTAAAAGCACACCCGCAAAGTGCAGGGGCTAAAAAAGGGCTGTAAATTCAGAAAATAACCAATTTATCGGAGTCAGCAGAGGCGGTAAAAACACAAAAATACATGCTTTGGTTGATGGATTGGGTAATCCTGTTCGTTTTATTTTGAGTGGTGGTCAGGTTAATGACTGTAAAATTGCTGTTCCTTTACTTTTGAATATAGACATAACAAATAGCAATATACTTGCTGACCGTGCTTACGGAACAAATGAAATTCTTGATTATATTTCTGTAAACAATGCAAAATCTGTTATACCTTCCAAATCAAACGCTATAGAACAAAGAGAAATTGATTGGTTCACCTATAAAGAACGGCATTTGATAGAATGCTTTTTTAATAAAATTAAGCAATTTCGACATATCGCTACACGCTATGATAAATTGGCTTCTTCTTTTTTAGCTTTTATTTATGTTGCCTCTATCTTTATTTTGTCAAAATAACTATATTTTTAGAGTTTTCAGACACGCCCTAAAAAGATATAACAGGGGTTGAACGCAAGTTCAGCCCCTGTTATTTGATTCGTACCGATAATTATAAATTATCAGTCACGCTTTTTGGTGTTGATTTCTTCGAGAGCCATTTTGATAAAGTCGTCAAGCGGCATTGAACCCATATCAGCATTTTTTCTTGAACGAACCGAAACAGTACCGTTTTCAATTTCCTTGTTGCCGATAACAAGCATATAAGGAATTTTTTCAAGCTGTGCCTCACGAATTTTATAGCCGATTTTTTCGCTTCTTACATCACTTGTTACACGAATACCGACAGCACGGAGTTTTTCTTCAATTTCCTTTGCCTGTTGTGCAAGGTTTTCGCTGATAGGCAGAACTCTTACCTGTTCAGGCATAAGCCACATAGGCAATGCACCGGCAAAATGTTCAAGCATATATGCAAGGGTTCTTTCATAACAGCCGAGTGATGTTCTATGAATAATGTACGGCAGTTTTTTCTGACCGTCCTTGTCGATATAGTACATACCGAATTTCTCAGCAAGGAGCATATCAATCTGAATTGTTACAATAGTATCTTCCTTGCCGAATACATTCTTGTACTGAATGTCAAGTTTAGGACCATAGAAAGCAGCCTCATCAATACCCACTTCATATTTAAGTCCGATATGGTCGAGGATTTTCTTCATAGCAGCCTGAGCGTCTTCCCACTGTTCCTTTGTACCCTCGTATTTGTTGTTCGGGTTTGCAGGATCCCACTGTGAAAATCTGAAAGTACAGTCTTCAAGCAGTCCTACTGTATCAAGGAAATACTTTGCAAGTTCAAGGCAGCCCTTAAATTCTTCTTCAAGCTGGTCAGGACGGATAACATAGTGTCCCTCTGAAATTGTAAACTGTCTTACTCTGATAAGACCGTGCATTTCGCCCGACGCTTCATTTCTGAACAGTGTTGATGTTTCAGTAAGACGCATAGGCAAATCTCTGTATGAACGCTGTTTGTTAAGATATACCTGATACTGAAACGGACAGGTCATAGGACGCAGTGCAAAACATTCTTTTGTTTCGTCGTTCGGGTCGCCTAAAACAAACATACCGTCAAGATAGTGATCCCAGTGACCTGAAATCTTGTAAAGTTCTCTCTTTGCAAGCAACGGAGTTTTTGTAAGCAGACAGCCTTTTGACTGTTCAACATCTTCAACCCATCTCTGTAAAAGCTGAATAACTCTTGCACCTTTTGGCAGAAGTACAGGAAGTCCCTGTCCTACATAGTCAACAGTTGTAAAATATTCAAGTTCACGACCGATTTTGTTATGGTCACGGAGTTTTGCTTCTTCAAGTTTTTGCAGATGTTCTTCAAGCATTGATGCTTTCGGGAATGAAACACCGTAAACACGGCAAAGCTGATGATTTTTTGAATCGCCACGCCAGTAAGCACCTGTACAAGCCGTCAGTTTTATAGCCTTGATGTTTGAAACAGTCATAAGATGAGGGCCAGCACAAAGGTCAGTAAACTCTCCCTGTTTGTAAAAGCTGATAGGTTCGCCCTTGTCTGAATGTTCCTTGCAAAGTTCAACCTTATATGGCTCGTTCATATCTTCAAGCATTTTTACTGCCTCGTCGGGAGCAAGCTCGAATTTCTCTACCGCAAAACCTTCTTTTACAATCTTTTTCATCTCAGCGGTGATTTTTTCAAGGTCATCAGGTGAGAACGGCTTTTCAACATCAAAATCATAATAAAAACCGCTGTCGATTGATGGACCTATCGCAAATTTTGCACTCGGAAAAAGTCTTTTTACAGCCTGTGCGAGAACGTGTGATGTTGTGTGCCAGAAAGCCTTTTGACCGTCTTTATCGTCAAATGTCAGAATTTCAACCTTGCAATCTTTGTCAAGTGTTGTTCTGAGGTCTGATACCTGTCCGTCAATTCTGCAAGCACAAGCCGATTTATACAGACCGGCACCAAGATTTTTTGCAACTTCGGCAACGCTTATGCCGTTTTCAAATTCTTTGACAATTCCGTCTTTAAGTTCAACCTTAATCATAAATTTTGCCTCCAATAAATTTTAAAAATAATTCTGCATAAACAGAAAAACCCCGTCCCTAAAAAATAATAGGGGCGAGGCTGAAAAGCTCCACGGTTCCACCCTGTTTAGCGGCAAAATAAACCGCCATCTCAGATGAGAAAATTCTCAATGCCCGATAACGTAGGCAAGACGTTACGACTTAAAGCATAAAACCATTCGTCATACTGCTCCAAGGCGGTGCCGAAAAATCCGGACTTACAGTGACTTACAGCCTATGGTCACTGCTCTCTGAAAGTCTTTATAATTTTGAGGTTCCTTTTCAATGCAGTTAGTCCTTATTTAAATGCAAATACAATATATCACGATTTTATCCGCTTGTCAAATATTTTTTATCATTTGTAAATGCCTAACTTATTTTTTCATAGTTTTCAGTTTGCGGTATGCCCAGTCAAAGTATGCGATTGATTGTGAGATCAAAAAGATGTTTGTTCTCAATTCTTCAATAAATTCTTCTATTGTAAAAGGTCTGTATCCGTACGGACTTATATTATCAAGATAATCATCTAAATCATGGTTGCATAAGCATTTAAAGAATTTATATGTGTCCTTGTTTACTTCTTTTAATTTTTTCAGATACTTTGTAGCCTCAGTCATATTGCCGAGTTTATAATACAATATTGACATAGGCAGTAAAAATTGTGTGCTTTCGTCATCAGGATATTTTTCTAAAAGTTTAAGTGCAGATTGTTCATCCTCAAAATAAGCATAAAGGTGCATAAGACGATATCGGATACCTAAATTATCGTTTTCACACAAACGAAGCATTTCCTCACATTCATTGATTGCAAGATGAATTTTTGAACTTTTAATAAGCAATTCAAGATAATCATCATGTAAACGCATATATGGGCGTGTTTCCACTATAAGCCAAAAATCGCCTATACAATCTTCGGAAAAATAGCCTTGTTCTTCAAGTCTTTTTGTAGCTTTGTCTATCAGTTTTTTGTAATTTTCAAGCATTTTTTCATGCGTTGTTGCAGATAATTCAACAACTATCTTTTCAGCGTCAAGATTATCGGGGTCAAGTTCCAATGCCTTTTTTGCATATTGCAAGGCTTTTTTCTTGGTTGGTGCGGTTTCTGCCAGTTCAAGAAAATCATCAGATGTTTCCGCATTCTGTTCGGTTAATTTTCCTTTCACAGACGGATTGTATTGTGCCATAAACTCATTAACTAAATCATTTACTTCTTCATCTGTTTCACAAGGCTTATCAGCCATAAACTCATTTAATTTTTTGAACATTTTTTCAGTTTCTTTACTCATAATAACATCTCCTTTTACAATTTTAAAGCATTAAAATTGTAACATATTTCTATAATAAAATCTATATTTATTTTATTTTTTTGTTAAAAATTTAAATAGTGAACCATAAAGAGTGCCTGACAAAAGAGCTTTATTAAAAGCAAAGTCATACATACTAACCATTGGAAAATTGTATAAACTATTTTTATTCGTCCATTAACTTTTCAACAGATGATATAAATTCGCCCATTTCATCAAATACCACTTCAACAATAATTGACCAATTTATTCCCTCATAATCATGAACAAGTCTGTGCCTTAAACCTGAAACTACACTCCACGGAATTTCAGGATTTTCTTTTTTTGATTCACTGCTTATTTTATAAACCTGCTCTCCAATGTTATATAATGGAGTTGTTACAGCCCATTGAGAAAATTCATCGTTTAAAAGCATTTCTTTTGTTATATTATGTTCCTTGATGTGCTTTTGTAAAGAGTTCCAAGTTTTGATTATCTTTTTAATTCGTTCTGTGTCGGAAGTTATCATGCGATTTTTATACCTTCCTTCATTATATTATTATAAAATGGTGTTCCTGTATCAACCTCACAAATTTCAAAAGCGTCAACATTCTTACCAATCATTTCCCGTAATTCTTCAGCAAATGCAAATATATTTGATTTCTTAAAATTCTTTCCGCCAAAGACAACAACATCAACATCTGAGTCGGGATTTTCTTCTCCTCGTGCATAAGAGCCGAAAAGGAGTGCGTATTCGGCATTATAGCGGACAACCAAAGTTCTTATTGCATTTTCAATATCTGACCTTGTAGGCATAAACACAATCCCCTTTTCATAATTTTATGTTAAAATTCAAAAATATACAACAAAATCCGAACTTTATTTCAAGCTCGGATTTATAATGTTTGGTGCGGGTGACAGGACTTGAACCTGCACACTGTAAAGCACAAGAACCTAAATCTTGCGTGTCTGCCAATTTCACCACACCCGCAAATTAAATGTAGAATGTAAAATGCAAAATGCAGAATTATTTATTTAAATTTGATGTTTTGCAAATTTTTATCAGAATACTAATAATTTCATTTATATCTGACTGCAAACTTTCAAATTGCAATTTATCAATATAATTTGTTTTATAAAGCAATTTAATCCAATAGTATGACTCATTAGCCTCTTTTAAAGCTATGTTCATTTTTGATATAAAATCAGGTTTGCTTTGAGCTTTTTGAGCCTCTGAAACATTAGCACCAATGCTTGTTCCACATCTTAAAAGTTGCTTTGAAAGCACATATTCTTTGAATTGCATTGTCAGATACTTATACAAATTCACAATACGTACAGCAAAATCAAAGCTTTTATTTTCTATAATATTATCATTCATAGTAACTCTATCTCATTCTGCACTCTGCACTCTACATTCTGCATTTTTTAATCAATTTCACCACACCCGCAAATTCAATGTAAAATGTAAAATGCAGAATTATTTTTGAGGCTTTTCTATTTTTTTCGGGTCAAATTCATATTTGTCTAATTTGCCATCATAACCGCATACACCCATTCGTGGAGAGTTTACCACAGGCAACATATATTCGTGTTCGTGTTCGTCGGCACAATCTTCGCATAAAAACGGAGTATCTGTTTCCCACATACATTCACAACAGATATAGTCAGCCTGCTTTCCGCAATTCTGACAAGTAAATTCATATTTTTCATTTCGTGCAAGAAGTCGTACAGCTTTTTTTTGCTTTTTGCGATTTGTGTAGCCGACAACTGTAATTTTCAGTTCTGTTGTTGAACCAAAATCATAATCATAGTATATAACTTTGCCCTCTGAAAATGAAGAAATTTTTGTATTTATAGCTATTTCATCATGATGACCAGTGTAAAAAGCACTGAGATGTCCGCAACATTCAAGCCAAATTTCTCTCAAAAAAGCGTCTAAGGTGTTTAATGTAGCGGTGTATGACATATCAAGAAACAGCCAGTAAAATCCCGGTAAATCCTCAATTTTCAGAATAACAGAAGGTTGTTTATCGGCTTCGGAATATTCGTGTGTTAAAATATGCTTTTTCATACCGCTTTTAGAAAGTGTGCGTCCACAAATATAGCAGTTTCCTTTTGAAGTCATACAACATACCCTCCTGATACAAACTATTATTTATTTTATCATTTCCGAGTGCATATTACAATATATTTTTTATTTTTTTATATTTATTTTGTAATTATGTACAATAAGCATAAAATTATAGATTAAATTTTTATATAGTTTAAGGAAATTGTTTGTAAAAAATTAAGTTTTTTGTCGGATTTTGTTGTAAAATAGATTATATGAAAATTTAAAAATAAAGGTTGTAATTATTATGCACGGAATTTTAAAACATAAAAAAATAATATCACTTGTTTTAGTTTTTGCGGTTTTTATGTTTTTGTTTGCATACGGAACTGACAGTACAGGCGGTAATGAAATATTTCAGAATTGCGAACTGATTTCCGCCGGAAAGGGTAATTTTTTATTTATCACTTATAATGAGAAAACATACTGTACATACAAAATAGACAAAAACGGTAATATGTCACAGACATCAAGTAATAATTTTACTGTAAAATCTGCCTTTTTTGCAAACAGTCATTTATTTTTTATCGGTGTTCAGAATCAGTCGTTGCCTGTTGTAAAATTTACTGACGGCGGTGCGTATATAGATTCGGGTTTTATTACTGTATCAAGCCTGAAAGAACATTGCATAACAGCGGCAAAATATGATTATATCTATGCCGTTGACAGCAAAAATCCCGACACAGTGTATAAATATCAGATTGATAACGGTAAACTTTACGGAGAATATAAACTCGGCAAAAATATAAAATCACTTTTTACTGACAGCAATAATATTGTTTTTGCAATTACTGACGGCGGAATTTTCAATGTTGAAACAGGCGGCTTTATAAGTTGTAATATTCCGTCAGTGCCTTATGATTTCAGCGGAAATTATTGTTGTGACAGCAGTGGAAAAATTTTTGTATTTAATGGAACATCAGGTTTTAAGCCTGTTATGCAGACAGGTTACAGTAAACTTTGTGTTATCAATGATACAATTTATGCCGCTGAAAATAATATTGTGTATATACTTGATGACAGCGGAAAACCAAAATATAAATATCAAGTCGGTTCAGATATACAAAAATTATGCGTCAGCGGAAATACTGCGGCAGTTATGTACGGAAATAATGTACAAATTTTACACAAAGAAGATTTTGATTTAATTATTGAAGAAAGCAGTAATGACATCGTGTCGGAAATTTCACAAAACATTGAACCGTCCAAGCCAGTATATACACAATCATCAGAACCAAGCAAAAATTCAGAACCCGTATCTCAGCAATCCCAAAATTCCGTAACGCAAAATTCAGAAATAAAAAACTCAACACCACAAAATTCAGAAATCAAAAACCCGACACCACAAAACAATTCAATTCCACAGAAACAATACGGTATTTCAAGCAGTAAATACCGTATGAATAACGGCATTATTACGAATATTCCACAGGGAACAACCATAGCACAGTTAAAGAAAAACATAAGCTACGGTTCAAATTCAATCACTATAACTAACCACAACAACAAAATTCAGACAAGCGGTCAAGTCGGAACAGGGTGGAGGATAGATTTTTCGGGCAACGGAAAAACTACAAGCTATTATACCGTAATAAGCGGAGATGTCACAGGCGAGGGAAATATAAATTCACGTGATATTTTGGCATTGTCAGATTATCTTCTTGAAAAATCTGATTTGTCGGTTTATGCTATGTATGCCGCCGATTTAAATTCTGACGGAATGTGCAATTCGCTTGATTTGCTTTTGCTTAAACAAAAAATAAGCTGAATTACCGTTCTTGAAAAAGCGTATAATGTGTGATAGAATATTTTGAAAATATAAGATTGTGGTGATAATATGGCTAAGGATACAAAAACTAACGCTATGCGTAAACTCGACAGTATGAAGATAAAATACAAGGAACATTATTATACCGACAGCGGTGCAGTCAGCGGTGTTGAGGTTGCACAGGCACTCGGCGAAAATCCTGAACAGGTGTTCAAAACTCTGGTGACTGAGGGAAAAACAGGAAACCACTATGTTTTTCTTGTGCCTGTTGCTGAGGAACTCGACCTCAAAAAAGCGGCGGCTGTTGTCGGCGAAAAATCCGTTGCTATGCTTAAATCAAAGGAACTTTTAGGTCTTACGGGATATATACACGGCGGTTGTTCACCAATAGGAATGAAAAAATTTTTCAGAACGACAATTCATACTACCGCACAGAATTATGAAACAATACTTTGCAGTGGCGGAAAAATCGGCTTTCAGATTGAACTGTCGCTTTCCGACCTTGCAAAAGTCATTAAATTTGAGCTTGCCGATATAATAAAAGACCATTAAATAATACAATAGTAACTTGATTTATCAGTTTTTGTGTTATATAATATTTCGTGCATATATGCAAACTGAATACGTCAGTTCGTGACCATCCTGACGCTAAACAAAACTACGGGAATATTGTGCATAAAATTTTTATGTGCTTAACTGGACGCCGTAGTGCGTCCTTTTTTATTTTCGGGAAAGGAATTATTTTGGAAAGATACAGTATAATAACATCAAAAAATCCGAGAGAAATTGTACTTTTGCGTGGCACCGGCTGTAAATGGCGGAGGTGTACATTTTGTGATTATCACTTGGATTTTTCGACAGATGAACAGGCGAATTTTGAACTCAACAAAAATGTTCTGTCAAAAGTAACAGGCATTTACAACAAACTGGAAGTCATAAATTCAGGCAGCTTTTGCGATATGGGGGACAGAACTATACAACAAATCATTGAAACCTGTCTTGCAAAAAACATAAACACGGTGCATTTTGAGTGTCACTATATGCACAGAGATGAAGTGCCGAAAACAAGAAAACTTTTCAGCGAAAACGGAATTACTCTCAAAATCAAAACAGGTGTTGAAACCTTTGATATTGATTACAGAGAAAACGTTATGAAAAAAGGCTTTGGCGGTGCTTTGCCACAGGAAATTGCAAAATACGCTGATGAAGTGTGCTTGCTTTTCGGTCTTACAGGACAGACAGCCAAAAGTATGAAAAACGATATAGAAACAGGCTTGAAATACTTTGACCGTGTATGTGTAAACATTATGACACCGAACACAACAAATGTTATGCCAGACAATGATGTCATAAAGACATTTTCGGAACTTATTGCACCCGATTATATCAATAATAACCGTGTCGATATTCTTATGAATAATACGGATTTTGGCGTTGGTTCGCCCGACTCAGACAAGGGGGCATAAACAATGATAAATGAATTACTTTTGGTAAGTTCGCTTGTTGTTATATTCGGTTCAACACTTCTTGCGTATAAATTTTTCGGCAAAAGCGGACTTTATGCAATGACCGTTATTGCGACAATCACATCAAACATTGAATGTCTTATAATGATAAATGCTTTCGGTATGGAACAAACACTCGGAAATGTCTTTTTTGCGGTAACATTTCTTATCACGGATATTCTAAGTGAGAATCACGGCAAAAAAGAGGCAGACAAAGCCGTTTTTCTCGGAATTTTCACATCAATTTTCTTTATAGTGATTTCACAAAGCTGGATGCTGTACGTTCCGTCATCGTCCGACTGGGTTATGCCGTCAATCAGTGCGGTATTTTCAAACACTCCCCGAATGATGATTTCAAGCCTTGTTGTTTACGCAATATCACAGTTTATTGATGTTCGACTTTATCACTTATGGTGGAAATTCACCGATAAAAAATGCGGCGACAACAAAAAATTCCTCTGGGTACGCAACAATGGTTCAACACTTATTT
>JAQXZA010000019.1 GCA_029226955.1 Clostridia bacterium | reverse complement strand
ATTCCCAATTAAATGGGATAGAGGGTGTGCGTTGCACCCGTTTGTAGTAAACATAGCTTAAACTATGTTGAACAATAAAGAAAAATATTTTTAATAAAATCTTTTATAAATTTTGTTATTTTTAATATTTTTTATAACGTAATATACCTTGTAACGAAACAAGGTTATTCACAATAACCGCAAAAACAACCCCCGACAGAGTCGGCGAAACTCTGTCGGGGGTCTGTTCATTTTTCCATAACAGAAAAATACAACATCTCAACAATAATTTTTTTCAAATCCCTTGAATTTTAAAGCCGTGCTGTGCTATAATACCATTGAATAACACAATGACGAAAAAAGTAACCGTATGACCGTTAATCAACAGAGAATATCCGTCAGGGCTGAAAACGGATTGCTTGACGCTTGCGGTGAAGTTCCTTTCCGAGTGGCACGGCTGAAAAATTGAAAATTGAAAGCGGAAAATTGAAAATTATTTTTGCTCGATATTTTAACAGTAGGTCGTGACGGCTGACACCGTTATATGTCGAAGGAGTGTTTGCTCTTTTTGTGCAAAAATCAGGGTGGTACCACGGATTATTTCGTCCCTGCGTAGTAATTTACGCAGGGATTTTATTATTTTTATGGAGGTATGAAAAGTGAACGACAAAATTTTAAAGCTCAAAGAAGAATTTGAGAGCGAAATTGAAAAAGCGTCTTGTCTTGCTGACTTAGACAAAATCAGAGTTGCCTATCTCGGCAAAAAGGGAAACATCACCGCTCTTTTAAAGGGTATGAAGGAACTTTCCAACGAAGAAAGAAAAACATTCGGTGCAGATGTAAACAAGCTGAAAGCCTTTGCGTCAGAAAAAATTGACGAGAAAAACAAAGAACTTGCCGAAAAGGAAATTGCACAGGAAATTGCGGCTATGCCTGAATTTGACATTACTGCCCCCGCAAATCTTGACAGAGGTTCATATCACCCTATCACACTTGTTCAAAGACAGTGTGAGGCAATATTCAGGTCAATGGGATTCAATGTTGAGGACTATTCAGAGGTTGTAACAGACTATGAGTGCTTTGAATCCGTTAATATCCCTAAACATCACCCGGCTCGTGATATGCAGGACACATATTACCTTGAAAACGGTCAGTTACTTAAATCACAGACTTCTGCCGCACAGAATGCAATACTCAGAAAATACAGCAAAGACCTTATCGAAAACGGCAGACCGATAAAGGCTATATTCCCAGGCAGATGTTTCAGAAATGAGGCAACGGACGCTTGTCACGAAAATACTTTTTTCCAGATGGAAGGCGTTATGGTTGACAAGGATATTTCAATATCTAACCTTATTTACTTTATGGAAACAATGCTTTCGGAAGTATTCAGAAAAGAAATAAAAGTAAGATTAAGACCGGGATTTTTCCCATTTGTCGAACCGGGATTTGAACTTGACATAAGCTGTCTTATCTGTGGCGGAACAGGCTGTCCGTCCTGTAAGCACAGCGGTTGGCTTGAACTCTGTCCGTGCGGTATGATTCACCCGAACGTTCTACGTGAGGGCGGAATTGACCCCGAAAAATACACAGGCTTTGCGTTCGGCTTAGGTCTTACAAGACTTGCAATGATGAAATACGGAATAAAAGACATCAGAGATTTGAACAGCGGCAGTCTTAAAGCACTGTCACAGTTCACTGATGACGAATAATTCGGGAGGAGGAAACACAATGTTTTTATCAATGAATTGGATTCAGGACTTTGTTGATTTGAACGGTCTTGATAAAGTTGACCTTATACACAGATTTTCACTTTCGACTGCTGAGGTCGAAAACGATATATTTTTCAAAGGCTCTGACATAAGCGGCATAGTTGTTGCCGAAATTAAGTCAGTTGAAGAACACCCGAAGTCTAAAAAACTTCATCTTCTTAAAGTCGATACAGGCGAACAGGAACTCACAGATGTAGTATGCGGAGCCCCGAATGTACGAGTAGGTATGAAAACGGCTTTTGCAAAACTTGGTGCAAAACTCGGCGAAATTGAAATAGCACCGAGAGAACTTGCCGGATATACTTCATACGGTATGTGTTGCAGTGAGGCTGAAATAGGAATCAGCGACGACCATTCGGGAATTATGGAAATAACGGACGATATTCCTAACGGTACTGACCTTAAATCCGTCTATGACATTGACGATATTATCTTTGAGGTTGACAATAAATCCCTCACAAACCGCCCTGACCTCTGGGGACATTACGGTATTGCAAGAGAATTTGCGGCTCTTGCCGGACGTGAACTCAAACCTATTGATGTAAAAAATCTCAGCGACTATGACAATCTCCCGAAAGTCGATATGAAGATTGAAGATAATCTTTGTCAGAGATACAGTTGCTTAAAGGTTGAAAACATTAACAGAAACATCAGCCCTGTAAATATGAGAATACGTCTTTTCTACTGCGGAATGAGAGCGATTAACTTCCTTGCTGACCTTACAAACTACATTATGCTTGAAATGGGACAGCCTATGCACGCTTTCGATTCAAGAAAAGTCGAAAAAATCAGAATTAAACGCTTTGAACAGCCGTTTGTATTCCGCACACTTGACGGTGTTGACAGAAACATTGACTCCGATACACTTATGATTTGCAACGATAACACACCTGTTGCAATAGCCGGAATTATGGGTGGACTTGACTCGGAAATCGTTGACGATACAACAACGCTTTCTCTTGAATCCGCTACATTTAACCCTGTTTCAATCAGAAAGTCAACTGTTCGCCTTTCACACAGAACTGACGCATCTATGCGTTACGAAAAAAGCCTTGACCCCGAAATGACAACAGTCGCAATAGGCAGATTTTTAAAACTGCTTGAAACATACGACAGCGACATTCGTGTTGTTTCGGCACTCACAGATGAATATGCGTTCAAATATCCGCCTGTAACGCTTACATTTGATATGGCTTTCGTTGACCGCTACACAGGTATTAAAATTCCGTCTGAAACTATCGTTAAAACTCTTTCAAGTCTTGGTTTCAAAGTTAAACTTGACGGCGACACATTTACCGTTGATGTTCCGTCGTGGAGAATTACGAAGGACGTTACAATCAAGGCTGACATTATCGAGGAAATAACAAGAATTTATGGCTACGATAATTTTGATATAAACACAACACGTTCACCGCTTTATCCTGTCAGAATGTCAGATGTTAAAAACGACGAAGAAAAAATAAAAGATATTCTCGTAAAGAGATATAATCTTCACGAGTTACATTCTTATGTATGGGCATACAATGACGAACTGAAAACACTTGGTATTCCTGTTGAAAAGAATGTACGTCTTGCAAACGCAACAAACCCGAATATTGAAACTTTGAGAAACTCAATTATTCCCACACAGCTTTGTCAGGTCAAGCAGAATGTTTCCTTTGCAAGCGAGTTCGGTATTTTTGAAATCGGCAGAGTTGTAAACGGTCTTGATGAAAACAATCTTTGCGTTGAAAACAAAATGCTTGCAATAACCCTTTACAGCAAGACAACACCTGTAAAAGACCTGTATTTCAAATTGCGTGACATTCTTGCCGTAATCACTGACGACATCAAGCACAAAACGCTCTCGTTCAAAACCGCTGAACCGACACACAGCTACGAACACCCGATAAATCTTAATACCGTAATTCTTGACGGTGTTGAAATCGGCAGAATCGGAATTGTTCACCCTGTTGTACAAAAGAACATAGACAAAAAAGCTGTTGTTGTTTTTGCGGAAATTGATATAAACAAATTCGCACAGGTTAAAAACAGCAATATCGTCTATGAAGAACCGTCAAAATTCCCGTCTATCGAATATGATTTAAGTCTTGATATTCCGAACGGTGTATTCTTTGAAAATCTTGCTGAGTCGTGGAAAGATGTCAGCGGAGAAATCCTGAAAAATGTCATCATTGTTGACACTTATGACACAGACACAGTTCACAGAATAACAATCCGCTTTGAATTTTCTTCAAAAGAAAGAACCCTGTCGCTGTCAGAGGTTCAGGAAATTATCGACAAGATAACTTCAAATCTCAACTCAAAAGGTGTTACAATCAAAAATCAGTAATATATTTTACGGGAATATCTGTTGTTTTTGTATTATCTGCGATATTATGTACAAATACATTATACTATTCGACAAAGTTTTTATAAATTAAGGATAAAAATTCATAAAATTCTATTGTATTCTTAATATATATGTGGTAATATATCTAATATGGAGGTGGTATAAATGCATGATAAGACTATGATATTCTCAATTACGGATAATCGTGACGAAAGCATAAAGTCTATTCTCACTACCGTTTACAAGGCTTTGGAGGAAAAAGGCTATAACCCTATCAACCAGATTGTCGGTTATATTTTGTCCGAGGACCCGACATATATCACCACTCATAATAATGCACGAAACCTTATACGCAAGATTGACAGGGATGATTTACTCGAAATTTTACTCAAAAATTATCTCAATCTTTAAATGGTTTACACACGCTGAATGGAGGATGATTTATGGCTGAGGTCAAAACCGGATTCTCCCAATACAAAGGCAAACCGCTTGTTCGTAGCGGAGATGTTCTTTATTATGGAGATATGAAAGACAAATATGTCATCAAAATGCAGATAAAATCAAAACAAACACAGGGCGATATGGAAATTGCCGACAAAGTTTCGGTTCAGCTTTTAAGCACCGACCCTGATGTAAGTCCGAGAAAAGCCGTAATCAAAACAAGCGAAAAACACGGACTTTATCCCGCAATAGATATTGCTGACGTATGGCTGCACAAGGCTCTGAAAGAAAACTGAACCTAAAAAATCAACGGATACGGAATTATTTTTCCGTATCCGTCATTTATTTTTAAATTCAAAATGCTGAATGCAGAGTGCAGAATTATTATCCGAACTTCAATTTTACATTCTGCATTCTTAATTCTGCATTATTTACAACTTCTAACTAAATACGGACTAACGGTTCACATCAATAATTACGAATTACGCATTACGAATTACGAATTATAATATAATGCAGATAAGTCCGTTGCAGCCGTCGTTTATGATACGCTCAATGGTTTCTTTGACTTTTTTGCGGGCGTCAGCGGGCATACGGCACAGCTTGTTGTGCAAACCCTCGTTGACAAGTTCGTGAAGTGATTTTCCGAAAAGATTTGATTCCCATATTTTTGACGGGTCTTCCTCAAACTCTTTCAAAAGGTATGTTACAAGCTCCTCTGACTGCTGTTCTGAGCCAACGATTGGCGTAATTTCGGTTTTTATCGTGGTTTTCATCATGTGAACAGACGGTGCATTTGCACGGAGTCTTATTCCGTAACGACCGCCCTGTTTTATAATTTCGGGTTCTTCAAGAGTTAATTCCTCCATCGACGGCATAACAATTCCGTAGCCTGTTTCGTTTACATCATTATACGCTTGCTGTACCTTTTCAAATTTCTTTTTCATTTGTGAAAGTTCCAGCATTGCGTCAAGAAGTCCACCCTCGTCGCTGACTTCAAAGCCTGTTTTTTCGCCGAGTACTTTGTAGAAAAGCGAATTGTCAAGATTTACTTTTATTCTTGCACGACCTGTGCCAAGGTCAACGGCATTGGTTTCAGCAAGATTGACATATTCACAGTTGTTAATGCTGTCGGCAATATCACTTACTTCACGGATTTTTCCGGCTTTTGCGGCACTCTCCTGAATTACCGAAAAAATTGTGTTTCTCAGCCAGTGATTTTTTTCAAGTGACGAAATCCAGCGTGGCATATCAACCTTTATTTCCTTTACAGGAAATTCAAACAGCACACGTGCAAGAATACGCTTTATCTCGTTTTCGTCCATATCCATACAGCTTACGGGTTCAACAGGGACACCGTATTTTTCGGACATCTGATTTGCAAGTTCCCTTGTCTGTTGAGTATTCGGATAAACAGTATTAAGAAGAACTATGAACGGCTTTTTAATCTCCTGTAATTCTTTTATTACACGTTCCTCTGCCTCCTCGTATTCACTGCGTTCAATGTCGCTTATTGAGCCGTCTGTTGTGACGACAAGACCTATTGTTGAATGGTCGGTGATAACTTTTTTTGTGCCTAATTCTGCCGCCATATTGAACGGAATTGCCTCGTCAAACCAAGGTGTTTTTACCATTCTCGGCATTTCGTTCTCTATGTAGCCCAATGCACTCGGTACAATGTAGCCTACACAGTCAATCATACGGACACGGAAACTTGCATTTCCGCCGATATTTACCTCAACAGCCTCCTCAGGAATGAATTTCGGTTCGGTTGTCATTATTGTACGTCCAGCCGACGACTGCGGCAGTTCATCATTTGCACGTTCACGCTGATTTTCGTTTTCAATATTCGGAATAACTAAGGTGTCCATAAAACGCTTGATAAATGTCGATTTTCCTGTTCTTACAGGGCCGACAATTCCAAGATATATATCACCGTTTGTTCTCTGCGATATATCCTTATAAATATTTCTTTCTTCCATACAGACCTGCTCTCCCCCCTGTATCACATCGGAATAAGTATCATTCCACGTGCCTGTATAACATCATCGGTCAGTTCGTTTTCAAGTTTTATTGCCTCAACGGACGTACAGTAAAGCCTTGCTATACTCCACAGGTTTTCGCCCTCGTCGGCATAATACAGAGTGAGTGCCGCCGTTTTGTCCTTTTCACGCTTTCTCTCCTCGTTTCCCGAAACCGCCGTTATTGCCTTGCAAACCCTTGTTTCAAATATTGTCGCTTTAAGACGTATGTCAGCCTTTAATTCAACCGAGTTTTCGCCTGTTATTCTGAAATTCAGCATTATCAGGGAAATATTCGTGTGTGCATTAACGCTTTCAAGTCCCTGTGGAATTTCAGGAGTAATGACAAAATCCAAAGCACGTTCAACATAAAACGGTATATTGTCGCCGTCAAGTGCAAATATGCAACAGTTAATTTTTCCCTTTACGGTAAGAGTGTCGTTTTCGTAGGTAGTAATTGAGTTTATGCCGTCACTCCACAGGTCAATTATTTTCGTTATGCCGCTGTCGCCTGTTTTAACTTCATCTTTTACCGACTGCGACAACGCAATATCAGATACAAGACGAACAAGCGGTGTCTGTTTGTATGACATATCAAGTTCATAAGCTGTTGAATATGCGTCGTCAATAAGCTCAATTTCCGTTTCGTCATAAGCATAAACCGTTGCACAAAGTCTTGCGTCAAGTGTTACAAGTGTGCTGTTTTCGTCATATTCTGATTTAAGTGCAACATCATAGCTGAGAACATCAACGCTGACTTCACTCTGCGAAGTTTCGCTGATACCCTGAACATCAATTACCTGACTTATCGGAATACTGAAAGTCATAGTATCTTGTGAACCTATTTCAATATCCGTTATATAGAGTATGCTGAGAAGTGCCTCGCCTTTAAGCATAAGTTTATCGGATATTGCCTTGCTGTCCTGTATATTTATGGTGAGTTCGGAACGGATTATTGTTTCGGGCGACTGTTTTCCCTGACCTATGTCAAGAACTTCACTTACAGAAAACTGCTGTTGTCCTGTTCCAGAAAGTATGCTGACGGTTTCTGAATGTTTTTTCTGCTGTATATCGTCGCCCTCAATATTGCGGCAATACTCCTGTTCGGATTTTGAACATACAGTAGCACAAACCGAAAATGCTCCGTGAATGTCAAGTCGTCTTGGACTTAATGCACGGCAGTTAAGATAATCAACCCTCAGCTTTACAACCGCCGTCATATCCTGTGAAGTATTTTTGATATTGAAAGAACACGAAAACGGACTTGTATGCTCACAATATCTTATTGCCTGTTTTTTCGAGTCGAGATAATACAGCTTTATTACCGCCGCACCGTCAACATCAAGTCTGTCGCCCGAAATATTTTTTGATGTGATTGACGGACATATACGGCATTTGAGTATCCTCTCTATGTCGGGGCAGTAATCGGGCAAGCTGAAATCCAAATCGACAGGCTGTTCCGCAACTCCGTCAAAAACTGTTTCACAGACACAGCACTTCTCCTTTTCAAGAACATATTCCATAAATATAAATCCTCTCCCATTATTTTATCTATGAATTTATATTCTTTATGCCTGTACTTTATGCAGAGGAGTTAATATTGATAAAAAAACAACTGGCTGTATTTTATTAAACATTTACACTAAAATTACTGTTTAAAATATTTGTTACTCTTTTACTAAAAAATTATTAACTAAATGTTAATAATGGTGTATATGTATAAAAAACTATGTCATATTTCGTCATATTTAATCTTTAAAATATGTCTGAAAATATGTTATCATATCAATAAAGGGAGATGGTTTTTATGAGTAAAAAGAGAATACGGAAAATAATTCTTGCTTTGTTGACATCAGCATTGCTTGTTGCAACAGGCTGTTCAACTTCTGTACAAAAAAATTCAGATAAAAATAATTCAAACAATGCAATAATCTCTCCCGTTAATTTTCAGACCGAAGAAAACAAAACCATACAAGAAGACAAAACCACAGATGAAATTCCTGACGATATTTTTGATGATATAAAATACGTTGAAATCACAGAAAGTTCAGAAACTGTTGAAACAACAGACAACAGCAAAGAAACATCTATGAGCAACAGCCGTGTTGAAATATCAGAACCGTCAGAAGACAATGTTACTTCAAACACTGATGATAAAACCGAAAATGAAAGCACACCTGAAACTGCACAGCCTGAAAATACAGTCAGCAATCAAAATTCAACACCCGAAAAAGCACCTCAACAACCGACATTACAGCAAGAACCTGAACAAAATTCTGTTACACCGCAAAACAATACACCAACAACTGTTAAAGAAAATTCCACAACCAATACACAAAACAATAATACAAACAACACACCGACCACAACTCAGAATGTAACAAAATCAAATATCAACATTCCTCAGAAAAAGGAAATAACATCAATAAGTCTTGACAAATCAAATGTCACACTTGATATAGGCGAAAAAGTAAAATTAAATCTTACCATATATCCGTCTGATGCCACACATAAGGCTTATACATTTGCAACAAGCGACAACAGAGTCGCTGAAATAGATATAAACGGCGTTATTACCGCAAAAGCAGACGGAACATCCCAGATAACCGTAACAACCGATAACGGCAAAACCGCACAATGTAATGTTACAGTAAGAAAACCAGCCCCGACCACTGTTTCAATAAATCCAAGCAACCTTAAACTCAGTATGAATGATGTCTATACACTCTCCGCAAGCAACAACGTAAATTCAGACAGCGTAACATACGACTGGTCAAGCAGTAACACAAACTGCATTAAAATAATATCCTATAAAAATAATAAAATATATGTTAAAGCTGTCGGTTGCGGAACATCAACCGTAACCGTAAAAACACAGAACAATGTTACTGCCTCCTGTCAGATAACTGTATCTAAAACAGATGAAAACGTAAAAGAAATTGTAAAACTTGTCAATAATCAGCGTTCTGCAAACGGTCTTAAATCACTTGCAAACCGTATTGACCTTAACGAACTGGCAGACATTCGTGCAAAAGAAATTGCAGAAAAATTCAGCCACACAAGACCTGACGGTTCAAGCTGTTTTACCATACTCAGCAACACACACTATATGTCCGCCGGCGAAAATATTGCATACGGTCAGACAACTCCGTCCGAAGTTATGAACTCCTGGATTAACTCCAAAGGACACAGGGCAAACATACTTTCTTCTGAATTTAACTGCATAGGTGTCGGTCACTACAAAGCAAACGGCATTGACTACTGGGTTCAGATATTCATAGGCGACTGAAAAATTGAAAATTATTTTTGTTTTTCCTTAAAAAATTCACTCCCCTGTTTTTACGGACAGGGGAGTATTTTTATCCTGTTAGTTTTTCACGGAGTGCAAGGAGAATTTTTCTTTCACGGCGTGACACTTGTACCTGTGTCATTCCTAATTTTTCGGCAGTTTGTGACTGAGTGTTATTCTTGAAAAAACGTAGTATAATAATATTTTTGTCACGCTCGGGAAGATTGTTTATTTCAGATTTAAGCGACAATAATTCCGTCAGATGTTCGTCGGGAGCGTCAATCGGAATATCCGTCTGACTTTCGCCGTCATCATCACTGACGGTAAGCGACACGGGCATTTGTGACGCTGACAATGCCTGAGATACCTGTTCGGGTTCAGCGTCAAGCCGCTGTGCAAGCTCAGACACAGACGGTTCACGTCCGTTTTCCGCAACAAACTTTGCACTCTCCCTCACTGCTTTTAAAGACAGTTCTTTCAGACTTCTTGAAACCTTTACCGCACCGCCGTCACGAAAAAGTCTTTTCATTTCGCCTATAATAACAGGTACAGCATAAGTCGAAAATTTAAATCCACGTTCCTCGTCAAAATTATCTACCGCCTTTAAAAGACCCAGACAGCCCGCCTGAAACAAATCGTCATATTCTATACCTCTGCCCTTAAAGCGTTTTGCACAGGCGTGTACAAGTCCGAGATTTTGCTGTACGGTATTTTCACGCTCAGACATTCTGCACCCGACGGCTGAGTTTTTTTGTAAATGTAACGGTTGTGCCTTTTCCGACTGATGATTTAACCTTTACATTATCCATAAAACTCTGCATTACCGCAAATCCGAGTCCTGCCCTGTCGTCACTTTCAGATGTTGTGAATAACGGTTCCATTGCTTTTTCAATATCGGGTATTCCACAGCCTGTATCACGTATTTTTATTGTGATTAAACCGCCGTCAAAAATTCTTGCGGTTATGTATATTTTGCCGATTGTATCTTTGTATGCGTGTACAACACAGTTTGTAACTGCCTCAGAAACAGCGGTTTTAATATCGCTTAGTTCGCTTATTGTCGGGTCAAGCTGAGTGATAAACGCTGCAACCGTCGCCCTTGCAAAAGATTCGTTTGAAGATTTACTCTCAAAACAAAGATTCATTTCATTTTGTGGTTTCATTCTTTTCACCCCGTTTTTCAATTATGCCAAGTGAGCCTAAACCTGAAAGATTCATAATTCTTTCAAGACTTTCGGGAACATTCACCGCACGAACCTTTCCGCCGTAAAGCAGCATTATTCTGTATCTGCCCATAACAAGACCTATTCCCGAACTGTCCATAAATGTAACACCCGAAAAATCCAGTCTTAAAACAGACGGTTTTTTTGTCTGAACAAGCGAGTCCGTCGCCTCACGGATTTCACGTGCGGTATGGTGGTCTATTTCGCCACTAAGATAGACCGTCACTTCATTGTCACGAACACTTATTCTCGGATACATACACATCATCTCCGTAAAGATTTCCGATAACCACATAAGTCTTATTAAAATAATAATACATATCTGCCGTATTTTTTGCCGAAACAGATACAATAATTTCATAAAAATCTAATTCAAATATATTCACATTCATTCAATTCATAAATCAATACTGCGGACAGTAATTTACCACTATCACAAACTTTGAACGCAAATTGCGTGCGGAGGCACTCCGCTAGTCCTCTTTATCGAAATATGAAACAAACCATACTTTTGGGGCAGTAAAGGTTTTGCCGTTGAGATATTCAAGTATGCCACCATCAGTGGTAAATTTAAACGTCAGCTTATGAGAATAAAGTGCCTGCCATTTGTAACCCATACGGCGGTTTATTTCATTTTTGCCGTATTTTCCGTCACCGAGTAACGGGTGTCCGATTGACGCAAAATGAGCCCTTATCTGATGAGTTCTGCCCGTAAGCAAATCGACTTCAACAAGACTGAATCCGTTTTTTTCGGCAAGAACACGGTATTTTGTCTTTATTGTTTTGCTGTTTTTTGTCGGATTTTTCAGCACATATACACGATTCTGCTTTTCGTTCTTTTCAAGATAATCTGAAAGTGTTGCGGATTTTTTCTCGAAAATTCCTACGGCAATACAAAGGTATAATTTTTCAAGTTCTCTGTCTTTCAGCTTTTGGTTGAGAATACGCAATGACTCGGCATTTTTGGCGGCAATTACAATTCCTCCTGTATTTCTGTCAATGCGGTTGACAAGTGCCGGTGCAAAGGAATTTTCTTGTTTCGGGTCGTACTCTTTTTTGTCATAAAGATAATGCTGAACCCTCGCAATAAGCGAATCAAAATGATAATTTTCATCAGGGTGAACGATAAGTCCCGGCTTTTTGTTTAACAGCATAATATTTTTGTCCTCGTATATTATGTCAAGTTTTGCCGGTGCTTTACGAAAATCATATTCATCGGGAACAGGCTCAAAAAACTCGTCCTTTATATACAGTGTAAGAACATCACCCTCTTGAAGTCTGGAAGAAATCTCACAGCGTTTTCCGTTGAGTTTGATATATTTCGTGCGAATGTATTTGTACATAAGCGACTGCGGCATATTCTTGAATTTTTTCGTAAGGAATTTGTCCAGACGCTGACCGCTGTCATTTGAAGTAATTTCTATTGTTCTCATATACTCCGCCCTCTTTGTTTAATCTTATAAAATAATTATAACATAAAAATTTATCTGTAACTACCAATTTTCAATATTTTATAGTATAATAATTTTGATAAGGGGTGGTTCGATGTCAGAAAACAAAGGAATACACGACGGACACAGAAACAGAGTAAGAGAAAAATTTCTTTCTGAGGGTTTTAACGGATTTTGCGAACATCAGATTCTGGAGCTTTTGCTGTTTTATGCGGTTCCACGAAAAGATACAAACGAGCTTGCACATAATCTTATAAATAAATGCGGTTCTCTGTCGGCGGTTTTTGATTCTCCTGTTGAGGTTCTTGAAGAATGTGGTATCAGCAAAAATGCCGCTGTTCTTTTGAAGATGATTCCTCCGCTTTGCAAAAAATATATGAACGACAAATACAAAAACGAAAACAAAATAATAACCGAAGAAAATATCGGTGAACGCATTTTATTGAATTTCATTGACGCTGACGAAGAAAATGTTGTACTTCTTCTGCTTGACGCAAAGGGAATGGAACTTTACTGCGGAACTGTAAGCAAAGGTTCGGTGAATGCCTCAGAAATTTACACACGAAAAATCATACAGCTTGCAATGAAATTCCACGCAAGCGGAGCAATAATTGCACACAATCACCCGAGCGGAATTGCACTTCCCTCAAAGAACGATATAACATCAACAATCAGCTTAAAAAAGGCACTTTCAACCGTCAGTGTAAGACTTCTTGACCATATTATAGTTGCGGATATGGAATATATGTCACTTGCACAGGACGAAAATTATATGGAAATCTTTCTCTGAACAAATCATTTAAAAAACCGTATCAGGTATTGAAACTGATACGGTTATTTTTGCGTTTCAATTTTACTGTCACAAAAACGCACAAATCATCATATTATGTTTATGTACAGAAAAATGAAAGGAGATTTTTTTATGGACGTAATAAGGGAACTTCAGAACTCTGAATTTTTTGTACAGCCTTTGCCGAAAAATACTGTTGTGGCTATGGCTTATGTACCATATCAGAACGCAAAAAAGCTGTACTCCGCCGAACACGGCATACAAATGGGAACTATGTTTCCCGAACTGAACAAGCCTTTCAACCCCGACTGCAAAAACGGAGGTATGAAAAATGAATGAGCGTGAACGAATGTTAAGAAACCTTTCATCTTATGATTTTGCGATAACAGAACTTCATATATATCTTGACACTCACCCGAATGACACTGCCGCCGCTGACGCACTTGCGGAGTATGAAGAAAAAAGCCGCAAACTCACCGCCGAATACGAGGAAAAATTCGGCCCGCTTACTTCATCTGGAATAAGCGGAAACCGCTGGGCCTGGATTTCTGACCCGTGGCCATGGAACAGACAGGGGGAATAACTATGTGGGCATACGAAAAGAAACTTGAATATCCTATCAACATCAAACAGACAAACCCCGCACTTGCAAAAATTGTGATTAGTCAGTACGGCGGTGCTTATACCAAAAAGATATGTATATACGATTTATTTCAACAAAAACAGCCGACAGAGAACAAACTTCCCTGTCGGCTTAATTCTTTACTGCACAATCAAATCATTTTTGTTGACAGCGGCAGTAACCTTACCGTCAATACCGATAACCGCCCTGTTGCCTTTAAGCTCCATAACGGTAAACTTTGACTTGTAGCACCAGTCAGCAAGTTTTGCAGTACTCATATAAGTTGTTGCACCCTGTCTGAGCTTGACCACACTGCCCTTTTTTACTTCTTTTTGGGCGGTTGTGCTTACCGGATATACTTTTTTACCGTTGTTGTCAAAAACGGAGTAGCCTTTATTGCTGTCTGCACATTTTTTAGCATTGTTTAAGTCCTTAAAAGCACCTTTTTGACTTTTTGCGTCAGACCATGACTTGCGTACACGGTAGAGTGTTTTGTTTGAAGATGTCGGCTTAGTGTTGCCCGATGAAGACGAAGAAGTCGCCGACACATTAAGTTTTGCCCGTACTTTTGCACGGAACTTGTCCATATTGTCGCCGAACTTTGACATCCAGTTTTCAGGGTCGCCGTGATCAGACGCATAACCCATTGTATGTGCTTCCTTGTGGCTGCAAATCTTATCAGGTGATATGTTGTAGGTCTTGCAGAGATAAGCACAATATTCAACCGCCTTGTCAATTACAGCGGTATAATAAGCCTTGTTTGTAAGGTCGTCCTCGCACATTTCAAACTGAATGTATGCAGGATTGAAATTATAACTGCCCTTACTGCCCGAGCCTACTCCCCACGCACAATAGTTATACGGCAGAATGTTTGCCACTCTGACTTTCCTGTTTTTGTCATAACCGATAAAAGCGTGAACACAAACATCAAGTCCCGAATTGTTCCAAGTGTTTCCGTATTCATTTACTCCGACTTCATTCGGAGCGTCAACATAGCGTTTAAGATAAGGATTGTTACAGCCTGTACTGTGTACAACTATGCCTTTTGGTGTCATCTTCTGTGCTGTTTTATAACAGTCATTTTTTGTTGCATAAGCCTTGATAATATCCATAATTATTTATCCTCACTTTCATTGTCCATTGATACTTTTAATTTTTTTACAATTTTGCTTAAAAACTTTGGCAGCGGAATACCGATAACCGAAAGATTTTCAAGAATGCTGATTATCTCGTTAAGTATAAGCCATATAGTCACGATTAAAGCTATTGTCATATTGTCTGGTATGTTTATCCCGATACCCGAAAAGCCGTAAGAAATAATCCAGTCAACACCCATAGCGGCAGCGACGGCAAAGAAGTAGCATAACTTTTTAATTATGCCTTTTAAGCCGACCTTTGAACTCAGCTTTGAAGTCAGATAAGCCTTAATCATACCCGATATGTAGTCACAAATCATAATTACAATGAGTACAATAATAGGCACAGCGAGCATATCAAAATAGATTGTCAACGCAGTCAGAAATGCCGATAAAGTTCCTTTAACAGCCACAGATTTATAATCCATAATCAATCACCTCTAATCAACCGGCATAAGAGTATTTGCACTGAGAGTAAAATACTTTGAACCGTCAATTTCAACATACGTATAAACCGGCATATTACTGCAATCATAAAGTCCCGATATTTCCATAACTTTATTTGTATCGTTGAGTAGTGCCTTATTTTTGATTATCTCAGTTTTACCGTCATCAGCATTGTAAAGCAGTCTGTTTGCGAAGTTATAAGTATTGCCTATATTGCCGGTATTCGTGCCGTAAAAATTACTGCTTACTGCCGCAGCATTTGTTGTTACTGTTGCCGCAGAAAAACCGCTTTCGGCAATACTTATAAATGATAATGACGCAGAATTTGGCATAGTATTGCTGTAACTTCCAAGTGCAATATATACAGAACTCTCATTAGCGGCAACGATAAATTTCCATACACGAACCGCAACAGCTGTTTGTGCAAGTGCAGTTTGTGAATAACCGATAGAAAATACGTTGCCATACTGCGTATCATTGATTTTAACGACTATTTTATAGTTCGCAGCAGCTGTACTCAGTACACCGTTTCTTGTAAATATGATTTTACAGTTTGTGCCGAAATTCACAGTAAATTCAGGTGTGTTTTTTGTATCGCTGAATTGTTCGTCAATGTCGGTGTCACAGGTTATTTTACTATCTGCCGCAGTCAGCTGTTCAATGAATGTTTTGACAAAAGTTTTCTCATCACTGCTGAGAGATATAATTGTATTTACATAGCTCATTCTGTTATCTCCTTATACTCATAAGTCTGACTTGTAATTTCCGTAAAAGGCGGCAAAGTGTATTTTTTGGTAATGTGGTCGCTGTTGCCGCCCGAACCGCCGCCCGAATTGCTGATTTTACCGATAATACGAGTCATAGCCGATATTCTTGCTGTAATGTTAATAGTCTGTTCCGACATCTGTTCTTCTCACTCCGTTTCCTTCAACTTTAAATTCGCTTAAAGCTATTACGTTCTTGATTGACTTGTTGTTATCATTTGCGAGTACAATATCATAGTAATAAATACCCGGTGTAAGCAAGTCAGTCACAGACGGATTAAGCGTAAGAATATAAGTTCCTTTGCTGACCATAGATTTTGACAATACATAAGGGTGACCGATAACACCGTCAGAATTATCATCAGGATTTGCCCTTACATTAAAGACCAACTTTTCGCCGCTTTGCAGATTGTACGGTTGACCGTCAGCGTCAACGAGAGTCAGCGAAAATTCCACAGTTCGCCCCTTTGTCACGATTAAATCCGCTTTCGGAGCATTGTCAAGCCTCATAATATCACCACCATATCAATTCATAATTCACAATTCATAATTCATAATTCATAATTATTCCGTATAACCCCAAGCGTGTCGACCGTCACCCAAGTCAATATCTACAACATTATGACCAAATAACTGATTACATCTGAAATTATTGCTTACAGCCAGTCCGTTTTCTTCTGTGTATCGCAATTTATTTACATACACTTGTTGCGATTCGTCCCATACGCTCCAAGTCATAGCGTCGCCGTTTTTAAGATTGAACGTAATGCCCCACGTTTCAGCGTCAGCGGCTTTTGTAATGCCGATACTGCCGATTTCGGTATCGTTCCGCCAAAATTTTATACCGCTTTTGTTTAAGCTCATCAGCTTATTATCACCGCTGTAAACGTCAATCGTATTACTTTTGCTGTCGATTTTCAGCGAGCCGTCATCAGATACAAGCACACCGTTGTCCAT
>JAQXZA010000018.1 GCA_029226955.1 Clostridia bacterium | reverse complement strand
GCTTTATATTGTCCTTGTGCTTTACGATTACAAGCACGGCAGTTATCAGCGTAACAGCAGTTGACAGCACTATGAGCGATACAGGCGGATTGTTAAGCGGCGAAATTGCCGACAGAACGCCGTTGCAGTCAAGAAGTTTTAAAACCAGTGTTACAACCGGATACATTGCCGCATTCAACAAGGCACACTTTGAAATAATCTTTGTTGACAAAAATACTATAAAGAAAATTATAAGTGCAATAACCAGGACTCTCCAATCGGTCATAAGCATAACGGCAGCGGTTGTTACAACACCTTTTCCGCCCTTGAATTTGTAATAAAGCGGAAACATATGTCCGATTACAACAAAAAGTCCTGTGATATACGCTATGTAACTTCTAAAAACAGCCGCACCGTCGCCTGAAACATCAAGCATTAAAAGATATGCTATTCCGACGGCGATAATGCCTTTGAGAAAATCTCCGATAAATGTTATTACTGCCGGTGCTTTGCCCGCACAACGCAGAACATTTGTAAAGCCGGCATTACCGCTGCCCATAGTACGAATATCCTCGTGCATTACAAACTTTGTTACAATAATTGACGTATTTATACTTCCTATAAGATATGCGGCAACAACGGCAATAATCAAACGCCACCAATATAACGAAAAAAACTGACCAAAATACAAATCCATCACAAACACCCCTTACTTTTTATCTCCACGTTCCCTTATAATAAATCTTATAGGAGTTCCCTGCATTCCGAAAGTTTCCCTTATTCTGTTTTCAAGATAACGCTGATACGAAAAATGGAATAATTCAGCGTCATTTACAAAGAAAACAAATGTCGGCGGTCTTACGGACGCTTGTGTCATATAAAGTATTTTCAGGCGGCGACCTTTGTCAGTCGGCGGTTGTACTCTTGCCACTGCGTCAGCAAGAAGGTCATTCAGCATACCTGTTGAAATTCTCATTGAACTTGAATTTGAAACTGTTACGATAAGTTCAAAAAGTCTGTCAAGACGCTGTCCTGTTTTTGCGGAAATGAATATCATAGGGGCATAAGACATAAACGAAAAGTCATTTTCAAGTTTTTTGCGGTATTCCGACATTGTTTTGTCGCTTTTTTCAACAGCGTCCCATTTGTTGACAACAATAATACAAGCCTTGCCCGATTCGTGTGCAAGTCCGGCAATTTTTGAGTCCTGTTCAGCAAAACCGACTGTTGCGTCAATCATTATAAGACACACATCACTGCGTTCAATAGCCATTTTTGCACGGATTATGCTGTACTTTTCAATGTCGTCATCAACCTTGCTGTAACGTCTTATTCCGGCGGTATCGGTGAGTTTGAATTTTCCGTATTTATTTTCAAAAAAAGTGTCAATGCTGTCACGGGTAGTTCCGGCGATATTTGAAACAATACATCTTTCCTCACCTGTGATTTTGTTGACAAGCGATGATTTTCCGGCATTTGGTCTGCCGATAATTGCAACGCTGATTATATCGTCGTCCTCGTCGTTTTCGTTTTCGGGGGGAAGATATTCAAAAATTGCGTCAAGCAAATCTCCCGTTCCGTGTCCGTGTACTGACGAAACCTGTATCGGTTCACCGAGTCCGAGGTTATAGAACTCATAAAATTCCGGTTCGGGTTCGCCTATTTTATCGCATTTGTTTACGCAAAGAACAACAGGTCTGCCGCTTTTTTGCAGCATAAGTGCAACCTCACTGTCGGTTGCGACAACTCCGCTTGTAATATCTGTAACAAGCACAATTACATCAGCGGCTTCTATTGCAAGCTGTGCCTGTTTTCTCATTTGTTTTAATATTATATCGTCGGAATAAGGCTCAATTCCGCCCGTATCTACCAAAGATATTTTGCGGTTACGCCATTCGCACTCGCCGAAAATTCTGTCACGGGTAACACCGGGAGTATCATTTACGATTGCAACACGTGAACCTACTAATTTATTGAAAAGTGTTGATTTTCCCACATTTGGTCTGCCTACTATTGCCACAACAGGTTTTGACATAATATATCTCCTCCTTTACAGCAAATATAAATAAAATTTGCATATTTTATTATTTCCTGAATTTTTGTAAATATTTTCGCTCTTACAAATTACAAATCTTTTACACATAATAAAATAGAGAAGGATTTCTCCTTCTCTATTTTTACGGAAAACTCCGAACGGCTATTATAATCAAGCCTCTGTTTTGATTACTTCTCTGCCATTGTAATATCCGCAGCTGCCACATACTCTATGTGAAAGTTTATATTCACCGCAGTTAGGGCATCTTGAAATTGCAGGAGCTTCGAGCTTCCATACTGTTGAACGTCTTTTGTCTCTTCTTGCCTTAGAAGTTTTTCTCTTTGGTACTGCCATCTTGTATTAACCTCCTTGAAAATAAAGTACTAAAAATCATTCTGACAACAACTGTTTTAACACAGCGAGTCTGGGGTCAGGTTCGTGCATATCGCAGTTACACTTACCCTCGTTAAGATTTTTTCCGCACTTAGGACACAAGCCCTTACAAGATTCTTTACAGAGGAACTTTGACGGAAGTTCCAACAGAATATCATCTCTGAGCAGAGCGTCAGTATCGAGCTTATAGTCAGGTGCTTCAATATAATCGTCACCGCTTTCGTCGGAAAGCTCAGTAACGAGAATATGACGGAATTTACAGGCAAATTTTCTGCTTGAAAGTACAGCACAGCGATCACATCTGAACTTGTAGTCAAAATCAACATCACATTCAAAAATCACTATACCGGCTCTGTTATAGACCTTAATGTCAGCAGAAACAGGCTCAGGAAAAGAAGTAACACCATTTTGCTTAATTTCAGACAAATCAAGCTTTGTCTGTACAGAAAGATTTGCGTCCTCGTCCAAAAAAATCTTTTTCAGATCAAGAATCATAATCTCACCTCAACAGAATATTTTAAAACGCCATAGTTTATTATAAATGCACACAACTTTTTTGTCAATACAATTTTTCAAATTTTTTTCAAGCAGTATGTGCAAAAAATTTTTATACATCAAGTGAATTATCATTTAAAAGAAATTCATACAGCCCAAGATGGAACGTTCACTTGAAACTTAGGTGAATTTGCACCCAAGTTTACAGTGTATTTCTTCAAAAGAAAAAACAGCCGTCAGAAATAAATTCTGACGGCTGTCGGATTCATAGACTGTTGTGTTTCAATCAGATTTTAACTGAAACAGCGTCGAGGCTCTTCGGAAGTTCGCTCTCGTCAGCTGATACAAGGAATGTAAACTTTGTTTCTGTCTTTGCGGCAAGAACATTGATTTTTGTGATAAATTCAGCAAAAGCGTCAAAGTCCTGTCCACCGATTTTGAGTGTTGAGTCAACAAGGACATCAGTCACATCATAGTTGCCTGCACAAAGTCCGCTGAGGAAACCAAAGAAAGCGTCATAACCTGTGATTGCATACTGTTCTGTGTCAATAAGTCTTGCCTTGTGTGTAACATCATAAGTAAGTTTTGAACCCTTTTCGATTACAACAACATTACCGTTTGATGCTTCTACTGCTTCGTTTGTGAGATTGATGAGCTTTTTTGTTTTGCCTGTACCTTTTTTGCCTATAATGAGTGTTACCATAAATTTTGCCTCCTTATAATTAACCGTCAAAGCGGTTTATTCACTGAAAAATTTTTTGATAATGCCGGATAAGCATTAACATTCCTGTTTTTATTTAAGTCTTGCTTCAAGAGCTTCTTTCTGGTCTTCATAACCAGGCTTGCCGAGAAGTGCAAACATATTTTTCTTGTAGCTTTCTACACCAGGCTGATTGAACGGGTTAATACCCATTGTATAGCCGCTGATTGCACAAGCCTTTTCAAAGAAGTAAATAAGATAGCCGAGTTCTGTTTCGCTTACTTCCGGCATATTCAGAACAACATTTGGAACACTGCCGTCTGTGTGTGCAAGAACAGTACCCTCAAAAGCTCTCTTGTTTACATAGTCAACTGTTTTTCCTGAAAGGAAGTTAAGACCGTCAACATTTTCAGGGTCTGTGCCGAGAGTAATTTCATATTTCGGCTTTTCAATCTGAACAACTGTTTCAAACATTGTTCTTGAACCTTCCTGAATGAACTGTCCCATTGAATGAAGGTCAGTTGAGAATACAACAGATGCCGGGAAAAGTCCCTTGTTGTTTTTGCCTTCGCTCTCGCCGAAAAGCTGTTTCCACCATTCGTTCATCATTGTGAATGCCGGCTCATAGCTTACGAGAAGTTCAATGGATTTACCCTTGCGATAAAGTATATTTCTGATTGCGGCATATTTGTAGCAGTCGTTCTTGCTGAGGTCTGTATCTGTGAGTTCTTCACGAGCCTTTGCAGCACCAGCCATAAGAGCGTCAATATCAGCACCTGAAACGGCAATAGGAAGAAGTCCTACGGCTGTAAGAACTGAATAACGTCCGCCTACATCATCAGGAACAACAAATGTCTGATAGCCTTCTTTGTCAGCAAGCTGTTTGAGTGTTCCCTTTGCCTTGTCGGTAGTGCAGTAAATTCTTTCCTTTGCACCCTCTTTGCCGTATTTCTTTTCGAGAAGTTCTCTGAATACTCTGAAAGCGATTGCCGGTTCGGTTGTTGTACCAGACTTTGAAATCATATTGATTGAAACATTTTTGCCCTCACAGATTTTAAGCAGTTCAGAAAGAGCGGTTGAGCTGATTGAGTTACCTGTAAAGTAAATGTCAGGTGTGTCTTTCGGAAGTACGTTGTAGTTAGGTGATTTAAGAAATTCAATAGCGGCTCTTGCACCGAGATATGAACCGCCGATACCTATTACTACAAATACATCTGTATCAGCCTTGATTTTTGCGGCAGCCTTTTTGATTCTTTCAAACTCGTCCTTGTCATAGTTGACAGGAAGGTCAAGCCAGCCCGTAAAATCGTTGCCAAGACCTGTCTTGTTATGGAGCAGGTCGTGAGCAGCTTTTATCTGTGGTGCTATTGCCTCATATTCCTCATCAGAAATAAAGCCTTTAACGTGTTTGTCATTAAGAGTAATAGACATAAATTATTATCCTCCTTATTTTTGTATGAATTTCCCCGCAAAAACGGAAAATATCCATAAGAAATTGTCCTGATTATATTCTACAATATTTAATTCATTTTTGCAAGGAATAATGACAGATTTATTATTTAATTCGTAATTCGTAATGCGTAATGCGTAATTATTATGACCGAAAGCCTGTTTTTTAAGATAAATTTATGTTTTCGGATAAAATTATTAAAGCTGTCACACGGAAATTTTATTCAGAAGTTAATGCAAATTATTTTACAGAATTTTCTTGACAGCAATGCGGTAATAATGTAAATTGTAATATATGACTTAAAATGTGGATAATATATTTATTTTATTTATATTTTGAATCCCTTAATTTTATACTTGCTTTTACAAAACTTTGAAAAGGAATGAATATTTAATGTCAATAAACAGCGGCAAAAACAATAATAACATAACAGGCAGTAATCAGAACGAAAAAGACAACGACGAAATTTATTCTTACAGCGACCATCGTGTCAGTACAAAATCTTATGAGTATGAACAATCCGAACCCGACCATCAGACAAGCATTGAGAAAAAAAACAAAAAAAGCCTTACCAAAAAAATCATTGCGGTTTTGTGCGTATTAACCGTTCTTGTCGGTTCGGTCATAATCGTATCAACTTATTCGTTTCCCGCCAAAGATGACAAACCGGCTAATGCGGAAAAATCAGAAAGCACGTCATCGGAATTGGTTATTTCAGCGGTTATGCCGCCTGAACCGATTCAGCCAAAAAAACCGATATATTCAGCGTCAGGAACATTCAAAACAAATCTTAAAAAATTACCTGATAATGTCAAAAAAGAACTTGATAAAAATGTTACAGCAGAATTTATTGTTCTTTATGACGCAACGACTGACGAAATATTATATCAGAGAAATGCCGACAAAAAATGCTATCCGGCAAGCACAACCAAAATGCTGACAGCTATTGTTTCGAGTGCAATTATTGAACCCGATACGGAAATAACGGTAGGAAAAGAAATAGAACTTATCGGCGAGGATTCAAGCACCGCTGGTCTTGAAGTCGGTGAAAAAATGACCTTTGAAATGCTTATGGACGCACTTATGTTGCCGTCGGGAAATGACGCAGCCTACACAATCGCAGTAAATGCCGCAAAAATCTATGAAGAAAATGACAAGCTGTCGGACAAAAAGGCTGTTTCAATATTTATGAATCTTGTGAATGACGCCGCAGAACAAATTGGTGCAACAGAAACTCATTTCGTAACGCCTGACGGCTGGCACGACGACAACCACTATACAAGTGCAAAAGACCTTGCAAAAATTGCCGCTTATGCCCGCACTATTCCGCTTGTAAAAAATTCCGTTAAAAAAGACTATGCGGAATGGACTCTGAAAAGCGGTGAAACTGTTGCGTGGTACAATTCAAATCAACTTCTTCTGAACGATTCGGGACTGTATTCAAAATATGTTGACGGTATGAAAACAGGCTTTACCGACGAGGCAGGTTCATCTGTTGTCGCCTCAGCAACAATGAACGGTCATACACTTATTGCCGTTGTTATGAACGGTGAAAGCCTTTACAAAAAATATGATGACGCAAATCTTCTGTTCAAAGCCGGATTTAAACTTTATAACCTTGACTACAAATACGGAAACTGAAAATTATTAAATCCCAAAGTAAATTCCGCTGTCGGATTTACTTTGGGAATTTTTTATGATTTTTATAAAGTTCTTTACCAGTTTCCAAGAAATAATCGCAAGAATTATAGAGTAGCAAAAGAAAAATCGGACAAAAGAGCATTTTTTGATAGTTTGGGTTTTCGTCGGAAATCAACAAAAAATAATTCACGCTGAATTGACATACCAATAACAA
>JAQXZA010000017.1 GCA_029226955.1 Clostridia bacterium | reverse complement strand
TGCAACGCCTTCCCAGTAATAATCCTTAGGCTGAGTTACAGGTGAAGTCTGGATTGATGTGTAACCGGCAGCCGCAATATCTTTCATATATTTTTTGATATTGTTGTACGACCAGTTCCAGCAGTGAAGAATAACACCGTGCTGTGATGTGTCAGCCAGCCCGTAGTCTGTTGTTGACGCTGATGTAGTCTGTGTTGCGGCATCTGCGGATATTGCTGTTCCAGTCAATCCCAGAAATGCCGTGCCTACCATTGACGCAGAAAGAACTACCGAAGTAATTTTTCCTGCGATTCCGATTTTTTTCTTGGATTTAAAATTCAAAAAATCACGCTCCTTTTTAATGTCTATATACACATATTCCTACATCTTTATTCTATTATTTTTTCCACAGTTTGTAAATTGCCTTTATTAACTAAAAATAATTCTTCTTGTAACCAATATGCACAAAAACGTTTTTCCCTACAATTCGGGTGCAATATCAACTTATTGTCACTTTTTTCTGTAATTACGATTAAAATATAAACATTCCTTTTTATTTGTTCAATATGTATCATAAGTATAACCAAAGATACAAAATTCAAATGAAAAAAAACATAAAAATTTTAAAAATTATAGTGACTTTTAACTATTTTTATGTTATAATATAAAAAATTATATTTCAATTACATATTTTTATCATAAATGTTAAAAACATGTTATCATAATTTTATAACTTAGGGTGGTTGAATGATAGAACAAACACTTAATATTGACCGTATGGAACAGGCTGTTGCATTGTTCGGCACATTTGACGAAAATATCAAGCTTATTCAGAATGAATATATGGTAAATATCGTCTGCCGTGATTCCGAACTCAAAATAACAGGCGAACCCGAAAATGTTTCAAAAGCTGTCAAGGTTATTGAAAGTCTTTTAAGCCTTATCAACAGAGGCGAGGCTCTCAGCGACCAGAACGTGCGTTATTGTATGTCCCTTATAAACGAGGGTAACGAACACCGCATAGACCAGCTTGCCGGCGACTGTATCTGCATAACATCAAAAGGAAAACCCGTAAAGCCAAAAACACTCGGTCAGAAAAACTACTGTACCGCAATATCAAAAAACACCATAACAATCGGTGTAGGGCCTGCCGGAACAGGAAAAACCTATCTTGCCGTTGCAATGGCGGTAACGGCATTTCGTGCAAGACAGGTAAACCGCATTATCCTGACAAGACCGGCTGTTGAGGCGGGCGAAAAGCTCGGATTTCTTCCGGGAGATCTTCAAAGTAAGGTTGACCCCTACCTTCGTCCACTGTATGACGCTCTTTTTGATATGCTTGGTGCGGAAACCTATCAGAAATATGTTGAACGTGGGAATATTGAAGTTGCACCGCTTGCATATATGCGTGGCAGAACGCTTGACGACAGCTTTATTATTCTTGACGAGGCACAGAATACAACCCCCGAACAGATGAAAATGTTCCTGACACGACTCGGATTTAATTCCAAAATGGTAATAACGGGCGACATCACTCAGATTGATTTGCCCTCAGGAACACGTTCAGGTCTTAAAGACGCCGTAAGAATACTGAAAAATATTTACGGTATTGAAAACATCACATTCAGTGCCAAAGATGTTGTACGAAACAAGCTCGTTATGGACATCATCAAGGCTTATGACAATGCTTATGAAAAAAGCCAAAACAAAAAATTGTAAAGAAAGGTTAGACACAAATGGATAAAATTAAAGTAATTATCACCAACAAACAAAAAGACGTAAAGATTCCAACAGGTTTGCGTATGCTTATCCGCCGCTGCTGCAATGCCGTACTCAAAATGGAAGAATTTCAGGGTTCGGTTGAAGTAAGCGTGACTCTCGTAAACAATCAGCAGATAAAGGAACTCAACAAAATCTATCGCAACAAGGACAGAGTAACAGATGTTCTGTCTTTCCCTATGGGCGAAAACGGCAAATATGACACTGACCCCACAACAGGTGCAAAGATTCTCGGCGACATCGTAATTTCAATGGAAACAGCAGTTGAACAGGCTGAACGCTTTGACCACAGTTTACAGCGTGAAGTCGGTTATCTTACCGCACATTCTATGCTCCACCTCCTTGGATATGACCACGAGGACAACGGACTGCAAAGACTCCGTATGCGTGAAAAAGAAGAAAAAGTAATGACACTTCTCGGACTTCCAAGCTCATCAAGCTATGTTATGAAAGATGAAGACGAATAATGTCATTTTTTCGTGGATTTAAATACGCATTCAGCGGAATAATACACTGCATAAAAAACGAGCGAAATATGAGAATCCATACTGTTGCCGCAACGTATGTTCTTATTTTTGCACGTTTTTTTGCTTTAACGAGGGAAGATTATATTCTTCTTTTACTTACGATAGGCGGAGTAATTGCCGCCGAAACGGTAAATACTGCAATAGAGGATTTGTGTGATAAAGTTAGTCCGGCTTATCACACACTGATTAAACACGCAAAGGACGCAGCTGCCGGAGCAGTGCTTATTCTTGCGGTTTTTGCCGTCATTATCGGTATTATTCTTTTCTGGAATTTTGATGGTCTTTGTGCATTGTATAATTTCTATGTTACACACCCGATTAACCTTTGTGCAATAATCGCACTTACAGTCCTGTCAGTAATATACATTGTTTTTTCACCCTCAAAAATAAAGAAATTCTTTCTTGGAATTTTCAGCAAAAAACATACGGAGGAAAACTCATATGACAAACAACAATGATAAATCCGCATTTATTGCAATAGTCGGAAAAGCAAACGTAGGCAAATCTTCCATTCTCAACAAAATGCTCGGTCAGAAAATTGCAATAGTTTCAAACAAACCACAGACAACCCGTACAAGAATTATGGGAGTTCTCACAGAAAAAGAAACACAGCTTGTATTCATTGACACACCGGGACTTCACAAACCGCACAACAGTCTTGACAAATTTATGTTGCGTTCCGTAAATGAATCCGTTGCCGGAGTTGATGCTTGTCTGCTTGTTGTTGAGGCGGGAAAACCTGTTTCCGACGAGGAAAAGGAACTTATAAAAAAATTCACTTCACTTGACATTCCGGCTGTACTTGCAATAAACAAAATGGATACTCTTGCCGATAAAACTGTTATTGCAAAACAGATTTCAGAAATTTCATCAATGTATGAATTTTCCGCTGTTGTTCCGTGTTCCGCACAGACAAATTCGGGAATTGACACTCTCAAAGATGAACTGAAAGCACTTGCACAGGAGGGCGGTCATATGTTTGAGGAGGACACACTCACAGACCAGCCCGAAAGAGTAATTGCCGCTGAAATTATCCGTGAAAAGCTGTTAAGACTTCTTGACAGGGAAGTTCCGCACGGTTCGGCTGTTTTTGTTGAACGAATGAAAGAACGCCCCGACAGCAACATTATTGACATTGACGCAACAGTATATTGCGAGCGTGACAGTCACAAGGGAATTATAATAGGCAAAGGCGGCAGTATGCTGAAAAAAATCGGCACTTATGCCCGTCAGGATATGGAAAAATTCTTTGACTGTAAAATCAATCTTCAAATATGGGTAAAAGTCAAGGAGGACTGGCGAAACCGTGAATCAATCCTCCGCAGTCTTGGCTATGACCAGAGCAGTTTTGATAACTAAACAGAATTTATGGTATAATTTACTATATTTACATTAACAGCAACTATAAAATAAAGTAAAAAATTACAATTTTACTTCTACATTTTACATCCTATATCCCCACCACAGATGAGTATAATAATAATGCGTAATTCGTAATTCGTAATGCGTAATTATTATGACCGCAACTGTATTAAAAATAACTCATAATTCATAACTATTATAAACGCAATACAAAGCGTGAATTTAAAGTTAATTGTGACAACAAGTTGTTGCGTGTAATAATGAAATAAACTAATTACGCAGACAATAAGTAAACGGTAACATTAACTTTGAATGCGAATCGGGTGCGGCAGCTTGCCGCTAATTCATAACTATTATAAATACAATTCAGGAGTGAGGATATGCTATGGACGAAAATACGGCGTGGATGAATTTTGTTTCAACAGGCAAAATTGAGGATTATCTCACCTATTGCGAAGTAAAATCTTCGGCACAGAACTGCCGTAATCAAAACACGGAGGAAGTATATGAAAATCAGTACAGACGGACTGATATTAACAGAACAGACTATCGGTGAAAATGACAAGCTGATAACGGTACTCACACGCTCAAACGGCATTATCCGCTGTTTTGTAAAAGGTGCAAAACTCATCAAGGGCAGAAAATGTACGGCAACTCAGTCACTCAGCTATTCCCGCCTTTCAATATATTTCGGGCGGGAAAAATACATAATTGACGAGGCAGAACCGATTGAACTTTTTTTCAATCTCAGAAACGACATTGAAAAACTCTCCCTTGCACAATATTTTTGTGAACTTGCTATGTATATTATTCCCGAAAATTCCGCCGCTGACGAATATCTGAGCCTTATACTCAATTCCCTTTATATACTTTCAAACAAAAAACGTTCACCGCTTATGATTAAAGCCGTATATGAAATGCGTATTCTCTCGCTTGCCGGATATATGCCCGACCTTGTATGTTGTGATGAATGTAAATGCTATGAATCCGACACAATGTATTTTATTTTCGACAGCGGAAAAATTCTCTGTCAGAATTGCTTTAAAGGCAACATAAACGCAATGGCACTTTCACGTGGTGCAATTACCGCATTGAGATACAGCATTTATGCCGAACCAAAAAAAATATTTTCTTTCAGTATTTCAGATGTTTCTCTTATGCAGTTTGCGGATTGTGCCGAAACATTTCTTTTAAAAACAATCGACCACCATTTCAATTCACTGGACTTTTACAAACAAGTCCGTACTCAATAAGGAAAATTACAATGAACAAAAATTTTAAATCACTTGAACTTGATAAAATTTTACAGAAACTTGCCGAACAGACATCTTTTGAGGACGCAAGAGAACTTGCACTCAGCATTGAACCGTCAACTGCACTTTTTGAGGCAAACGAACTCATAAAAGAAACATCTGACGCACATATGCTTGTAGGGCGGTTCGGGGCTCCGGCTTTCGGCAACATACACAATATGACTAACGCACTCAGACGTGCAGAAGCCGGTGCAGTGCTTACAACGCTTGAACTTTTGCGTATTGCAAGCCTTTTGCGTGTAATACGCTCGGTTGTCGAATGGCGTGAAAAATCCTCGTCAATAGAAACCTGTCTTGATATGCGTTTCAATGCACTTTCGCCGAATAAATTCCTCGAAAACAAAATAACTTCAACAATTCTCTCGGAAGAAGAAATTGCCGACAATGCCTCTCCCGAACTTTTTGCCATACGCAAAAAAATTGTCAATACATCAACAAAAATCCGTGAACACCTCGACAAAATAATCCGTTCAGCCTCAAATCAGAAATATTTACAGGACAGCATTGTCACAATAAGAGGCGGACGTTTTGTTATTCCCGTAAAAGCTGAATTTCGTTCATCTGTTCCGGGACTTGTACACGATACCTCAGCAAGCGGTGCAACGGTATTTATTGAACCTATGAGCGTTGTCGAGGCTAACAACGACATCAGAATGTTAAAATCAAAGGAACAGGCAGAAATTGAACGAATACTTGCCGAGCTTTCAGCAGAAGTAGGCGGTTATGCTGATTCAATTTCAAGAAGTTTCAGAATACTCACCGAACTTAATGTAATTTTTGCAAAGGCACATCTTGCTTACAATATGAAAGCAAGTACACCGATACTTAACAACAAGGGCAGAATTTTACTCAAAAAAGCCCGTCACCCACTCATAGACAAAGACAAGGTTGTTCCGACTGATATTGAACTCGGAATAAACTTTGACACTCTTGTTGTAACAGGTCCTAACACTGGCGGTAAAACCGTATCACTCAAAACAATAGGTCTTTTAACGCTTATGGCAATGTGTGGACTTATGATTCCTGCCGCTGACAACAGCGAACTTTCTGTTTTTGATAATGTTCTTGCCGATATAGGCGACGAGCAGAGCATTGAACAGTCCCTCTCGACATTCTCGGCACATATAACGAACATTATAAAAATACTTGAAATTGCTGACGAACACAGCCTTGTGCTTATTGACGAACTCGGTGCCGGAACAGACCCTGTTGAAGGTGCGGCACTTGCTGTTTCAATACTTGAAAAATTGCGTTCACAGGGTGCAAAAATTGCCTCTACAACTCACTATGCCGAACTGAAAAGTTTTGCACTTGACACAGACGGTGTTGAAAATGCCTGTTGTGAATTTGACGTTGCAACTCTCCGCCCTACTTATCGTTTGCTTATCGGTATGCCCGGACGTTCAAACGCTTTTGCAATTTCAGAACGGCTCGGAATGGGCAGTGATATTGTTGAACGTGCAAAACAGCTTGTTTCACTCGAAAATTCAAAGTTTGAATCTGTTGTTCAGAAACTTGAAGACAGCCGAAATGAACTTGACCAGAAAATAAAAGAAAATGAAGAATTAAAGGCTGAAACTCAGCGTATTCTTGAAGACGCACAGAAAAAAGCCGCACAAAACGAAAAAGACTGCAAAAACGAACTTGAACTTGCAAAAGCACAGGCGGAAAACATTATCGCAAAGGCAAGGGCTCAGGTTTACGGTGTACTTGACGAAATCGAAAAAATACGCAAAAAACAGAATGTCACAGCCGAAGAAAAAGCCAAACTCAAAGCCGACATTCGCAATATGGAAAATGCCGCTGACCCTGTTCAGAAACGTTCAAATGAAGAATATACACTTCCACGCAAACTTAAAGTCGGCGACCTTGTGCTTATTTTTGATATTGACAAAAAGGCAACCGTTCTTGAAGTCGGTGAGGACAACGTTCTCGTTCAGGCGGGAATAATTAAGACTCGTGTGCCGATAAGCAACATTCGTCTGTTGAAACAGGAAAAAGTGAAAATTCCGCAAAGAAGTGCTACACGCACAATCAGGTCAGATGTAAAGCGTACATCATCAACAGAAGTTGACTTGCGTGGTGAAACCGTCATTGACGCAATAATTGATGTTGACAAAGCAATAGATTCCGCAATTCTTTCGGGACTTCATCAGATAACAATAATTCACGGCAAAGGTACAGGAGTTCTCCGTACAGAAATACAAAAACACCTCAAAAAACACCCGTCCGTCCGTTCATTCCGTCTTGGAACATACGGCGAGGGCGACTCAGGTGTTACAATAGCCGAACTGAAATAATTTAACAGGAGTGTAGAATATGGCTAAACGAAAACACGGTGTCGGATTTTTCATAGGAATGGGTTTTCTTGTTTTGTTTATTGCTTTGATAATATGGCTTTTGTGCTGTCTTACTCTGATATTCAAGGACGACTATTCCGACAAATATATGCTTGACAAAACCGACGATACACTTATTACAGATGTTTTCACGGCGGCACTTTTCGGCAGTGATTTTGACGTTACGGAAGAACAACTCAATACATACGCAAACGAAAACTACTGTTCAACAGACCCCGACAAAACAAACTCACTTGAACATATCCGCATATATTTTCACAAAGACGAACCGTCAGAAATATATGCAAAAATACGGCTTTATTCATACGAACTGGCATTTTATACAAAGGCTGAATTTAGTTTTAAAGACTCAGACAATATTTTAAGCATAAAATTCAGTGACGCAAAACTTGGCGAACTTCCTGTCCCCGACTTTATTCTTTCAAGTATTCTTGCAAAAATATCTGAACACCAAAGCATAATATCCGTCAATGGCACGACGCTTTCCGTAAAAGCCCTGTACGAATACAACATAGCAGATGACTATACATTAACCGTTTCACTTATGAAATTCGTACCACAAGAAAAATGTGTAAGCTGTCGCACCAACAGCCTTACCGACGAGGCACTTAATCTTCTGAAAAAATACTTAACAAGTAAAGAAGGCAGAGAAGAACTGAAAAAGATTTTTGATTTTGAAACCGATATTGATATTGATAACATTAAAAACGGACTTTATACATTGTTTAACGAATAATTACCTACTATAATATTGAATTTTGGATATGTTCATATTATAATGAGCATATATTTTTCATATTATCAGGCAGCAAGAATGTATAATTTATACACAATAATTAAATTTTAAGGAGAATAAATATGGCAAGAATGAAGAAAATGTCCCCGACAAGTACTATATTTGCTGCATTGATTTTTGCAGCAGTAGGAATTGTAGGCTTAATTATCTCAGCGGTAAATGAACAGCAGGAAAACGCATTTATGAGTACCGCTGAAAGTTGTGTAGCAACAGTTGATAGTGTTCATTCATACACAACACGCTCACGCCGTCGTACAACAAGACATTACGACGCTTATGTTTCCTATACGGTCAATAATGTAAATTATACTGATGTTAAAATTTCTAATGTTTCAAGCTCTGTTAGCAAAGGTGACCTCTTAACGATATATTACAACCCGTCAAACCCGTCAGACTGTCGCTTAAAAACTTCTTCTTCCTCACGTCAGGTTTCATATGTTATGTGGGGTATAATTACACTTATCGGTGTTGGAATACTTTTGGTTTCAATTATTGTAGTGGTAAGACAAAAACGTATTTCCGAACAAAACAGAATATATCCGCAAGATGTAGTAAACAATACTTCAAACACATATAACGGTTATTATGGAAAATCACAGACTTTTTCAAATAATCAGGACATATACAATCCAAATTCCAACCAAACATACAATGGTTATGGTTCAAACTCTTTTGATACCTACAACGGCTATTCACAAAATGACAATTCAAACAGCTTTAATTCTCAACAGTCAAGTCCGTTTGATACCTATGGAAACAATTCTCAGAACGACACTTCAAAGCCAAAATCACCTTTTGACAGGTACAATAACTAAAACTTCAATAAGTCCTGAATAATTAAAGGAGAAGAAAATGAGTAAAGAAAATATCATTTCAACAATAATGACGTTTGTGATAGCAATAATTCTTATTGCTATTGGTGCTGTGGGTCTGTCTATTATTATACCTGACGAAATAGAAGATAACGAATTTTTCAATAATGCAGAAACCTGTACGGCAACGGTCAAAGGTGTTCATACATACACAACCCGTTCACGCACAAAAACAGGAAGCTCCCTACGTTCTAAATCAAGAACAACCTATACAACAACGACACACCACGACGCTTATGTTTCCTACACTATTAACGGAGTTAATTATGATAATGTTACAATCCCTCACGTGTCGCCTTCTCTTAAAAAAGGCGACACCCTGACATTATATTATGACCCACAAAAGCCTGACTATGTATGCATAAAATCAGATTCTACACATAGTGTAATATCATTATGTATATTATCTGCTTTGGTAATTGGCGGTATAGTTATTATTGTTATGGAAATTATTTCGGTAAAGCGTAAATTTAAAAAACAGCCGCAATTATCCGCACAAAGTGTCTTTACTGATTCAGACGGCATTAACGATACCTCAGCAACATATAACGGCTATAACGACGACTCACAGAATTATATGGACAATCAGAATATATATGACCCTAATCAGACATATACAGGTTATGAAGAAAATTCTTTTGATACTTACAACGGATATTCTCAAAACGATAACTCAAACAGCTTTAATTCACAACAATTAAGTCCGTTCAATACCTACGGAAACAATTCTCAGAGTGACAGTTCAAACAGCTTTAATTCGCAACAATCAAGTCCGTTCAATACCTACGGAAACAATTCTCAGACTGACAGTTCAAAGCCGAAATCTCCTTTTGACAGGTACAAAAATTAAAACTTCAATAAGTCCCGAATAATTCAAGGAGAAAAAACGAATATGAAAAGTAAACTTTCAATAATAATGCCGCTTATTTTAGCTGGAATTTTTATCGTTGTTGGCACTGTCGGCATAATTATGGTCGCAATTAACCATTATAATGAGAACGCATTTTTCAGCAATGCGGAAACCTGTACAGCAAAGGTTACTAATATCAATACATATACAACCCGTTCACGCACAGGTACAGGCAGACACCGCCGTTACCGCACAACAACGCACTATAACGCTTATGTTTCTTATAATGTCAATGGCACTGATTATTCGACTGAATTTAAAGATGTTTCAAGTTCTGTTCGTGTAGGTGACAATATGACCATATATTACGACCCACTAAACCCGAACGACGCCCGTATAAAATCATATTTGCCGGACAGTCTGGTAGCTTATGGTCTGTTATCCGTTTTGATAATTGGTGGTGTGGTTATCGTTATTGTGGCTATCAGGCAAAAAAGACGTATGTCACAGCCGCAAATATCCACGCAAAGTGCAAACAATATGAACAGCACATCAGCAACATATAACGACTACAACAAAGAACCATTGTATTATACGGACAATCAGAATACATACAATGATTATGGCAATAATTCAGACAATTTCAACTCACAACAGTCAAGTCCGTTTGATACTTACGGAAACAATTCCTACAACGATAATTCAGATAATTTCAACTCACAGCCGCCAAGTCCGTTTGATAC
>JAQXZA010000016.1 GCA_029226955.1 Clostridia bacterium | reverse complement strand
TTACAAAATATATAATTTGTGGAGTAAATAAGCACAGGTTGTTTCTGCCCAGTCATACTGGGACATATATTCTCCCTGAAATTCAGGTTTACCTATTTGAAGATAGCTGTAATAATCACAGTCTATGCGTTCAGTGTCAAGCGAATAATTATAACCGTTTTGTACAAGTGCTGCCTCCGCTCCAATCGACTTTAAAGTGTTGCGTAAATCAATAAATAATTGTCGCATATAGTTCATATGCTTGTCGTCATTACCGTTGTCAGTCCACATTATAGCACATATCTGTTTAGATGTCATACCGGCACCCTTGCGGTCAATCATAACTGCAAGCAATTCTTTTGATTTTGAGCGTCTGAATTTCAGGATTTCATTATTTGACATCACTTCAAAATTGCCAAAGCATTTTACCGTAATAAGCTTTTCTTTTGCTTTTTTGCCTTTGATATGATTGATTTCAGCCTGAACCGCTTTTGCTGTAATAGGCTTTAAAAGATAACCAGATACGTGAATTTTAAAAGCCTCCACAGCATACTCCGAAAAGCCGGTACAGAAAATAATTTTACAATCAGGGTGAATTTCAATCAGTTTTTCTGCAAGTGCAAGTCCGCCCATTCCACGCATACTGATGTCGAGAAACGCAATATCAATAGGGTGATTTTCTGCCCACTTTAAAGCCGCAGTACAGGAGGTGAACTGTGAAACGGACGATATATCCGGCGATAATTTTACAGCCGAAGTTAATGCGTTAAGCATTATCGGTTCGTCATCTACGGTCAATGCTTTCATATTGTTTCCTCCTTTGGTATTGTAATTAAGGCAGTTGTGCCTTTGCCTACGGTGCTTTCCACTGTGAGATTACCGTCGCACATAGTCCTTACTCTTTCATATATGTTCTGTATTCCTATATGTTTTTTCTTGTCATTAACAAGTGTTTTGTCAAAGCCTACACCGTTATCCTTTACACAAACACAGTAATCCGTGTCGGTTTCGTATGTAGATACAGTAATTTTTCCTCCGCTTTCAAGTCCCATAAGTCCGTGTTTGACGGCGTTTTCAACAAGCGGCTGAACCGACAATGCGGGCAAATTAAAATCTTCCGCTTTTAAATCATATTCAATCTCAATGTCGGGAAAACGAACCTGTTCAATGTTCATATAGCATTTTATATGATTAAGTTCCTGTGAAAAACGAATAGGCACACTGTTGCTTAGTTCACTGAAATTCACACGAAGATATTGAGAGAAGTTCTCTGTCAAATCCGCCGCCTTTTCGGGTTGTTCAAGGCACAGCTGATGTATTGTACCCAGAGTGTTATAGATAAAATGCGGCTGTATCTGACTTATCATTGTTGAAATACGGCTTTCGGTAATCTGACGTTCCTTTTGTGCAAGTTCTTTGTCTTTTTCAATAATCTGAATTTCTTTTTCTGAAAGCTGACGGGTGAGTTCTCCACGAAAAAGCATAAAAATCATAAGCAAAGAAACTGTTGTTGCCATAAGCAAAGGCGTAGGATCCCAATATGAAAGCAGTGGCATTGCAAGTAATGGCAGTACACTGAACGAAAGCAAATGAACCGTGCTTTTAAGTGTGAGTATTTTCCAAAAATTGATTACCATTAAAATTTCAAGCAACAATATACCTGAATCAAGCAATCTCACTATAAAATAATACTGTCCGTCAACATAACAGCCGTTTGAGTTAAAGTCAAACAACATTCCGTTGAACAGGGAAATTACTACCATACAAAAATACACTGCACCAATTACTGCAATTACATTTGCATATTTCCACGATACTTTCTGACGTTCTCTGACAAAGCCTGTAAGACAATAAGCATATAATATTTCCAGTACAGCACCCATTCCGAATGAAAGAAAAGCGGATAATTTCAAAACAGGAATATTGTCAGGTGAACCGCCAAAAATCCACAAACCGCTTTCACCAAGTAACATAATGATATTTGTAGCAAGCAAGGCTATAAAGCATTTCATAAACGGTCTGTTTCTTGTTCTGTCGGTAACTGTCCCCAAAAGCATAAACAGCGTAATTACAGCCGAAAACCAAAGTAGCCCCACATTAAGTTCGATATTATTATTGAGATTTTTCATATATCTGTCCTCATTCTCAAAGGCAGTTTTTATTGCCTTTTGCGTATAGATTTTATCATAACAAATTTCAAAGTGCAACAACAGGGATAATGTGAAACTACAATAAAATGATATAAAGAAATTATTTTTTGTTGATATGCACTGTTTATTATACTTTGGAAAGATGATATAATGTTTTAAGAATTGAATACTGTTACAGGGGCTGAAAATTTGAATATTGATATAAAAAATGATGTATGGACTGTTCTGAAACAAACCGATAAACCCTTGATAATATACGGAATGGGGAACGGTGCTGATAAAATTCTGAATGAATTTGAAAAACTTGATATAAAAATATACGGAGTTATTGCAAGTGATGATTTTGTGAGAGGACAGAGTTTTCGTGGATTTACCGTAAAAAAACTTTTCGATATTGAAAATGAACTTGATGATTTTATAATTATTACGGCTTTTGGAACTTCAAGACCTGACGTAATAAATCACATTGTTGAAATCTCAAAAAAACATACCGTGCTTTCCGCAGATGTTTCTGTTTATGGCGATAATATTTTCAATATGGAATTTTACAGGTCGCATTATGCCGAAATTGAACAGGCATACAGTCTTATGGCAGATGAACAGTCACAAAAGGTTTTTGAAAATGAAATATGTTTTAAGCTGTCGGGAAATTTACAATATCTTTTTGACAGTTTTTCCGACAAGGACGAGGTTTTTAAAAATATTTTAAAGCTGTCAGATAAAGAAAGCTATCTCGACCTTGGTGCATACCGTGGTGACACAATACAGGAATTTTTGTCTTATACGGACGGACATTACAGCAGTATTGTTGCACTTGAACCCGACAGAAAGACTTTTCAGAAACTGAAAACCGCTGTCGGCAATATGAAGTCGGTTCAGCTTTTTAATATGGGTATATGGTCTGATGATTGTGATATGACGTTTAATGCGTCGCTTGGTCGTGGTTCGTCAATAAGCAGTGAGGGAAAGCAAAGTCTTGCTGTCACAAAGGTTGATACACTTTTTCGTGCAAGACATCTCACATATATGAAAATGGACGTTGAGGGTGCTGAATATATGGCTCTCAAAGGTGCTGAAAACACACTCAGACGTGACTGTCCTAAACTGAATATTGCCGCTTATCATCGCAGTGAAGATATATTCACATTGCCGATTATGATACACGAAATCAATCCTGAATATAAAATCTTTCTTCGTCAGCACCCGCATATTCCGGCTTGGGATATGAATATTTACGCTGTCGGCAAATAATAAACAATTCAAAAAGCACTGCATATAAACCGTAAAAAGTTTGTATGCAGTGCTTTTATTATAAAAATATTGTTTGTCATACTGCCGGTGAAAAACCGTCATTGCTGTCAGAATTATCATCGTCAGACATAATGATTGTATCAACGGCTTTAAGCAGTTCTTTGTATTTTGCTATCATTTCATTAAGATATTTTTTGCCTTCATCAGTAATAGCATAGTAATTTCTTGTACGGTGGCTTTCCGTAACTTCCTGTGAATACTCAACAACATAACCCTGTTGCTGCAAACGGTATAGTACAGGATAAAGAAAATTCATTTTATATGTACTGTTGCTGCGTTTTTCAAGCTCCTGAGAAAGTTTATATACATACATAGGTTTTTCATTCAGAAGATATAATGTCATCATAGGACTTGTTGATCTTTTGAAATTGTCTTCAAAAGAACGGCACGTATCTTTGTTTGTTGTTTTGCTCATAATCAAAAGACCTTTCATAGAATATTTTATAATCTAATAATATCAGAGATAAATATTCTATTCAATGATTATTTATAAAATTTCCTGTAAACTTAGTGTTAATAGTATATTATAAAAACATTGAAACTTTTCAATAAAAGGTTCTTTTTAATCAGAAATTGTGTCCGTTATAGCCCCAGTATTCAACTTCCTCATATTTGATGTAAATACGGTCAGGTGCTATTTTCATAACATCAGAGATTATTCCTGTTATTGTTGATGTCAGTTTTTCGTATTCATTTCCGCTTGCACCGCCGAATATTTTCACCTCGACAAATGCCGTCGGAATATCACCTTGCCCACGAAAATACATACGGCAGTTATCCTCAAAATTAAGCATAAGCCACGTTTCGCTTTTTCCGGGAATTATGGAAATAGCTTTTCCGAGTTTTGATTTGAGAGTTTCCTCCTGTTCAGAGGAAATAGGAATGTTTACTTTTGTGTTGATAAATGGCATAATAAATCACCTCATATAAAATTTATATTGAAAGTTTATCAATATTTTTTGTTGCCGTTTTATAACAAAGCAGATAGCATACAGCATTAAGCACCATAAGCACCACAAGCATAATAAGTATTATCATCAATGCACCTACGCCTGTAAACTTAAACAGCAGATATGCACCTGTACATAATATTCCTTCAAGGAGTATTGCAAGAGCCATATTGAAAAATATGTTGTAGTTTCCTCTGAGTGCGTTAAGTTCGTCGTCCCATATCAGTTTTGGATTCATTGAGTCCATAAAAATTCCGAAATATGAAACAAACGAAACAGAAAGAAAACTTACTATACAACAGAATATTATGAATTTTATGCCAAGATTAAGGAATATTCCAGCCGCAATTATATAGATTAACATTCCACAGCCGCTTATGATTATGCTGACAAGTGCTTTTATGTTTATCTGTGCCATATATGAAAACGGAATGTATTTTACAAATGCAAAGTGTTTGCCCTCACGGGTTAATGCTGATGACGCTATGCTGTTTGCGGCAGTTATCAGAACCGACAGTGCGGAAACTGCAATTATGAATATAAGCACACTCAGTTCGTCGCCGCTTTGTATTCCGTAAATAAAGTTATCGAGAAAGTTTGTCTGTCCTTGCAACATCACAACCAGATACAGTAAAATCGGCCACAGAAAATTTATAATGATACAGTTCATAAAATATGCAGGTGTTCTGAACAGAAGTTTTATTTCTTTTTTGAAATAAGATAAGGACGCACTGTGTTCTTTGAGAGAAGAAATTACCAAAGAAAAGCTGCGGTGATTTGTTGCAGACGACTGATTTATTCCCGAAACGGTTCTGAAATAAACCGCCTGTGCAAAAAGCATAAACAGAAAAACACATACAACATTTATCGCTATGTATATAAGCAGATTTATAATTGAGTTTTCACTCATTGCATATACAAGGAACTGTATATGCGGAAAAATACAATTCATTACGGTAAGCAGATGATTTGACGGTGAGGCAATAGACTGTGCGATATGTTCCGTATCAAAACCGCCTGAATTTCCAACCATAACGGCAAGACCTGTTATAATCAGAATCGTAAGAACACCTGTTAGTTTGTTTACTGTGTCTTTGTTTTTTATTGCCTTTGTAAGCAGCATTATCAGCATACATATAACCGAACAGTAAACAAGAGGTATAACCGGCAGTGTGAACATTCCGAAAACAGCAATAAGCCACGTATAAAACGGAAGTCCGGCTGAGATTATATATCCCGCAAATGCCGCAATAATTATGATAAATTCCATAACGCTTTCACCGATAAGTGCGGCTGTGAATTTTGAACCTATAATCTGATACGGCTTTAAAGGCAAAGGAAGGAGATTTTCTATATCTCCCGAAAAATAGAAAACGCTGAAAATAACATTCAGTCCGAATACAAACGAAAAAACCGACACAAGATGTATAAACAGTTCAATACCGTTTTGCATAGAGTCCATAGGTATCAGTAATGATGTAATTGCATAGACTATGACACCGACAAGAAATGCCATAGGTATCATAATTCCAAAAACCGCAATAAAACTCATTATATTATAGAATACTTTTTTATATTTTTTTTCGTCACTGCTTGGTTCAACGGTTTTCAGCAAAGCACTGACCAGTTTAAGATACAGTTTCATTTTCAGTCAGCTCCAGGAATATTTCTTCAAGAGATTTATTTTCGTATTTGCTTTCAAGCGAGTCGAGAGTTCCTTCATACAAAATGTTGCCTTTTTTGATTATGATAACTCTGTCGCATAGTTTTTCGGCAACTTCAAGCACGTGTGTTGAAAAGAATACGGCATTTCCAGCCTTAGCGTGTTCACGCATCATATTTTTCAGTTCATAAGATGATTTAGGGTCAAGTCCCGTCATAGGTTCGTCAAGAATCCATACAGGCGGATTGTGCATAAGTGCCGCCACAACCATAATTTTCTGACGCATACCGTGTGAATAACTCATTATCGGAGATGAAAGAACATCAGTAAGCCCGAATTTTTCGCTGAGGTCGCTTATAACTTTTTTTCTCTGTGCGAGCGGAACGTGATAGATGTCACCCATAAGGCTGAGAAATTCAGTGCCTTTAAGCCTCAGAAACATATCGGGACTGTCGGCAATATAGCCTATTGACTGTTTTGCCTTTATCGGTTCTTTGCGAATATCATATCCGTTTACCATTATTTTACCGGAATCGGCATTTGTTATTCCTGTAAGCAGTTTCATAGTTGTGGTTTTGCCTGAACCGTTAGGGCCGATAAATCCGACTATTTCGCCGCCTTTTACTTCAAGGCTTATATTGTTGACGGCTTTTACTGTGTTGTTATATGTTTTTGTTACGTTTTTGAATTTAATCATAAAAATCACCTTTACATTATTCTATCATATTATACATAATTTTGCAATATAATAATAATTTTTTGTTGTTAAATTCAGAAAAATTTTGTACGTTTTACGGAATTTGCTTATTGAAAAGATAGACAATGTTATTGCACAATGATATAATAAAAAGCAATAATTAAAAAAACGGAGGTTTTGTTATGATTGCAGCGGGTATTGTTGCCGGAGGTACGGGTTCAAGAATGGGCAATACCGATATGCCAAAACAATTTATGGATTTATGCGGAAAACCTGTTATTATTCATACGATTCAGAAATTTCTTGACAATTCAATGATTGATATTGTTGTGATAGGCATAAATCCTGAATGGCACGATTATATGGACGGACTTGCGGAAAAATATTTTCACAGAAATGACAAAATAATAATAACCGACGGCGGTGCTGACAGAAACGGTACAATAATAAATATTATTTCAGAACTTGAAAAGCACGGTGCAAAGGACGACTGTATTCTTGTAACTCACGATGCGGTAAGACCTTTTGTTACAGGCAGAATGATTGATGACAGCATAAATAAAATGGAAAACTATGATATATGTACGGTTGCAATTCCGGCAACAGATACAATAGTATGTTCGGACAACGGAATTACAATAGATAATTTTCCGCTGAGAAAAACAATGTTTCAGGAACAGACACCTCAGACATTCAGAACAGGTACATTCAAAAAAGTATATTCCGCTCTGAATGATAAACAGCGTAAAGATATAACTGACGCTTGTAAATTGTTTTATATATCAGGTTATAAAGTGAAACTTATACAGGGAGATGTTTCAAATATAAAGCTGACTTATCCTGATGATTTGATTATGGCAAAATTCCTTATGGAAAATAAAAACAAAGCATAAATTTCAAATATCCTCTTTATCGTAAGATATGGGGGATATTTGTTTTAGTTTTACCATTATTCTGCTATAAATTATATTAAAAATACACCATAAATATAAACAAGTCGGTTAAAAATGTGTTGATTTATCCAAAAAAAATTATTGTATATAAATACAAATTATTCCATTATAATTTGTCATTATTTACAAAAACTTCAAAATCCATACACGAAATATACTATACAAAAAGTCTGGAATTGTTAAGATTTAATAATTTTTTGCGTTTTTATATTATCCAAAAAACGCAATACTTATATTTATAAACACTAATGTGAGTCCCGTTTCCTTTACAATAAGCCGTCTTAAATGATAAAATATATATAAGTTAAGGACAGAAAATATGCACAATAATCAAAATCAGTCTGTACAGTCAGGACGGATTTGGTTTATTCAATGCATATTTTTCGGTTTGCTTACTGTTTTTTCGTTATATTTTTCAACCCGAAAAAAATTAAATTAGGAGTGTGATTTTTGGTGAATAACGAAACACAGACAAGTCGCTACAATATCGGTCAGAAGATAGCCAGCGTTTGCCTTTCTGCTGCTATTCTTACAACCGGCTTTGTAGGACTTGGAACTGTAACAGCCACTCAGGTTGATGCAGCATCAACAAACAGCTACGGTCTTACAGAAAAGGCTTGCGACGGTTTGATTCTTCACGCATGGAACTGGTCATTCAGTGCAATTAAGGACAATATGAAGGATATAGCCGAAGCAGGATATACTTCTGTTCAGACATCACCTGTTCAGCGTCCAAAGGACTATACATCGGGCAGTGACCAGACAGGCTGGTGGAAGGTTTATCAGCCGACTACTATATGTTTTGCACCTGACGGACACCCGTGGTTCGGTTCAAAGGCAGATTTTAAAGCAATGTGCGACGAAGCTGAAAAATACGGAATTAAAGTTATCGTTGACGTTGTTGCAAACCATATGGCAAACAACTCAGGTCAAATCGGTAATACAAGAGCTGATATAAGCAGTCAGAACGACCCGTACATTCGTGATGATGACAGTTGTTGGCATCTCAACGGTTCAACGGGCATTGATTACGGCAACCAGCACCGCAACGGTGATACATCAAGCCTTACACACGGTTTCGGCGGTTGGCCTGACCTTAATACAGGAAGTAAAAAGGTTCAGAATGCAGTAATCGACCTTTTGAAAGAGTGCGTTGACCTCGGTGCAGACGGTTTCCGTTTTGACGCAGCAAAGCATATCGAACTTCCGACTGATCCGGGCGGAGCTTCTGATTTCTGGCCGACAGTTATAGACGGAATCAACGACTATGCAACATCAAAGGGTACAGAAGTATTCTGCTATGGTGAAATTCTTGACAGCTGTGCAACAGATATAAAAAACTACACAAAATATATCGCAGTTACAGATAACAGAGCCGGTAACTCAACACGCTACGGCGTTAGAGATGGCAATATCGGCAAGGCAGCTAATTCCTCTCTTACATATAACGGAGTTCCTGCTGATAAAATCGTTCTTTGGTCAGAATCTCACGACACATACGCAAACGATAACTTTACAGGAGAATCAACAAAGTTTTCTCAGGACGAAATTAACAGAGCGTGGGCAATAATTGCCGCAAGAGATTTCGCTGCACTTTACTATATTCGTCCAAGCAATACAGGTGCTGCAATGGGTACAGCAAGTGGCAACACAAGTTGGAAAAATAAAGAAGTAGCACAAGTAAACAAATTCCATAACTATTTTACAGGTCAGTCCGAATATATGTCAAGCAGCGGTGATTGCGTTATTGTTGAACGTGGTACAGCGGGTGCTGTTATTGTAAACATAAGAGGTAACTCTCAGCAAATCAACGCAAAAGTCAACAAAATGGCTGACGGCACATATACAGACCAGGTAACAGGCAACAAGTTCACAGTATCAGGCGGTCAGATCAGCGGTCAGATCGGCAGCAAGGGTATCGCCGTTGTTTATAATCCTGATGATCCTGTAACCGGCGGCGTATCTGCAACACCTTCAACAGGTACATCATTTACTGATACACTTGCTGTTACACTGAACGCAAAAGATGTTACAAACGCTAAATACACAACATCTGAGGGTGCATCGGGTTCTTACACAGACGGTACTACAATTACCGTTGGTGCATCAACAGCAGAAGGCTCATCTGTTACAGTATCACTTTCAGGTACAAAATCAGACGGAAGCACAGCTACCGCAACATACACCTACAAAAAGACAGCTCCAAAGCAGTATCCGACACTTGACGGCGGCGGATTTGTATTCGATAATTCATCAAAGAACTGGTCAACTGTAAACGCTTATGTTTATGACGAAAGCGGTTCATCAACAATAAAGAATGCATCATGGCCGGGTGTTAAGATGACAGACTGCGGCAACGGCTACTGGAAATATGAGCTTGACTCAAAGTTTGCAAACAGCAGCAGTGTAAAGGTTATCTTTAACAACGGCAATGAGCAGATTCCGGGAGCTCAGCAGCCTGGATTTGATATGAAAGGTTCTGACAAGAAACTTTATGAAGACGGAACCTGGAAAGACCTCCCGGCAGTATCTTCTCTTAAAGCAACTCTTTCTGCTTCTCCGTCATCAGTAACAGCAGGAAATCCTGTAACTCTTACAGCATCTTCAACAGGCGGTTCAGGAACAGTAAGCTATGAATTCAAACAGGGTTCAACAACAATTCAGGCTTCAAGCACAAAGACAAGCTGCACCTGGACTCCTTCAACAAAGGGTACTTATACAATTACAGTAACAGCAAAAGATTCTTCCGGCAAAACAGCAACAGCTACAACAACAGTAAACGTTACTGCTCCTGTAACAACAGACCCTGTTGTTAATGTAAACAAGGCATCAGGCACAACATTCACAACTGAAACACTTGATGTAACACTTACACTTTCAAATGCAGTAAGCGGTACATATTCAGTTGATAACGGTCCTGAAAAGACATTCACAGGTTCAAAGACAGTTACTCTTGGTCAGGGCAAAATCGGTGATTCAACAGTAACTCTCAAAACAACAGCTACAAACTCAGCAGGCACAACAAAGACATATACCTTTACTTATGAAAAGGATTATGTAGTTAAGACAACAAGTTCATCAGCAACACTTGCAAGCCAGTATGCAACAAACGCAAACGGCAAGGGCAAAAACAAGACTATCTCCATTGACGGTGATATTTCTGACTGGGACAGCTCAATGCTTATCGCACAGGGTGCGGCAAACGATGACCCTCGTGTATATCGTCCGAACTCAATGTACGAACTTCCGATTGACTTGTACGCATTGTATGGTGCATACGATGATAACAACCTCTATCTTATGTGGGAAATGACAAACGTTCAGGACGTTGTTGCTCCAAGTGATAACTATCCGTTATCTCAGGGCATACTTTGGCAGACACAGGAACTTCCGTTCTTTATCGCAATAGATACAGGTGACAGTTCCACAGCTATCGGAAATGACGGACAGCTTATCACAGGCGGAACAATTTGGGATTCCGGTATGACAATTTCAAACAGCTTTAATAAGCTTATATCCATCAATACTAAGGGCGGAAACGGACCTTATGTATATGGCGGTGACAGCAGCGGTCTGAACCCTGTTGAAGAACTTGGTCCTAAATCAACATCTGCAAAATCTAACATCAAGATGGATTACGGAGTTGGTATTTTAAGCACATCTGTAAAAGGTATTGACAAAGCAGCATACGGTGAGTACAATGGTCGTGTTGTTGGTGATGTATGCAACGACAGTGCAGCTTGGGTTGACTTCAACACAAAGGGACACAGCAGCAAGACTATGGACTTCTTCTATGAATTGTCTATTCCATACAGCGAACTCGGAATCACAAAGTCCGACGTTGAATCAAAGGGTGTTGGTGTACTTCTTGTAGCAACATTCGGTAAATCAGCTATGGACAGTCTCCCCTATGACGTTTCTATGAACGACAACGCAGACCAGCCTGACACGCAGTCACAGGCAAACAACAGCTTTGAAAAGAGCGACGAAGACTACATCACAACTTCATTCGCAAGAATAGGCAACGGCGGTGTTACACCTCCTCCTCAGCCTACAACTCCTCTCCAGGTAAACTTCGGTACAGACAGATCTGCTCCTCAGCTTACAACAACTGCTCTTACTCTTAAAGCAGTAGGTTATGGCGGCACAGCTCCTTACAAATATCAGTTCTATGTTGATAACACATCAGTTAAGTCAAACTCAACAACTAATTCTTGCTCTTGGACACCATCAGTCGGCACACATACTATTAAATGTGTTATCACCGACTCAACAGGTGCAACAGCAACAGTTTCAAAGACATTTACAGCCGAATCAGCCGGCAGTGTAACAGAACTTGTAAACAATTCAACAATCAGTGCAACAACAACCGGTCTTGGCAGCTCTGTAACTCTGAAAGGTTCAGCAACAGGCGGCACATCACCGTATAAGTACGCTTACTACTACAAAAAGACATCTGATTCAAGCTGGAAAACAGCAAAGGATTGGAGTAGTGCAACATCTGTATCAATCAAGCCTGATTCTGCAACAACTTATAATGTATGCATAAAGGTACAGGATTCAAAGGGTACAGTAGTTAAGAAATACCTCACTGTAAAGGTAACAGCAGCACTCGCAAACAACTCAACAATCAGCAAAACAACAATCAACAAGGGTGATTCAGTAACTCTCACAGGAAAAGCAACAGGTGGCACATCACCGTATAAGTA
>JAQXZA010000015.1 GCA_029226955.1 Clostridia bacterium | reverse complement strand
GATAACTACATTATAGGTATCAACCGCAGCCGTGAACCGCTCGAAAAGGCTCTTGCCTGTGGTGCAATAAATGAAATAGGCACTGTTGATGATTTAAAACGGGCAGACCTCATTATACTTGGAACATATCCCGAAGTTGCCGTAAAATTTGTCCGTGACAATGCCGCACTTATTCCGAAAGACTGTATAGTGATTGATACTTCCGGAATAAAATCAAAAATATGTCCTCAGCTTGTTGAAATTTCAAAGGAATATGGTTTTACCTTTGTCGGCTGTCACCCTATGGCTGGCAAGGAGAAAAACGGCTTTGATGTTTCTGACGCTGACCTTTTTAACGGTGCAAGCTGTATAATAATCCCGTGTGAAGCACCAAAAGAAGCTGTTGAAAAAATTGCCAACCTTGCAAAAAAATTGCGTTTCGGTTCTGTGTGCTATTCTACACCAGAAGAACACGACAGAATGATTGCTTTTACATCACAGTTACCGCACGTTCTTGCGTGTTCGTATGTTTTCAGTCCTTGCTGTCCTAAACACAAGGGATTTTCGGGTGGCAGTTACCGTGATGTATCAAGGGTTGCAAACATAAATGCGGAACTGTGGTCTGAACTTTTTATTGAAAACAAAGAACCGCTTGTTGATGAAATAGATACGCTTATTTCAAACATTACCTTAATAAGAAACGCAATTCAGGACGGCGACAGACAACAGCTTGCCGAAATACTGCACAAAAGCAAAATAATAAAGGAGAATCTAGGAGAATGAAAAAAGTTGAAGTGAAAACAGGCAGAAGTTACGATATTCTTATTGAGCATAATATTCTTTCACAAGCTGGAAAATACATAAGAAATGTGTCAAAGGCTATTCGTACAGTTATTGTCAGCGACAGCAACGTTGCACCGATTTATGCCGAAACCGTCAAAAAATCACTTGAAGAAAACGACTTTGAAACATCTGTTTTTGTTTTTGATGCCGGAGAGTCCTCGAAAAGACTTTCAACAATCGAAAAAATGTACACTCATTTCTTTGAACACAACATAACAAGAACAGACATTATTGTTGCACTCGGTGGCGGTGTTACAGGTGATATGGCTGGTTTTGCGTCGGCAAGCTATTTGCGTGGAATTGATTTTGTGCAGATTCCGACAAGTCTGCTTGCACAGGTTGATTCATCTGTCGGAGGAAAAACAGGTGTTGACTTGCCGACAGGAAAAAACCTTGTAGGTGCATTCTGGCAGCCACGTCTTGTCCTGATTGACCCCGAAACACTTAATACCTTGCCCGATATTTTCTTTGCTGACGGACTCGGAGAAGTCGTTAAATACGGCTGTATAAAAAGCCGTTCTCTTTTCGAGCGTATGGAAAAGGAAAATGTTAAAGATTTCATTGACGATATAATATTTGAATGTGTTTCAATAAAGCGTGATGTTGTCGAACACGACGAGCGTGACACAGGTGAACGTGCAATTCTTAATTTCGGGCATACTTTCGGACACGCTCTTGAAAAGCTGAACAATTACTCAAAACTCACTCACGGCGAGGCTGTTTCAATCGGTTCTGTGCTTATCACACGAATTTCAGAAGAAAAGGGACTTACAGAAAAAGGCACAACCGAAAGACTTATTGCACTGCTTAAAAAGAACAATCTTCCGACGGAAACGGAATTTCCACTGTCTGAGATTTTAAAAGCCACAAGGGGCGACAAAAAAAGCACAGGCAAAAGCATAAATTTCATTATGCTGAAAAAAATCGGCGAATGTTTCATAAACAAAATTGATACGGAAAATTTCGGTGAATATTTCGGAACTGAAATATAAAATTAAGGCGGAAACCAAAATAATGGTTTTCGCCTTTGTTATTTTTAAAACAGATTTCAGTCACAAAGCTGGTCTATAATATTACAGATATAGTCCATACTTTTGCGGCAGTTATTTATATCAGAGTTTATATCAGGATTTTTCATATCAATATCAAAAAATCTTGCCTCATCGTTAATAAAAATGTGCATATACCCATCTTTGAAAGACACAAGAACACTTCCGTTGCTGATTTGTTTAAGATACATTAAAAGCCTTATAACTTCCGGCACTAAAAGCCATCTTGCAAGATTTTCGTCATCTGTCTTGACAATAAAAGAATTGTCAATAAAGCTGTTGTTTGTCATTATTGTAGTAAGGTTTTTATGTTTCTTTTTTGCCGGAAATTCATATTTCCTGTCGGTCATTGTTACAATGCCTTTAAAATCATTCGGACATTTAAGGCTTATTATACAGCCGTCAAAAAATCCTGATGTTTCTTCATTATCGTCTGTTATTTCAATATCCGCATACGCAAAATATATACCGTTATGTTTTCCCGAAAAGAAATTCTCATTTCTCACAAAATAACAGCGGTCAAAAAGTTTCGTATCCTTAACCACATCAAGCGGAACACCCTCAGCCGCCTCATAGATTATGTTATCTATTGGCACAAATTCTGATATTGTATTATTCACTATATATCTTTTATAGTCAAAGATATTATACAGCGGTTTCTGGGCTTTAGAATAAAGTTTACAGACAAAAACACCAAAGGTTATAAAAAGTACGGCTATGGCACCATAAACAATCCAGATGGTTTCAGGACTCCGAAAAAACGCAGTAATAACCGTAAGTACCACCGCACAAATTATTAAAAGGGCAAAGCATTTAAAAAGCTTATTAAAACTATTTGTTGTACTTTTAATATCATCTAAAAGTTTGTTTACATCATCAATCTTTTTTTCGGGTTGTTTCGGGTACTGTAAAAACTCAATAAATGGATTACCCGATTTACTGTAAAAATATCTTGCGGAAACCTGATTGTTTTGTGCGGATTGTTTCTGTTGCTTTATAGTGAATTTTCCGATTTCGGAGTGCATTCTGTCAATTTGTCGGTCATAGACACTTTTCAAGTTAAATCCCCCAATGATTTTTGTTTTATTATATTTCGGAAACATCAGCCGATATTTCTTAAAAAGAATTTTACAAACATTTTACAGCACAAAAAGACCTTTCAGCTTTTGCACTGAAAGGTCTTGATGATTTTATATTCTTATTTTGTTTTTACTGCTGCAAGTCTTTTTCTCTTTTTAAGTTCTACTACAAATATAACTGTAAGAACTACTGCAAATGCAAGTACAATGCCGAGAACAACTGCTGTTCTGATAAAATCGCTCTGACTCTGCTGTGTTATTGCAATTTCTGCGGATTTGCTGTCTGCAAGTCCGGCAAGAGCGTTGTCAGCGATTGTTGCTGTCTGGAGTATAAGCTGTTCACCAACCTGTGAGCTTGCTCTCTGAGCCTCTGTTTTAACTGTTTCGAGTGTTTCCTTATCGGCAATACCCGTTACTTTGAGGTCAAAGTCTTTCTGGAAACTCTCAACTGCTGCTACAACAGCCTGACTGTAAACACCTGATGTTTTGCCGTCATAATATTTAAGTGATGCAAGTCTTGATTGAAGCTGTGCTACGTCGTCGCCTGAGAAACCGTATTTAAGCGTATCGAAATCAGGTGACTTTGGTGCATTTTCAGCATAAAGACCTTCAAGCTGTTCAGCAGTCAATGAATTTGCTTTTTCAAGTCCTGCGGCTGCCTGATATGCGTTTACTGCGGCAAGAGTATCCTTGTCAAACTTCTCATTTACAATACCTGAGAGGTATCTGAGTTCGATAAGTCTTTTCTGCATTTTCAGAACCATTGCACCGCTCTGTCCATATACAACGCTGCCGGCATTCGGATTTTCTTTTGCTTTACTGTTAAAGATTTTTGCCTGTGTTGTTTTGTCGGCAATACCTGTTGCCTTAATCTTGTTATCTTTCTGGAACATCTTTACAGCACTTTCGGTAAGTTCACCATAAAAACCTGTTACATCATCATAGTAATATTTGAGTTCTGCAAGTCTTTTTTGAAGTGTTGTTACAGGAATTGTAATACCGTCATCAAATGTACCTGTTTCAAGAGTTTTGAAATTTGACTTTGCCTTTGATGATTTAAGTGCATTGTATGTTTTTGTATCAACGATACCTGTTACATCAAGTTTATTGTAATTCTGGAAAAGCATTACGGCATTGAGTGTGTCTTCACCGTAATATCCCGACGCTTTATCGGTAAGATAGCCAAGTTCATAAAGTCTTGTCTGAATTGTAGCTACCTTCTTGCTCTTGTTTGTGTCCTCGTCACCGTATGAAGCAATTTTTTTGTTTTCAGGTTTTTTAGTTTCTGCCGGCTTTGATTCTTCCGAATTTTCAGCAAGCTCGCTTGATTCCTCAGCAACCTCGCTTGATTCTTCTTTTGATTCTTCAACTACTTCGCTTGATTCCTCAACGCTTGGTTCAGGCTGTGGTTCAGGCTCAGGTTCGGGTTCAGGCTGAGGCTCTGGCTCTGGTTCTGGCTCTGGCTCTGGTTCAGGCTCTGGCTCAGGCTGAGGTTCAGGTTGTGGCTCAGGCTGAGGTTCAGGTTGTGGCTGTGGCTCTGGTTCAGGCTCAGGTTGTGGCTGAGTGTCAATCTGATTATTTGATGATGAATAATCTGTTGCCTGATAAGCGTCTGACGGCGGTGCAATATTTGAAACGCCATTGCCGTCAAATGTGTATGTAACGCCGTTTATTGTTCTTGAAGTATTTACAACATACTGTCCGTTTTCATAGTAGTATGAATCTCCGTCAAGGAGTACCCAACCGTTGTTAGGATATGAAACTCCGGCAACCTTGAACCATTCAGCCCAGTTTTTACTGAAAGCATTGTGGTAAACAACGTTTGAAATTTCATCTCTTGCATCAACAGCCATTCCAGAACCTATATAGACTCCGACGTGACCCGGCTGATGAAGTCCAAGACCGTGAATACGTGGAATACCGTTACTTACATATCCCCATTCGCTTGATGAGCCGAGCATATCAACTCTTGTGCCGCCTACACCGTTATATGAGCAAATAAGTCCTGAGCAGTCAACAGCACCCGGTGATACACCGCCCCATACATATTTCCAGCCTTCTCTGTAAGCTCTGAGGCAGTGAGCAGCAAGTCCTACACCTGTGCTTGATTCTGCCGATGCCATTGTTGTACCCGTTATCAACATCATTACTGCTATTGATGCCGTAAGGACAACTGCCGTGACTTTTTTGATAATCTTCTTCATTTTCTTAAATATACTCCCTTCTAAAAAATAAATTATAAATCTAAATACATAATTGTTCGTTAAAATTTTCTCAGGCGATTACAAATATTTAACCGCATCGGAAAAAGATTTCAAATTTGTAATAAATTACTTTTAATATAATATCATCATACATTGTAAAAATCAAGTCTTTTTGCGATTTGACATATTCAAAAACATATATTCGTCATTTTGCACAAAAGCATTTTAATTCAAGATTGAAGTTCTAAACGCAAAATCTGATATAATGTTAATTTTGAATTGCACGAAATGCGAATATATGTTAATATAATAAATTGTAGTATATTATAATGTATGTTTTTCTGAAATGAAATGTAATCTTTTCTCGGGAGAGTGGTAATTGTGCAGAAAAAACGCATAGCCGTTATATTCGGCGGCAAATCCTCAGAACACGAAATTTCAAGAATTTCCGCTTCGTATGTAATCAGTCAGATACCGGAAGAAAAATACGAGGTAATTACAATAGGTATAACCAAAAAAGGCAAATGGCTGCTTTATTCAGGCGATACTTCGGCAATAGCTGACGGCAGTTGGGAAAATGACCCCTCAAACAAAACCGCCTTTATTTCGCCTGATTCATCAATCGGCGGTTTAACCGTAATCACTGCCGGCGGCTGTCAGATAATCAAACTTGACGTTATCTTCCCCGTACTTCACGGCAAGAATGGGGAGGACGGCACAATTCAGGGACTTTTTGAACTATCGGGCATTCCATACGTTGGCTGTGGCGTTCTTGCGTCTTCCGTATGTATGGATAAGGTAGTTACAAACATTATGTTTAATTATCTCGGCATTGACCAGGCAAAATTCACCTGGTTCTATGCAAGCGACTACAAAAAATCACCCGAAAAATGTATTGCCAGAGTAGAAAAATCACTGCCGTCATATCCTGTTTTCGTAAAGCCGGCAAATGCCGGTTCTTCTGTTGGTGTAAGCAAGGCAAATTCAAGGGAAGAACTCATAAAGGCTGTTGAAATTGCAATAAAAGAGGACTCAAAAATCCTTATTGAAGAAAACATTGTCGGCAAAGAAGTTGAATGTGCTATTCTTGGAAATGACGAGCCTGTTGCGTCAATTCCCGGACAGATTGCTCCGACAGCGGAATTTTACGATTATGACGCAAAATACAACGATTCAACTTCAAAGCTCTATATTCCGGCAAAAATCAGCGACGAACTTATCTACAAAGTAAGAGTCATTGCCCTTAAAGCATATCGTGCAATCGGCTGTACGGGTCTTGCAAGAGTTGACTTCTTTGTAACGGACGACGGTCGTGTTCTTCTCAACGAAATAAACACACTTCCGGGCTTTACTTCAATCAGTATGTATCCGAAACTTATGGCTGCCTGTGATATTGAGGGCAGTAGCCTTATCGAAAAACTCATAGAACTTGCATTTGAGAGGAATGAAAAAAATGTCTGAATCTCCGATAGGAATATTTGATTCCGGACTTGGCGGTCTTACTGCCGTAAAAGAAATGATAAGCGTACTGCCACAGGAAAATATAATTTACTTCGGCGATACGGGACGTGTCCCCTACGGAAACCGCAGTCGTGAAACAATCACAAAATACGCAAATCAGGACGCAGCTTTTCTCCTTTCAAAAGGTGTAAAAATGATAATTGCCGCCTGTGGAACTGTAAGTTCGGTTGTAACGGATTTAAAGGACAATTTGCCTGTTATTTATACGGGTGTTGTTCTCCCTACCGCAACCGCCGCAGTAAACGCAACCCGCAACGGCAAAATAGGTGTTATAGGAACTTCCGCAACAATCAACAGCGGTTCTTACAAAAAAGAAATACTCCGACAAAACAGCCGCATAACTGTCTATCAACAGGATTGTCCACTGTTTGTGCCGCTTGTTGAAAACGGATTCAGTTCTCCCGACGATAAAATTGTTCAGCTTATTGTTGAACATTACCTCAAACCGTTGCGTGATGTTGATGTTGATACGGTCATTCTTGGCTGTACGCATTACCCGATAATCGCACCGGCAATTTCACGATTTTTAGGACGAAATGTTCAGCTTATTGATTCAGGACGTGAAACCGCACTTTATGCCACTCATCTTCTGCAAGAAAACAATATGCTTAACACAAGTGGAAAACTCGGCACAAGCAGTTATTATGTCAGCGATACTGTTGATGATTTCAGCCGTCTTGCCGGAATTTTTCTCGGAAGAAACGTAAATGATTCCGTAACCCATATAGATATAGAATTACAGCAATAAAGAAACTGGTGATAAGACAAAATGGAAGAAAACTATATATTGTCCGTACTCGGCAAACAGTATGTTGACGGTCAGTCGGACAAAGTGGAACTTAAAACATCAGCGGCATACGTCACAAGAAACGGCAGCCGCTATATTTCATACAACGAATATGATGCACAAAACCCGAATCGTCATTACCGAACAACAGTAAAAGTTGATCCGAACAATACCGTTACCGTAATAAAAGGCGGCAGTGAAAGTCACCACCTTATTCTCGAAAAGGGCAAGCGTCATAAATGCGAATATATGACCAATTTCGGCAGTATAACACTTGGTGTCTATACAGATAACGTAAAAGTCAATCTTAACGATAAAGGCGGCGAACTTGAAGTCAGATATTCAATCGACATTCAGTCCGAACTTGCCAGCACAAACGAATTATTCATAAAAATTGAGGAGGCAAACAAAAATGTCAACAGCAACCCAGACAGTCAATAATCTGAGAACTGCAATAATTGATTCAATGGGACGGGCAATAGCTGAAAATCAGTTTCCGGCTGTACCCGTACCTGATTTTACAATAAAAATTCCGTCAGACCGTTCACACGGCGACCTTGCAACAAATGCCGCTATGGTTTCGGCAAGAGCATTTAAAATGCCCCCACGCAAAATTGCGGAAATTCTCACACAAAATCTTGAACTTTCAGGAACAAATCTTTCACGTTTTGAAATTGCGGGGCCGGGATTCATCAACTTTTTCTATGACAGTTCATTCTATACTTCCGTACTCAAAGAAATAAAGGAACAGGCTGAAAATTACGGTCATTCGGATTTCGGAAAAGGCAAAAAAATTCTCGTTGAATTTGTATCGGCAAACCCGACAGGTCCTATGCACGTCGGAAACGCAAGAGGCGGTGCAATAGGTGACTCACTCGCAAGTGTTCTTGACGCAGCCGGCTATCAGGTATCAAGGGAATTTTACGTAAACGATGCCGGAAACCAGATTGAAAAATTTGCGACATCACTTGAAATAAGATATATGCAGCTTTATCAGGAGGGCTGGGAACTTCCTGAGGACTCATATCACGGTCAGGACATTATCGACCACGCAAAGAATTTTGCGGAAATTAACGGCGACAAATACGTGAACTCAACATCTGAGGAAAGAAGAAAAGCACTTGTTGACTTTGCACTGCCTAAGAACATTGAGGGACTCGAAAGAGATTTGCTGAAATACCGCATTAAATACGACCGTTGGTTCAGGGAAAGCACACTGCACAAGGACGGTTCTGTTCAGCGTGTCATTGAAATGCTCAAAGAAAAAGGTCACACCTACGAACAGGAGGGTGCTTTGTGGTTCAAAGCTACTGAGTTTGGTGCTGACAAGGATTTTGTTCTTGTCCGTTCAAACGGTATTCCTACTTATGTTGTGCCTGATATAGCATATCATTACGACAAACTTGTAACAAGAGGCTATGACAAGGCTATTGACGTTCTTGGTGCAGACCACCACGGTTATATTCCAAGACTTAAAGCCGCACTGACGGCACTCGGTGTTGACTCGTCAAGGCTTGACGCTGTTTTAATGCAGATGGTTCGTCTTGTAAGAAACGGCGAAACAATAAAATTCTCAAAGCGTAGCGGCAAGGCTATTACTCTTGTAACACTGCTTGATGAAATTCCGATTGACGCCGCACGTTTCTTCTTCAATCTCCGTGAGGCAAACAGCCACTTTGACTTTGACCTTGACCTCGCAATAGAAAAATCATCTCAGAACCCTGTATATTACGTTCAGTATGCCCACGCAAGAATATGCAATATTCTCAAAGGTCTTGCCGAAAGCGGAATAACACCACGTGACTGCACTGATGAAGAATACGCACTTCTCACTGCACCTGAGGAAATTGAACTTATCAACAAACTTGCGGCATATCCTGACGAAATTGTCGCCGCCGCAAAGGACTATGACCCGTCAAGAATCACACGCTATGTATATGATATTGCGACGCTGTTCCACAAATTCTACAATGCGTGTCGTGTAAAGAACGACAATGAACCGCTTATGCAGGCACGTCTTTCACTTTGCCTTGCAACAAGAACCGTTATCAGAAATGTCCTTGAAATGTTCAAAATCACAGCACCGGAATCTATGTAATGCGTAATGCGTAATGCGTAATTGCGTTTAAAGTTCTTATCAACCGTCAGTCATTGTCCGCCCCGTAAATAATTTTCAATTTTCAATTTTCAACTTTCCATTTGATAACAAGGAGATAAAATAATGAGTTTTCCTTTTCGGCTACCCGTTTTTGCTGACGGAATTACCGCCTGTGAACAGCTTACAGGCGAAAATCCCGATGAAGTGTGCAGTGAAAAAATTATTGCCGACAATCCCGAAACACTTATTCTCAAAAAGAAACAGGCTCTTTCCAACGGTGCAAATATGCTTTTTGCACCGACAGGAAGTGCCGTTCATAAAAGACTTGAAGAATTTGGACTTGATGATGATTTTGCCGAAATAAACCGCACCCTTACTGAAACCACAATCAAAGCGGCTGAAAACAAAGTTGCTGTTGGCGGAGTTGTTGTTCCGAGTACACTCTTTATTATGCCCTATGGTCGTGATACATTTGAAGATGTGTATTTTACTTATCTTGAAAAAATAACCATTCTGAAAGATTCAGGTGCAGAATTTATTCTTTTGCAGAATCAGAACACACTTTGCGATATGAGAGCCGCTGTACTTGCCGCAAAAGCCGTTGACATACCTGTTTTTGTAACAATGAATGTCAATGATGACGGCATTTCAGAGAGCGGAAATGACTATATTGCCGCACTTATCACATTACAGGCTATGGGTGCTGACGCATTCGGAATTGAGTGTACGGACGGTATTGAAAGCCTTAACAGACTTATAAAACAGGCATTTTCTCACGCAACTGTTCCGCTTATTGCGGTAATAGACACGGAAAAAGACTCAGAACAGGATATTTTATCTCTTGCCGAAAACGGAGCGTCTGTATTTATCGACAAATCAAACTGGCAAAACCACAATATTTTCCAAAAACTTTCTCAGACAGAAATACGCTTTGATGAAACAGCCGAAAAAGACTGTTATGCCGCCGCAATAGACTGTGAGGCATTTTTTCTGCCCGACAATCTTGACCTGTCAAGACCTGTAATTTGCGGATATGATATGTCGGACGAGCTTATCGACCTTGACGACGAAAACATAAATGCGGTTTATCTTTTTCTTAATTCAACCGACGACGCTACACTTCTTTCTGATAAGGCAACAATGTCAAGACTGCCTTTTTTAATTCATACCAACGATTCGGTAACTCTGGAAGCGGCATTAAGATATTATCAGGGCAGACTTATCGTTGACAGTCGCTGTGACATTGACGAAAGCATTTTAAAAACTCTTGCCGAAAAATACGGTGCAATTATTTACTGATACCAAGCATACGGGAGGTATATATTATGAAAAACAAACCCTTTTTAAATGCCGCAATAGTATTCGGCTGTATCGGACTTTTTCTTCTTTTTGTTTCGGCATTCATATTTCTTACCAAAAACACATCAATTTGTAATAATATCGGAAAACTATTAGGCACATCAATTTCAACTTCAACTATTGCTGAACTTGCGGCAGTATTTTTTATGCCCGCCTTTGTATTCGCCTACAAATCATTCAGCAGCGAAGAATAATTACAGTGTGGAGTGTGGAGAGTGGAGTGTGGAGTTATTAAAATGCAGAATTAAGAATGCAGAGTGCAGAATTTAATAAAACGAAAAAAGCAGTATATTCCACGTTGAATTTGTGGGATATACTGCTTTTGTAATTATCAATAGAGATTATTCTTTTTCTTTTTGTATATTATAGAAAGAACAGCGGCGGCGGCAAGCATAAGTACAGATGACGCACAAAGTATTATTACCGTCTTCATTTCAGGTTTTTCAACTGCAGTCTGTTCATCATAGCTGTAAATTACATAAACAGGGGTTTTTGAATATTTTCCGCTTGTATTTGATGTTGACGCTGTGAATTTCAGACCGTCAAATGATTTTTCAGCGGTAGTGTATTCAGAACCCTCTTTACCTGTCATAGTGTCGGTTTTGAGAATTTTGCCGTTATTCTGAACATAAATGGCATTGACCTGACCTGTGTATGTAACTTTTCCGTTTTCTACCCATACTTCATTGTTTACAAGGTAGCCGTTTCCGTCAGAACCCTTGTCGGTATTTTTGGCTTTATCGGTAAAACTGACATAAACGTCAGAAATATTGCCTGTGTCCTTAATCGTCAGCGTGTACCAGCCTTTTCCGAGTTCAGAATCAGCCGTCATTTCAGTTCCCTTGCTGTCGGTATATAATGTTTTATTGTCACCGTCATTTTTACAGGCAACGGCATAGACTTTCTTCATATTTTTGCTGTTATAATAATGAATTACAAGGTCTGTTTTCGGCTTTGCTTTGTAGTAATAGTTTACGGTAATATCATATTTACCGGCAGTACCGACCATATTTGTCGGGAACACTGACATATCTACTTCCATATTCTGAATTTCTTTTATCGTGGCAGTATATTGTGTTCCCTCACGGATTTTCTGTACAGTGCTGTCAGCAACATTATTATCTGATGTACCAAGAAGTGCGTCACCGCTTTGCATATAATTTACCGTAAGCGTACAAATTGCACCCTCGAACTTATCGTAATAATAAGTGACGGTCTGATTTTCTTTTGTGAATTTGCCTTTTTCGTTTCCTTCAACACGGTTAAAATCATACTGAACATCAAGGCTTTCATCTTTTGATGTTATATACGTTGAACCCTCAGTGCCTGTAAGAACACGCTTGTCGATTGTTTCATCGCTTTTTGCGTCCTTATATTCAACAGTAACTGTGCATTTATCGGATTTAAGATTTAACTTTTCAAAACTTGTCTTATCCGCAAGAATCATTGCCGACTTTGCCGGTACTGTTACTGTATTTCCGCTGACAGTTCCAAGACTGTTAAGTCCGGCTGAATTTTTATCGGCTACAATTACCCATTCTGACGGCAGTGACTTTCCGTCAGCGGCTTTGAGTGTAACTGTTGTTTCGCTGTCATTCGCATTGAACAAAACGGCAACCTGTGACCATTCATTACCTGTGGTAAGTGTATTTTCAAGAGTATATGCAATTACACCATTGTCCGTATCAGCAAATTTAACGAGTTTTGCTGAGGTTGTTGTTGAATCCCTGAACGGTTTGAAATTCTTTCTGATTTCGATAAGTCCCGAATAGTAGGAATTTAAGTCAGCGTATTTTACAAGTGATGACCAGTCAAGCTGATTTATCTTATCAGATGAAATAAAGCTGTTTGAGTCGCCTAATTTTGTACGGGCAAATTCTTCACCGGCTTGCATAAACGATATTCCCTGTGATGTAAAGGTAAGTGCCGCCGCCATTTTATTCATATCAATAATGTTTTCGTCACGCTGTGCATAGCTTTCATCATTCTTGACAGAGAGAATCAGCTTGTCATACAGAGTATAGTTATCGTGTGCCGATGTATATGTTACTGCCTGTGACGGCTGATTTGCCCACTTTGTACCCGAAATGCAGTTTGCAAGAATACCGCTTTTCAGTAATTCCTTACAACTTCCGTCCTGTATAAAGCCTGTTTCAGCAGCATTAAATACGTGACCTTTTACTGCGTCACGGTAAACATCATTGAATGCACCGATTCTGTTGTCAAGTTTATTCATATTATCACGGACAGCAGTAGGAATTGTTGTTCCGACAGGATTGCACGACCACGGTTCACCGTACATAATAATCTTTGTGCCGTCCTTGACTTTTGTGTCGAGTGCTTTTCGTATTTCATTCATTGTTGTTACGTCGTGAATACCCATAAGGTCAAAACGGAAACCGTCAATATGATATTCATTCGTCCAGTAAAGAACGGAGTCAATCATATATTTTCTGTACATAAGATGGTCGCTTGCCGTTTCGTTTCCACAGCCGGAAGCGTCACCGAATGTACCGTCTTCATTCATACGGTAATAGTAGCCGGGAACAGTGTTTTCAAACCAACTGCCCTCCGCCGTATAGGTATGATTATAGACAACGTCCATTATTACGCCTATTCCGGCATTATGCAAAGCCATAATCATCTGTTTAAATTCGGTAATTCTTGTATTGCCGTTATATGGGTCGGTAGAGTATGAACCCTCAGGAACATTATAGTTTTTCGGGTCATATCCCCAGTTGAATTGTTCCGAATCAAGTTTTGTTTCGTCAACCGTTGCATAGTCATAAACAGGCAAAAGCTGAACGTGTGTTACACCAAGTTTTTTGAGATAATCAATACAGGTTGAAATTTCGCCCTCACTGTTAAGCGTTGTACCGTTTTCGGTAAACGCAAGATATTTACCTTTATACTTTACGGAAACACCTGAGGTTTCACTGACCGAGAAATCCCTCATATGTATTTCCCACACAACAGCGTCAGTAGGATTGTCATATAAAATATGTTCGTCCTTGTCCCAGCCGTCAGGGTCGGTGCTGTCAAGGTCAACAATCATACTTCTGTTGCCGTTTACACCGGCAGCCTTTGCATAAATATCGGCTGTTTCACGGGTTATTCCGTCAACCGTCACAAGATAGGTATAATAAAGATTTTTCTTATCGCCCGTAAGCGTTACACTCCATACACCATTACTTCCCTTTGTCATTGTTGTTGTCGAAAGTGACATTGCACCCTCTTCTTCGGGACTTCCTGTTGTATAAAGTTTTACAGCCACTCTTGATGCAGTCGGTGCCCATACCTTGAATGTAGTGGATTTTTTTGTATATACAGCACCAAGGTCATTACCGCTGTAAGCCTGCGAATCAAGACCGTGTGAATAGGTGTTCTTTTGAATGTTTGTTGTTTCCGCATTTACCATAATTGTATTTCCTCCGATTAAAGTTGTTGCGGCAAGAATAATGCTAAAAAGCCTTTTCAATTTCAGCAAATTTATCCCCCCGAGTTGTTTATATATATCATTTTATCATATATCCATCACACAATACAACGGTTTTTTATGAATTTTTTGTTTTTTTACAATCAATTTAACACAATCTTTCCGCAAAATAACTGTTCAATATGTACAAAATGACAATTTATTCCATTTTATAAATGGTTTCTTATATGCCTATATTGTACCTCTTACAATAGTATGCTTGAAAAAAACTGTTTAAATATTTTATAATCACATAAAAAAGCAGAAAAAAGGTTTGCATTTTATTCTTGCCTCGGTTATTATCTGGGGAGCTGTTTTGGTAATACATATATCCCCTATGCCGATTTTAACAAAAAACTTATATACTTTCTTTTGTTCAGCACCATTAGTACCGTTAGCTTATTTTATTTCAAAGTTCATAGGAGTGGATTTTCAAAACAAGGATAATCCACTCAGCAATTTAGGGTTATTATTCGCATTGAATCAAATGCTTTATATTTTGATAGCTATGTGGGTATATGCGGCTGTACCTGAAAAAATGCTGATGGTTTATGCTATGATTTTTGGTGCACACCTGTTGCCATACGGTTGGCTGTATAAGTCAAAAGTGTATTACATATTTTCCATAGTAATACCGATTATAGTTTTGTTGGTTGGACTGTATTGTCCTGTTGTTTTTGTGGCAGTGCTTATGCTTATAACTGAAATCGTGTTTTCTGTTTACTTGGTTATTGAGTATAAAAAAATGCCTAAAAGCTCATAAAATCCCGAAAAACAGCCGTGTAAAATACATTTGACACTACAAATTTCAGCTAAGTAAAACAGGTTTGATAGACATAACAGCAAAAAACGATTATTCTTTATGCAGGTCAGGAGAACAAATCATTTATAAAGGAGGAATTTTTTATGGAACTGAACGCACAGATTAAAAAATACAGAACGGAAATGAACCTGTCACAAGATGAATTAGCCGAAAAGGTATATGTAACCAGACAAACGGTTTCAAACTGGGAAAACGGAAAAACTTATCCTGATATACACAGTCTGTTGCTACTCAGTTCATTGTTCAATGTATCTCTCGACCAACTCATTAAAGGAGATATAGAAACAATGAAAAAAGAAGTTAATAAGGCGGAAGTCAAAAATCTGAACCGCTACTCAGCAGTTTATGCTGTCTTTTTGGTGGCAACAATTATTTTTGCAGTACCGTTTTTTAAGTGGTTCGGTTTATACGGAATAATCCCTGAATTATTGCTTTTCGGTTGTGGATTGTTTTTTGCTTTGAAAGTCGAAAAAATCAAAAAATCTAACAATATTCATACTTACAAAGAAATTATCGCATTTACAGAAGGTAAAATGCTTGATGAAATTGACCAAAAGGTAGAAGTCGGTAAACGTCCGTATCAATACGTTTTATTGGCACTCGGAAGTGCTGCTGTTACTGCACTGGTGTGTTTGTTGATTAACTGGCTTTTGTTTTAAATGAGAATAAAGCAAAATAAACAGAAAACAGGACAACAGTTTTTTGAACTGATGTCCTGTTTTTTATGAAATTTAAAGTTTGATTTCACCAATATATGATACTATTTCGTCACGCATACGGATTGCCTCACGTCTTGCCGCCTGTGCAAAGTCTTTCGGGTCACAGCCTTCTTTTTTCCACGCACACATAATTCCTCTTGAAGAATTTATTATCGCACCAAGACCGTTCTCATCAAATGCCGGAGCAACGTCTTTTGCACCGCCGCCCTGTGCACCGTAACCGGGAACAAGGAAGAATGTATGCGGAAGTGCTTTTCTGAGTTCTCCAAGCTGTTCAGGATATGTCGCACCGACTACCGCACCAACGCCCGAATAGCCGTATTCACCCATAAGCTGTTCGCCCCATTTTTCGCACATTGCACCCATAGTTCTGTATATTGTTGTATTGTCGTCAAGTTTTTTGTCCTGTAATTCACCCGACGACTGATTTGAAGTCTTTACAAGAATAAACATTCCTTTGTCATTCTGTGAACTTACCTTGATTACAGGATTTATGCCATCAGAACCGAGATAACCATTGACTGTCAATGCGTCTGCACCAAAAGCCTCGACTTTTTCGCCCTCAATGTCTGTACTGCCGAGATGTGCATTTGCATAAGCCTCCATAGTTGTGCCTATGTCGTTGCGTTTACCGTCGGTAATGACGAACATTCCCTTTTGTTTTGCATAGTCTATTGTTTTCTGTAATGTACGGACACCTTGCCAGCCATACATTTCATAATATGCCGCCTGTGGCTTAACTGCCGGAACAATATCGCATAAAGCGTCTATGAGTCCCTTGTTGAACTCAAAAAGTGCCTCTGCCGCACCGTCAAGGGTTTTGCCGTATTTTTTGTAGGCTTCTTCCTTTATATAGTCAGGAATAAAGTCAAGTTTCGGGTCAAGACCCGCAACAGTCGGGTTCTGCATTTTTACTATTCCTTTGATAAGTCTGTCGAATGACATAATTTAATACCTCCATTATTTTTATCTTTCATCAAACACTATTTTTCCGCCGCATATTGTCAGCTTTACTTTTGAAGTAAGCTCAATATTTTTGAACGGTGTGTTTTTTGATTTGCCGTGCAGTTTTTCGGGATTTACTGTCCATTTTTCGTCAGGGTCAAACAGCATTACGTCAGCCGGTTTACCATAAGAAAGCGAACCAGCATTTATATTGAGAATTTTTGACGGCATAACAGACATCTTTTCAATAAGCTGTGAAATGGTCATTTTGCCGCCCTTTACAAGAACAGTATATGCCGCTGAAAATGATGTTTCCATACCTATTGAACCGTTGGGAGCTTTTTCAAAATCCGCTTTATCTTCAACAGAATGTGGTGCGTGGTCGGTAGCTATTGCGTCAAGAGTTCCGTCACAAAGTCCCTCAATCATAGCCTGTCTGTCTTTTTCCGTGCGGAGTGGCGGATTCATACGGTAATCAGCGTCACGTTTAAGCAGTTCTTTATCTGTAAGCATTAAATAATGCGGTGCTGTTTCAGCCGTAACCTTTACACCACGTTTTTTTGCGTCACGGATAATTGCAACAGATGTTGCCGTGCTGACGTGACAAATGTGTACAGGTACATTATATGCCTGTGCAAGTGCAATTTCACGTGCTGTGCCGACATCTTCGGCGGCTGGGGGCATACCTTTTACACTGAGTTTTTGTGAAATTTCGCCCTCGTTGATTATGCCGCCTTTTGCAAGGTATAAATCCTCACAATGAGCCGTTACAGCCATTCCGAGTTTTGCCGCCTGTTTCATTGCGTCAGCCATAATTGCGGTATTTTCAACAGGTCGTCCGTCATCAGAAAGTGCGATTGCACCAGCATTTTTCAGTGCTGAAAGGTCATTTTCCTTTTGACTTTTCAGTCCCTCAGTGATTGACGCAACAACATAAACGTGAGCGTCTGCATTTTTTGCCTTATCGAGAATATATTTTACTGTTTCGGGAGTGTCAACAGTAGGCTTTGTGTTCGGCATAGCAAGCAAAGATGTAACTCCGCCTGCCGCCGCCGCTTTACAGCCTGAAATAATATCCTCTTTGTAGGTAAATCCCGGGTCACGAAGATGTACGTGCATATCGACAAGTCCCGGAACAGCCGTCAGCCCGTCAGCATTGATTATTTGTGCATTTTCGCTCGCCTCTGACGGATTGGCAAAAACACCGTCTTTAATAAAGATGTCGCCTGTTTTATCCGTTGAATTTACAGGGTCAACAATCCTTGCACCCTTTATGAGTATTTCGTTCATAAAAAATCTCCTTATTCATCTTCTTCATCAGAAGAAAACAGCTTTTCAATGGATTTTGCAAACTTGCCCTTGTGTTTTTTCTTTTCAGCTTTTATAACCATTTCTTCGGTCTGATATTTTTTGTCTGCAAACGGGTCTTCCGATTCGTCATAGCCTGTGTAGAACTCTATTTTTTCATCATCAGAATTTTTCTTGACTGACTGATTTTTCTGAGTGTCATTCATAGCTTTTGGAGTATGACCTGTGCCAAATCTTTTTTCAAAATCCGACTGTGTTGGTTTTGGAGGTGCTTTTTTAAGTTCCTCCATTTTTTTGTTGTATTCATCAGCATTAACGCTTTCAAGACGGGGAACATTTGTAAACGGTGTGAAATTCATTTTAAGCGGTGTTTCGTCAGGAATTGCGTGTTCAAACACAATGCCTGTATCACGTTCAAAAACAAATTCAGGTTCAGCCGGTTGTTCAGGCTCTGTATTTTCCAATGGAGAGTTCTGTATTTCCTGATTATTTTCAGCGGCTTTTGGTACTGGTATATATTCTGTTGAATTAACTATTTTTTCCTCAACAGGTTTTACCCCCTCAAAGAAATCAGCTTCTGTTTCGGGTTTTTCCGCTGATACTTTAACGTCAGGATTTTTTGTAACTTTAACTGACGGTACAGCGACAGGAACAACAGGCACTGTCGGAACAGATGGAATTACAGGCATTGACGGAATTTGCTTTCCGTCAGAAGTATTATTTTCGGACTTCTTTGCAGTCTGAACAGCGGGCTTTTTGTTTTCACGGTTTGCACCGAACATTTTTTCATATTTTGAAATATTGTCGCTGTTGTCGTCACCGATTTTCTGCTGTGCCGCATAGGTAAGAGTATTCTGTACACTGTCTGTATTTTTGACTTCAACATTGGTTTGATTATCCGTTTGATTCTCAGCAACAGGTGCTTTTTCTGTTTCAGATGAATTTATCGGTTGTTCGTCCTGTTCATCAGGATTATTTTTCAGCTTGTTTTTAACTTTCTGCCAGAACGAATTTTTGTTTTCATCGTCTGCATTATTGGAAACCGTTTCACTCTGCTGTGATTTTTCTGAACTTTCGTTCGGAATATCATAATAATCGAAATCATCATTATTTTCCATAAACAGCTTTGTTTTGAGTTTTGCAAAGAAACCTTCTTTTTGTTCCTCATTTTCTTCCTTGTTGCCATTTACATTGTTTTGACTATTCATTGACAACACTTCCTTGTTTTCTGTCTTGATTGGTGTTTCAGCCTTTGGTTCGACTTTTTCTGTATTTACAGGAGTTTCAGCCTTTTGCTCGGCTTTTTCTGTATTAACAGGGGTTTCAGTCTTTGGTTCGGGTTTTTCTGTTGTTACAGGAGTTTCAGTCTTTGGTTCGGGTTTTTCTGTATTTACAGGTGTTTCAGCCTTTGGCTCGGTTTTTTCTGTTTTGACTGGGGTTTCAGCCTTTGGCTCGGATTTTTCTGTATTGACAGGAGTTTCAGCCTTTGGCTCGGGTTTTTCTGTTTTGACTGGGGTTTCAGCCTTTGGTTCGGATTTTTCTGTTTTGACAGAAGTTTCAGTCTTTGGCTTGGGTTTTTCTGTTGTTACAGGGGTTTCAGCCTTTGGTTCGGATTTTTCTGTTTTGACAGAAGTTTCAGTCTTTGGCTTGGATTTTTCTGTCTTAACAGGAGTTTCAGCTTTTGGTTCGGGTTTTTCTGTTTTGACAGAAGTTTCAGTCTTTGGCTCGGTTTTTTCTGTTTTGACTGGGGTTTCAGCCTTTGGCTCGGTTTTTTCTGTTTTGACTGGGGTTTCAGCCTTTGGCTCGGTTTTTTCTGTTTTGACAGGAGTTTCAGCTTTTGGTTCGGGTTTTTCTGTCTTAACTGGTGTTTCAGTCTTTGGCTTGGGTTTTTCTGTATTGACAGGAGTTTCAGCCTTTGGCTCGGTTTTTTCTGTATTGACAGGAGTTTCAGCCTTTGGCTCGGTTTTTTCTGTTTTTACAGGTGTTTCAGCCTTTGGTTCGGGTTTTTCTGTATTTACAGGGGTTTCAGTCTTTGGCTCGACTTTTTCTGTTTTGACTGGTGTTTCAACCTTTTGCTCGACTTTTTCTGTTTTAACAGGGGTTTCAGCCTTTGGCTCGGGTTTTTCTGTATTTACAGGTGCGGCAACGGCAGGAGTAAGTTTTCCGAAATACTTTTCAAACTTTGATACTGTGTTGGTGTTGTTATTAACATCAACTGTCGGTGTTTGGACTGATGTTATTCTGTTTTTGCCAAAACGTTTTTCATATTCTGACATTTCCGTTGTTTCAGGCTTGATTTCTGCCTTAACATCAGCTTTATTATCTTTGGTTTCCGTCTTTAAATCGGATTCAGTTTCATTATTATTGTCTGATTTTTCGGTATCAGGCTTAACATCAGTTTTTGGTTCATCTTTGTTGTTTTCGCTTATCTGTTCAATTTTAGTATGTGTTTTTGGAGTAGTTTCAGCAAAAACAATTTCTTCCTCGTCGTTTGTTTCGTCGGAAGATTTCTGAGATGGATTTTCATTTTCCTGTTTGTCTGTCGTTTTTTCATTCTGTGTTACAGTTTCAGATTTGACAACAGGTGTTTCGGACTTTATTTCTTCTTTGTCAGGTGTTTTGGTTGTTTCTTTGACCTCAACAATTTCTTTATCTGAATCAGTTTTTTGTTTCGGCATTTTTTCGTTCTTAATCACTGAATTTATAAAATTAACCTCTATGCTTTCACTGTCGGTTTCATCTGTGACTTCATCACTTTGAGAACTTTCAAGATAAGGTATAACGTTCTCCTGTGGTTTTTCGGGCTGAACATCTTCTTTTTTGTCCTCATAAATAACATTGGCATTATCCGGCTGTAAATCAAACATATCATCAAGAGTTTTTTCTTCTTGTGAAATGTCAGTTTCAGTATGCGGCTGTTCTTTCGGAATTTCGATTTTCATTGTTTCAGTTTTAATGCCAATATTGACGGCATTATCCGACTTGTCAGTCTTTGGTTTTTCAGGTTTATCCGTGTTGTTTTCAAGTGTTTTATTGCTGTGTCTGTATTTAATCAGAACAATTATCATTGCGGCAAGTGCGGCAATTCCCACAACGGAAGCAATAATTATATAGATATATCGAATGTCAAGATTTCCGATTGATGTTGACGCTGCTGACGAAACTTTTTCGGCTGAGTCAATTCCGTCAAATGTAACGCTGTTCATAATCGTATTTAAAAGCGACTTTTCACTGTCGGAAATTTCGCCGTCATACGACTGGAATGTCACAACAACCTTTGTACCCTTGATTACCGTATATTCCTGAATACCGTAAATTTTTGTATTGCTTGAATCATACTGCAAATCAAGCGTCAGAAACTGCGTATTATTGAATTTTGACTTTGAACAGCCTTTATAAAGATTCTGGTTAAGAAGATTATCAATAACACTCTGAATTTCTTCATTACTGAGAGAAGTGAGATTATCAACCGTTTCAGTATCGGAATTTTTTACCATTGTTACGGTAATATCATAAGAAAAATTCTTTTCGATTGCTTTTATATAGGTGTCTGAATCCTTAAAATTTTTCATAACCTCGTCTTTTTTAAGACCACAGGCTTTCAGTGACGGGTCGTCGTCTTTCATATCCCTTGTAAGAATATACATACTGTCGGGCAGTTTTATGTTCATTCCTATATCCGACAGTTTATATTCGGTGTAAGTAAGATTCTGCGGAACTTTTTCGTCAGAGCTTTCTGTTCCGGAAGAAACCGATGTAACGGTTGAAACATCTGATGTACTGCTGTCATCATTTTCAGCAAAAACAGGCACAGTTATAGCCAGTGCTGCCAGTGCTGCGGCAATTATCGCCGTAAATTTTTTCATTATATAACCTCCCTGTATTTTTGAAATATCTACATATATAAAGGTATAATTCTTGAAAATAAATAAGTCCGATTAAGACATATATATTTAATTATACTTTACGTGGCTTTAAAATACAAGTGTTCATAACAGCAAAGAAACGCAAATATAATAATTTTTTATATTTATTATTTGCAAAAAAATGCCGGAGGCTGATTTACATAACCTCCGGCATAAAATACACAGAAATATTCAGTTATTATTTAATAACTCTTACACGGATAACTCCGTCAATAGATTTGATGTTTTCAACATCAGCGTCTGCAACATCTGATGAAACATCAAGTATTGTGTAAGCATAGTCTTTTCTTGACTTGCTGTTCATACTTTCAATGTTGATATTGCTTTCTGA
>JAQXZA010000014.1 GCA_029226955.1 Clostridia bacterium | reverse complement strand
TTGTCTGTCTTTTTGTTACAGACAGCTACCTTGACTTTCATATGTAATCTCCTCCAATTCTTCCGTAAAATAACGGATTCTTATCTGTTTTCGTTCGGCTTTTCTGATTTCAGCCGCCATACCTTTTGATATGTATTCTCCAAACACCCACAACTCCTCGCACTTTGTCAGCAGTACTATGTCCATAAACATAGCAAGGTCACGCTCTGTATTCTCATCCATAAACTGCGGAAAGAGCAAATGCGGAGCAATCGGTATAGCATTCCTGTCCACTGCATATCTGCTGTATTTTCTGGCCTTCCCGATATTTTCAGATATATTCCCGGAAAACGGACTGCATATATACACGAGTGGACGATACCTTGCCGCTTTTTCTTCACGTTCGATACGGGACAGAGCCTCATAGGTAGTCGGGTCATAATACTTCTCGCTGTTAAATTTACTGACAGCCATAGAATACCTCCTTTTCTGATTTGTCAGGGATAAACTTTTCCCTTTACAGTTATGTATTGGAATTTGTGCTTTTTCCGTTTTAGAGCAAGTTTCTATATAATTTTTTTCAAAAAACAAGTCCCGTCCGCAGGTTGTCAGCCTGTGAACGGGACTTTTTCGTAAAGCGGAAAAACGGCATTTTTCAATACATATCTGTTGCCGGAGAGAGAACAGAAAAAATTTTTTCAAAAATCTCTCTGCAAAACGGAAAAATAGCTTTTTCAAATACATAGCTATCAGAAAGGAATAAACCTTTCGGAAATGGAGGTGCTGCGTATGCAGAATGTAAAATCCCAAAAAGATGAGATGCCGGATGAGGAACTCATCGACACGCTGATTGCCATAAGCGTGGTGGCAAAAAGACTGGCAACGAAATACAGGAAAATCAAAGAGGAAGGAGACAGGCAGAATGAATCACACAGACGAAATTTCACAACTGCTCGAAAACATCATCGTATGTAGCGAGAGCATAGCAAAGGTATGCAAACTTCTCAGGAAGTCCACAGAAACAGCTGAAACACCACAGGTCATTGAAACCGAAACGGCTACAACTGATATTTCTGAAAACAAGGAAGAAACTGTCGCCAACACCTACACATTTGCAGAAGTCCGCAAAGCATTCTCGAAAAAAAGCAATGAGGGATATACAGAACAAGTCAGGAAACTCATCGGCAAATATGGTGCTGACCGCCTTTCAAATGTAAAGGAATCGGATTATCCGGCTTTGATGTCCGAACTGGAGGCGATAAGATGAGCAAACACGCTTTTCTGTCACCGTCAGCCGCCCACCGTTGGCTTAAATGTCCGCCATCTGCAAAACTTAATGCTGCTATCCCGGACAGGTCAAGTCCGTATGCACAGCAAGGCACCTGTGCTCACGAACTCTGTGCCTGTCTTGTAGAAAAGGCTCTCGGCAGAGATGTTAAGAATCCAACAGAAAACCTTGAATATTATGATTCCGAAATGCAGCAGTGTGCAGAAGGCTATGCGGCATTTGTTATGGAGGAATACGAAAAGGCAAAACAGACCTGTCCCGACACGGAAGTTCTCATCGAACAGAAAGTAGACTTTTCAAAATGGGTCAAAGACGGTACAGGCACTGCCGACTGTATCATTCTGTCAGACGGCACAATCGAAATTATCGATTACAAGCACGGTCTCGGAGTTCCGGTTTCTGCCGAATCCGAAGAGTTCGGAGGTAATCCGCAACTTATGTTGTATTGTCTTGGGTGCATCGCAATGTTTGACGGAATCTATGATATTGACTCTGTGAAAATGGCAATATACCAGCCCCGCCGTGAGAATATCAGTGTACATACAATGAGTAAGGATGAACTTCTGAAATGGGCAGATGAGGTTCTCTCCCCCACCGCTCTTCTGGCTATGGAAGGCAAAGGAGAATTTAAAGCCGGAGAACACTGTCAGTTCTGCAAAGTCAAAGCCACTTGCAGAAAAAGGGCTGAATACAACCTGGAGATTGCAAAGTATGATTTTGCTATGCCGGATACTCTTGAAGACCACGAAATTGAAGCAATCCTTATGAAATCAGACCAGCTTACATCCTGGGCATCAGACATCGTTTTCAATTTATAAATCTGCAAAAGACAATTTGTGACTATTTCAAGGGAGTAACGAAATGTGACACCCTTGCTAATGAATAAACAGAAGAAATAAAATCAAGTACTATGCTACCTATTAGTTGATTAGCCAACCTTTCATCCCACCGTGTACCGTTCAGTACATTGGCGGTTAATAATTTGAGTACAGCACCTTATATCTGTCAAGCATATAATCCTACTCCACCTTACAATTTATGCACTTGCTCTCAGCTCATACCTTCCTACCGCAATGCGTGTAGCAAATTTTCACTACAAGGCTACTACTCGTTTTGGATAAACTAAAAAAGCCACGGCTTAACCGTGGCAAAACGCTCTTAATTTTTTAATTATTTTGTACTCTGTCAAGATGTTCATTTGTCAGCTTTTTACGATTTTCCTGTAAACAAAATCCCAGTTCCTGTTTTGTTATCTGAGTGTAGATATTTTAAAAAATCACAAGTGTTTTTTCTCAAGCGTTTTAAAATAGTTTTTTCTGAAATCTCTCACAGAATGAAAAAATTCGGTTTCTGATCTACTGAAAGAATTGCTGTCAGCTTTTAAGCTGAGCAATTCCAATGTACAGACCATATCAGCAACCTGAAACAGCTTATAATCCACAGGCTGAACCTTACGGAACTCCACATCAGCATATAAAACATTGAATACAGATGAAAGTATCTTCGTCAGTTCAATCTGTCCGTTATCATAATAAACAATCACTTTATCAAAACTGTTCCAATAGTCCTGATGAAACATCAATTCCTTCTTGATAGCTTTTGACAGTTTTCCGGTCATTGTAATGACATCAGGACATTCACTTTTTCTTATCATAGGACATACATATTTGAAATCAAGTATTCTTGAAAAATGAAAAAGAGCGTTAAACAGGCATTTTCTGTTTTCCATCATTTCATTTGAATATATTGATTCTCTGCGAATAAGCGGACCTGTATGTATTGCGTGGATGTCAAAACCGGCTTCTATGATATGTTTGTCGAGAAGTCGGATATTATCCTTAATATCCGTATTCTGATCGTGCAGTATCATTGCAACAATATAGTAAGGGGTATGTACATCGTATGCTCCGAAATCTCCCGACTCATCAATAAACACGCTTAAAATTCTATCACTCATAATATCTTTCCTTGCTAATAAAAATGGCGGGGAAATTCCCCGCCGTTCGGTGGACCAGGGTCTTGCGACCAGCCCAATCGGTGCAAGCACCAACATCTTAATATTTATTATACGGGACAATTCTTAAATTGTCAATAACCGTATCAATAATATTTTATGCTGTGACATTTCTTATCATTCATTAAATCAATAATTATTATAAAGTTTCCAGACATTTTTTACAAATATGATTATTTCTTGAATCGACTCTTTATCTGCAAAGAATTATAATTCATAACAAAAATTATACAAAACCCTTGTATTAAGCCACTCTTTAAAACCATTACTCTCATACATTTCCCACAGCGGCTTATCTTTTGCTGATTCAGGATAACTTTCTCCCTGTACTCTCTTCCCCATTGCCCTGTTAAGCTGGTCAGGACTCATAACAAGATGAGGCGTATCATCATCTGTTTCATCATCACCATACAAATGTTTCAAACTTTCAGAAAGTGCCGCCTCAGCAATTCTTTGCTGCAATTCGTCCATACGTCTGTCATATTCAAGCGGTACAGGATAATATATAAGCATTTCAGGGTATACATGATAATGATACAAAAGTATTTCAGGTAATTCAGACACTATTTTTGAAAAAAGTTCTTTTGTCATATATTTGTTATCTATTTCTATTTCATGAATATAGAACATATTATAATCATAAAATATTTCCTCTTTTTCCGCCGGTCCGCCTTCCTCCTGCAATGCTGAACATACAAATTCCAGGTCGGCATCTATACTGTCGCACAGGTCATGTATATCAATTCCACGATCTTCAATATCTTTTGCCAGTATCATATAACCTGAGATATTTCCAATCTTTAAGGCACACTCAGAATCATCATACATTATTGTTTCTTCATCAACATCGTTCGGAATACCATAAATATCAATATTGCACGGAAAAATCATATTTGATTCATAATCGTCACAGTCAAAATAGCGTTTTTCCTCACTCTTTGATAATGTAAAAAAGCTTTCAAATTTCATTTTAAATTTTCCTCACTTTAAAATAAATATTGTTTTTGTATTATTTTGTACTATTATGTATAATACGGCACATTCCAGGATAAAAGTATATCTGACATTTTGTCTTCCCTTCCTTGAAATTTGATGTTTTTGAAAATAGGTAAACCAAACATTTGTACGGATTGAGATCGTTTTCTTTTGCAATTTCTATAATGCTGTACATAACAACTTAACACTCAAGCCGCTGCTGCTACATTCTTCAATCTGCTTTGACCACAGGGTTAAATTTTATTCCTGCCTTAATGTTCTGATACAGTTTTTCGTACAAATCTCTTCAATTCTTTTCGTCGCAGATGACCAAATACAGCCGTCTGCAACTTTTATCGTTCATATTTTCGCACGAATTTATATATCAGACAAGATGCGGCTTGCTTTGATGTTTAAACGCTCTGTTTGTGAATATATTCATGTAACACAATAACGAACTTTTATGAAGCGAAAAACATGTTTAGCTTTAAGGCTTCTTGTCAGAGATTAATTTTCTGTAGATGACACTTTTAAGACAAGAATTCTTAAATCAGTTACAAAATTTATTCGGCTTTAATGTCATTTTTCGGATTATTTAGTGTAGTTTCTGACTTTTCTTTTTTTAACTGACATTCCCATATAACAATAACCTTCCATCCAAGCTGGCGGAGGTCATTTATTTTCCTTATATCCCTCTGCTTGTTGGACGTAATTTTATTAACCCAAAATTCAGTGTTCGTTGATGGAATAACAAAATATCTGCATTCTTCATGACCATGCCAAAAACAACCGTTTACAAAAATCACTGTTCGGTATTCAGGAAGAACGATATCAGGAGTACCCGGTAATCTCTTATCATTTTTTCTGTATCGAAACCCCTGAGAAAAAAGGTATTTACGAACTATTTCTTCAGGTTTTGTGTTTTTGCTTTTTATACAGGACATATTATAGCTTCTTGTTTTTTTATCATGTACATCCATTTTTATAATCCTTTGATAAATTCATCAGTTTGCAGCATAAGCCAGAAAATACCTTCAAGCAATTTGACAGGAATACTATTTCCTGCCATTCTTATTATTTTATCACGTGGAAAAAGTTGACTTCCTTTATGAAATTCAACATTTCGTTTTTTAATATTTACATAATCAATATCTTTAAAGCCCATGAACAACAAGCATTCTCTCGGAGTAAGATATCTGAATCTGCTTTTTCCTTCTATACCACTATCAAAATAAAGGTTACCTGAATTAGGATTTCTGTCTTGCTTTGTTGTTATAGTTCGTATAGTTTTAATCTGCTCATTCAAAGAACCGTCAGGAAGTATTATTTTGGGATTTTCTTCCCATATTTTTCTTCTTGAAGGAGTATCATTCGGCGTACACTCGGTTGCTTCTTCAAATAACTGATGGTCTGAATAATTTGTTCTTAATAATTGTTTTATCGTTGTTTTTCCGAACTTATAATATTCGGTTTTCCTGTATGATTCTTTTATATAGTCCTCATCAATTGTTTCAAAATAATCTGTGAGTTTATTATAAAGGTTTGTATTGTTACCGTAATAAATACTAAGCATCAAAAGCCTCGGTCTGTTTTGTGGAAGCCCAAAATCAGAAGCATTCAGTTTAAAGTATCTGCTGAAATATCCAAGCTCATTCAATTCATCAATCCACATTTTGAAATTTCCTATGTGTCTTTTTGAAAGGAGAGTCTGTACATTTTCCAATGTAATTATTTTAAAAATATAATATCTCTGTGGTATTCCAGATTACATTTCATTTCATAAGAAAATGTATAGTCAATAATATTTCTGTTTTGCAAACCTAATTTTGATCTGTTAAAATCATTAACATATCTTGAAACAAGTATTTCTCCTGAATTTTCAAAAGATATTAAACCGCTGTCAAATAATCTGTCATATGTAGCACTCAGCAAAAGTCCATTTTCGGAACTTAATCTTTCAATATTATTGCTTGCTGCCCACGGCTTAATATGACTTGCTACCAAAAGTGTTTGGATATTAATTCCGGTAATAATGCAGGAACCATTATATTTTTCTACTATCAATTTTCTGAATTTGCCCTGTCCTATTCTTGATTTAATCAACGATTCTTTTTCAGTTACTGTAATATTTTCATCGGATTCTATACTATCCACGATAGATTTGTAGTCTGATACATCATCAGCAATCATTGAATGATAACTTCTGAATTGTTTCAAGGCATTACTATACATTTTATTGCCACGAGAATTTTTAGCTATAAATTCGCTGTTATTTAAAATAATAGGTATAGCCAAATCCAGTTCTGCCCTATTCATTTCTGTCAAAGATTTGGATATTATACCAATCGAGATCATATCTTTTGAGATAGATTTGATTGCCCGTGTATATTTATATATTGAATTATCAGACAAAGTTGTTGTCTGTTTCATCCATAACGGAAAATTATCATATGGTTGTTTCATGATATTACCTCATGTTTTAATCAAAAAAGAAACGATATTTTCATATAATTAAAATTCATTTTTATTTTCTTTAATGGCAGTTGATCAATATTCATACTTACGCTTATTAAAATTATTTATTTTTGTATTTATTAAACACAAATAAATCACCTTTAATTATACCCTTATAGGTGTTTTATGCAGATTACTTTCTCTTGATATATTTTAACGATAAACATATTCTATTGTTAGTTAAAAGGATTTCAAATATCAGAATTATTATTCGCCGTGTTTATAAACACGGCATCCGCTACGATATACAGGAATGATTTTTCTTCCTGCAATCTCAACTTTTTTATCAGACTTTGTACCTTCCATAATAGCAATATCAAAAAAATCTATACAAGGATCATCACACCGATTAAGAAAGTCAACAATCTGATTTGGTTTGAAACAAGCATTATATTTTGAAATATCAAGTTGCTGAATAATATCAGATATTTTTGATTTTGGTACATTTTGTATAACATATCTGTTTTTACTATCAGCAAACTGTTTTTGCTCAATTTTTATTCCTTCTTCATCAAGTGTTTCTATAAAACTTTTGATTTTCACGAAATTACTCTTTTGAATCTCAGGATCATATATAAGATATGGGGTTTCAATAATATTACCGAAATAACTCCTGACAAGAATTTCATCTTTAGAATTACGCATCTTGTTCGCTGCCGTGATTTGCAGATCATCAGCATCATCTTTTACTCTTATACCGAAATCCTTTGGTTTCATCATGTTCTCATTCATAATACGCATATCATTTTTAAGTTCATCTGTTGCTTCTGCAATTTCTGCATACCATTCAGCAGATGCCTGGTGTGTCCATATACGGAATAAATCTTCATAGCCATATCTGTACCCAAACCAACGACCCATCTGCATCAACACATCATAAGTACATGTATTTCTATAAAAATAGCTGATAATCAATCCTTCAAGTGTCAGACCTCTTGATAACGCAAGTCCTCCGATTGCAATTACTCTTATCCCCTCATTTTCAGGATAAACCAGCTTATCAGTTGTTCGTGAACTGTTGACCACTTTTATCATAATAGGATCAATTGCTTCATACAGAACATCAACAATGTCGTCCCATTCAAATTCTGTATCAGAGAAAAGATTTTGCCATAAGGAATAAATTCTTTTCAATACCGGGCTTTTCATGGATTCGTCAAAATTATGACTCAGATTGAACTTTATTTCCCTGTATGCAATATTATGTATATCTTCTATTTTAGAACGGATATATTTCTGAACTTTGATAAACCGTGACATATTTACAAGCATTGACCGATGCTTTGTTTTATCTCCGCGAAGATCCCGGATTGCATTAACTATATAAAAAGAATATATTGCATCTGTAAGACTTTCAGGAAGATCACCTTCCCAGTCTTTTTTATGCTGGAAATAAAAAGATTTACCATCACTTTCGGTTATGCCAGCATCAGTGATATAAATCAACTGCGAATGAAATTCGCCATTCTCGGCAAAAATCTTATCCGGACCAATATAATTTGAAGGAGTTGGTAATGATACAATAAAATCTTCGGGGAAAAGATCCTGATTTTCCATTTCTTCGGTTGTTTCAGGATCAATAAATACATTTGCAAAAGGTGTGGCTGTGAATCCTACATAATTTGATTTTGTGAAAAGATTAGCCAGATTTCTTATAAGCTGGTTTATCTTTGTAGGTTCTTCCTTATTCTTGCTTGTATTGATAGATGCATTATCGGCTTCATCATCAATCATAAGCATAGGCAAATTTATTTTCCTGGTCACTTTATCGGCATTAAGATTTATGAGCCATCTGGTCAGTTTATTAAGTACATCTTTCTGCTTTTTAATGACAAATACAACAGCATTTCTGTTTTCAAGTGCAACAGCTATTTTATCTGAATTTCCAGTAAAATCATTGTTTATTGATGTAAGTGTTGTCGCAAGTATAGCATTGTTATCCAGTCCCACTCCCACACGTTTACCGCCTGTAACAGGATCTGACATATCAATGCCGACAAAACCTTCCTCTACTCTTTTCTGTGTCTGCTTTCTCAGTGATTCAATCGTTCCTGTCAGAAGAATGAAAACTTTATATCCTGCATCAGCTGCCTTACACATAAGACCTATATATGTAGATGTTTTACCTGACTGTACATCACCTATAACAAGTCCTCTCCTGAGGATCGGAGTTTCTGTTTCTATATTTGGATCCAACAAGTAATTCATAAGATCCTGATCAAGTGTTTCATTTCCAAGTCTGCTGACTATATTAGGACTGAAACCTTTGGTATCAATAAGGTAGTTTTTATACCTGAGCCAGAATTCAGGTTCAATATCATTCTTTATATTTGAATACCATTTTTTCTGATCATAATCTTTCAGTATTTTGCCACCTGGTGTTGACTTTATCATATATCTGTATTTCAAATTTCGTCTGCATTTTTCCCGTTCTTCATCATTACAGGCAACTCCGACAAGGTTAATTGCTTCCTGAATAAGATCTTCTATTTTTTCATCTGTAAGATTACTGGAAATTCCCCGTGCATCAATTAAATTTCTTACTATTGTAACAATATTGCTGACATATTCCTGATTAGCCATTATGGTTCTCCTTTAGTTTTTCTTTAATTTCAGGAAAGTTACTGAATGGTTCTGATAAAAACAACCGTTCAATAACCCCGTTGATATCTGTCGCACCAGCACTGACAGCAAATTTTATCATAACTTCTGCTTTAGCTTCAATATCTGCTTTTCTTTCATCCGTTACTTCTTCATCTATATTATTCTGGGATTTGTCAATATAAATCTGTTGATACGGAACATTATTTTCGATTTCTTCAAGAACCATATCCAGATATGGCAATGCCTCTTCGTTTATATTTTTTTTTATCAGGTCAAAAATTTTTGAATTACGGTTGATACGATAAGTATATAATCCATCTCTGAGGCTTATACGATCCCATACATAATCTGTTTTTTCATCAACTTTTGAAACTCTGCCTCTGTATGTTTGCTTATGTACAGATATATCCATAGTTTCATCAACAGCTTTTGTAAGTCTTTTCCTTATTGACAAAGGAATAGTTGCACTCTGCTTTTTAATGTCAATTCCCCATATATCATCCAGAGAATTAGGAATATCAACTTTGATCCTTGCATATTTAGTGAGTTCATCACGATGTCTGTTGAACCATGTTCCCCATACTATAAGACGCTCATTCCTGTATATGTAGAATCCCTGACGGGAACGATAGTTTTCAATTCCACCTGAAAGTTTTTTATCTTCTGCTGACAAATCTTTTTGAAACGGAAGAATAAAAGGCTGTATTGTTACCATATGTTCTCGTCCTTCAGAGTCCGGAATCATAATTTTTATTTCTCGCCGTATGTTTGTCTTGTTGTGATTTTCCAGAAACGGATCAATACCTTTTAACTGAAAATTATTTACCTTAATTTGAACTACTGACTTATCATTACGATTGAGAAAGCGATGAAATATAAGAGAAAGATAATCAGCAGTTTCTGACATATAATTACTGAGTGTACCGAACACATTACCGGTTGATTTCTCAATAATATCAAAATTTTCCCACAACACAACTGTACCACTGCTATAGCGATCCAGATAATCAATAAAACGGATATTTTCTACCTGCTCAGAAGAACACTCTATTACATACCAGTCGCGTTTTTGTTCAACCACATCCAGATCCCATATAAATGCTGATATAACACCGTTCTTTTTACTTGCAACAGTCAGTTTTCTGCACTGAGATAAAGACGCTGCTTTCAAACCAAGCCCAAATCTTCCAAGATCATCATCGGCTCTGCCTCCCCGTTTTGCTTCACTGCCGTACTTCATAGCATCAAACAATTCCTCAGAATTCATTCCATCACCATTATCACATACAGCAACATAGCATTCGGATGGATCCGTGGGAAAACATATAGTTATTTCATTTGAGTGTGCACTTATACTGTTGTCAATAATATCCGCAATTGCACTCTTGAACGAATATCCCATTGCTCTCATGGATGTCATAAGTACATCTGCTGTAGGTTTGTTTTCCCTGAGTCTGCTCATATATCATCCGGCTTTCATAAAGTATATTTGTCGATATTTTGCATAATCAAGTATATTATATCATAAATTGTATTCATTTCAACGATTTCACAAAAAATTTTAATGATGATTTTATTTTTTTGTATGTATCTCTTGATTTTTCAGTAATCAAACATAAAAAGGTCACAGCTTAGTAGTGGCAAAAACACTCTGCATGGTTAATCATTTTATACTCTGTCAAGCTGTTCATTTATCAGCTTATGTTTTTGTCGTATCAACTATATTCGGTTCTATAAATTTTTCATAACCATTTTTGAGTTATTTTAACACAATATTTTTTGATTGGTAGTCACCGGAAAATTGAGGTAATACATTACCTATGAGTTTCAAATAATTTCACAGGCTGATTTTTTATTATTTCATCTGACGGTTACATAGTATTGAGTAGATACAAAAAATAAGGTGTGTTTTCTTAGTTATAGAATAAGAGGTTCTATAATAAATGTTGGGGTAAACAAATAGAGCCAAAAAAATTTTTTAAATTTTTTTAAAAAAGTAGAGCATATTTGCTAAAAATCCGTTAAAATGGAATTGAGAAGAAACCAATGAACGGAGGAACAAATATGCTCTATACTGATTTTACCGAAAAAATACTCGGATTGCAAGAGGCAATTATAGAAAAAATAGGGTTTTTGAATGAGTAAATAAATTATTAACTGATTGAATAATTATTCAAATTGTTCGGTTACAAATACGAAAAATATTTTGTAAAATTCTAATAAAGAAATAACCATTGATAAATATTTTGATTTTATTATTCTATAATAGAAATTTATATAACTTATTAAAATTTCATTCATAAACATTTAACTCGTTCAAAAAACCTGACTCATGCGTTTATACTGCAAAAAATAGAACATTTAGCCTTAAATCCAGATGACCTTTCAAACCCATTATAATGAAAGAAATCAACCCATG
>JAQXZA010000013.1 GCA_029226955.1 Clostridia bacterium | reverse complement strand
TTTGTTATTGGTATGTCAATTCAGCGTGAATTATTTTTTGTTGATTTCCGACGAAAACCCAAACTATCAAAAAATGCTCTTTTGTCCGATTTTTCTTTTGCTACTCTATAATTCTTGCGATTATTTCTTGGAAACTGGTATTTTAAATACAACTATTGCTACACCACTTGTAATAAATACAGCAAACAGCAAAATAACATTCATATTATCACCGGTATAGACGGTTTGACTGTTATTATCTGATGATGTTGATGTATCAGACGGTTTGCTTGTGTCTGTAACAGGCTTGCTTATTTCAGGCTCGCTTGAAGTTATAATTTTTATTCTGCCCTCTCCGTAAGGGTTACCATACTGTTCCGACGTTACAACTCCTCCGAGATCTTCTTCAAGATATTTACACAGAAGATCCTGGTCATTGCCTACGCCGTCTATAACAACCTTACAACCGTCAAACATTGTATATCCGTCGCCGCCGTCCTGAATTGTGTATGAACTGCCGGCAAGAGTATATTTCTTTGTCGGGTCAATCGGCTCGCCGTTCACTATAACATTCTGAACTCTACGTTGCTTTGTATCATCTATTCCAAGATATGAACCTTTTTCATCTGCAATAGCCGGACTTTCCTCTACTGTAAGATTTATTTCGTATGTAAGTCCTGATGTGTGGAGGAAACCGCCGTTTTCGGTAAGTGCAGTTTTGTCCTCGTTAAGTGGCTTTCTTGCACTCCATTCAAGTGCATCAAGAATTTGCTGTCCTGTTACTTCATATACACTGATTTGGTTTTTAAATGCGTTGACGTCCATAAGATTTTTTCTTGTAACATCACCCTGTAAAACATCAGCACGAATACCGCCGCCATTAGCAATCGCAATATCTGCTCCCGTTGCCGCACGATAAGCGTCCGACACAAAGTCACCGAGATTAGTTTCACGGTTTCTTATCATTCTGTTGTTTGTTGCCGGGTCTGTTATGTACATAGGAACTTCGGCAAAACCGATTTTTACATTCGCAAATTCTTCAACCTGAGTTCTGTAATCATTTACTATTGTTTCTGTTTTATCATAGGCATTTTTAACTGATTCAGGACTGTCAGCGGTTACGGTAGTCGGGTCGATAAGTTCTGTTTCGATTGTGCCTTCGGGAGAAATTGTCATCTTGCCGAAACTTTTAAGTTTTGTTCCTGTTGATGTAAGCACCACAGGTTCGCCGTTCTTGTCATTTACTGTTTCAGCCGGAATAGTGCTGTGTGAATGACCGTCGATAAATGCGTCAAGTCCTGTTGTATTTGCGATTAAATCAGTTGAACAATATGGCTGTGAACCCGAATCCGTTCCAAGATGACCGAGTGCAATTACTATGTCTGCCTCTTCATTTGCTTTATCTATTGCAGACTGAATTGTGTCAATAAATTCATTTTCAGGTGTTGACGATTTATCCTCGCTGAAACTGTAAATAAAGTTTCCGTTTTCGTCCTGGAAATATTTCGGGGTTGATTTTGTATAGGTTTCAGGTGTGGAAATTCCGAGAATTGCAATTTTCTTGCCGTTTGCTTCAACAATCTTGTACGGTTCAAACACAGTTTTGTTTGTGCTTAAATCAATGAAGTTTGCCGAAAGGTATTCATACTTTGCCTGAACATCATTTTCAGCAAGTCCCGAAAGCTGCTTGAATCTGTCCATACCATAATCAAATTCGTGGTTTCCGATTGCGGCAAAGTCAAAACCAACCAAGTTCATAATTTCAACGATTGATTGACCGTCTGTCATACTGCTGACTATTTCGCCCTGAATGGCATCACCGGCATCAACAAGATATGTTTTATATCCGCTGTTTATCATCTGCTGACGGTAAGCCGCAAGTGCCGGATAATTGTCAATAGCGGCGTGAACATCATTTGTATAAAGAATAACCGTACCATTATTGGCAGATGTCAGGTCGTACAAAGCCACTGTACCCGATACTTCACAGGCTGCAAGGAGTATACTTTTTCCGTTTTTGCTCTCGTCTGATGATATAAAGCAGAGTCCCTCAGGTGAGTCATCACCAGCTATGTCCTCTGAAAAATCACGTGAATTGATGTAATTCACATATTTTACGTTTGTCGGGTCGGTTATGTCATAAGCCATAATACCGCCGATTCTTTCAAGAGCAATAAAGGCATAAGTTCTGCCGCCGACAGTTCCTGTTACTACGGATTCAGGTTCAGGACCTTTTTTACCTGAGCGGTCATCTGTTGTAATATCGTCATTTGAACAGTTGAAATGTGACGGAATATACTGTGAAGTAAGGCTTTCAAAATCATTTCCACTTGTAAACACTTCTTCAAGACCGCTTTCAGTCACACGGAACATAGTAAAACTTCTGCCGCCGAAAAGATAGTCCTTGTCGCTTTCAAGTCCGTCATAGTCGCTTGCGTCAAAGAAAACAACCTTGCCTGAAAGTCCACTGTTCTCTGCTGTAATTTTACCTGTCGGAGAAGTTTTTCCTTTGCCGAAATTGCGTTCATCTTCGTTTAAGTATCCGTTCCAATCACGGCTGTCACCCTCGTTGGCTGTGAGAATATAATCTGTTCCGTCAACGGTTACAAGAGAAATTCCGTCAGGCATACGGATTCCCCTGAGTGAATCATATTTTTTCGGAGAATAAACCTCGTCCTTTTTATCAATATCAACGGCAAATTCTGAATAATTCTCAAAACCTACCGAATAAATACCTTTAAATGTATTTGTGCTGAAATCAAGCACTGCAATAGCATTAGCCTCCTGCAAAGATACATAAGCCGTTGTATTTGTTGTTGCTATATATTCAGGTTCTAAATCAACTGACGGTGCTGTGTTCTTTTTAAGAACAATTCCGCTGTCAGTAAGTTTCTTTCTTTCGTCTTCACTATCAAAAGCATTGAAATCAACATCAGAACTTTCACCTGTTGCGGTATTGATAACAGTTACGCTGCCTTTCGGGTCAACAGTTCCGCTTGCGTAGCCAAGTCTTGGTTCACCCTCATTAGCCGTGAGGATTTTTGAACCGTCAGGTGTGAATGTAATCATATCAGGCTGTACACCTGTTGCGGCAATATAAAGAAGTGTGAGTGTTCCGTCGTCGTTACATTTAAATACAGCCGCTTTACCGTTTGCGGAATAATCCTCAGACTGAATTGCAACCGCAAGTTGAGTTCCGTCAGGTGATACAGCAACCGATGTCATATCGCCGTATTTGTAGCCCCCAGCCTCAACAAGTGCCTTTATGTCAATGTTGTTGCCTTCAAGCTGCTGAACAGTTCCGTTATCCTCAATTTCACTAATCGGAATAGCGGCAAGAAAGCCTGACTGTCCGTTTACGGTATAGGCAAAGCCTGTTTTGGTATTGTATGTAACGATTTCCATAACACCGCCGTCGGCATTTGTCATACCCGATACATATCTTCCTGTTTGTGTAATGTCCAGTTTTGCACTTCCGTTTTCAAAGCCTGTACTTTGTGTGTCATCTGACGCAAATACTGTTCCAACGCCGGATAATGCGGTAGTCGCTGTAAGCGTAACCGCCATAGCGGCAGAAAGAACTTTTAATTTAACTGATTTCGTCATAATTTTCCTCCTGACTTTACTCCTCAGAATTTTTGAACTGTTTTGATTTCCAAAAGCTCTTTTTTACATTACCATAAAGAAACGTGTTTTTTCTATCATATTGATGTAAAATCGAAGTCAATTTCAAAAAGAATATTTGCGTTTTGTATTTTGTTACTCACAGTTTTCGCACATCGTTTTACAGTGCTTTTTACAGTCACATAAACCGCATTGACTTTCATTCTCGCCGCAAAGAGTATAGTCGCCGCCCTCAATGCGAATACCTGAACCGTCAACAAGTGCGTTTGCTATTTTCACTCTTGCGGAATTATAAATCTGTTGTACGGTAGTTCGTGCTACTTGCATATAATCCGCACATTCTTTCTGAGATAATCCCTCTTTGTCGATAAGCCGTATTGTTTCATACTCATCAACGGTAAGAATTATTATATTGTTTTCTTTTTCTCTGTCTTTCGGGTGAAATTCATTAACCTTTGGAAGACAGCATACTTTTCTGCATTTTCTTGGTCTTGACATACACTTTTACCTTGAAATTCCCTTTTTAAAAATATTGACATAATCTCTTGAACTATGTTATTATTAAGTTGATTTATGACATATGCCATTTATTTTATTGTAGCACATTTACCATTATATGTCAACGGTACAAAAACAAAGTAAAGCGAGGATAATTTTTATGAAAGTAGTTGTTATAGGCGGTGTTGCTGCCGGTACAAAAGCGGCGGCAAAAATCAAGCGTGAAAACCGCTCGGCTGATGTTGAAATTTACACAAAAAGCAGCGATATTTCTTATGCTGGTTGCGGTCTGCCCTATTATGTTGGCGGAGATATAGAAACAAGAGATGAACTTATTGTCAACTCTCCTGAAAAATTTGCCGCTCTTACTGGTGCAAACGTTCACACAGGACAAGAGGCAATAAGCGTTGACGTAACAAACAAAACCGTTGTTTTCCGCAATATTGCTGATTTGTCAGAACAAACGGTATCTTATGACAAACTTATTATTGCAAGCGGTGCTGAACCTATTGTGCCAAATTTAAACGGTTCAAATCTTGACGGTATTTTTACCGTGCGTACTCCTGATGACGCTATTGCAATACGTGATTATATCGAAAAAAATAACTGCCAAAAAGCCGTTGTAATCGGTGCCGGATTTATAGGTATGGAAATGGCTGAAAATCTTATGGCACAAAATCTGTCAGTGACCGTTATTGATATGACAAGCCAGATTCTTCCAAATATTCTCGATTCAGAAATGGCAAACTATGCCGCAAGAGAACTACGCAAAACAGGTTTAAAAATTATGACAGATACCGCTGTTACTTCATTCAGCGGAGAAAACAGCGTAAGTGCCGTATCAACAGATAACGGCGAACTTGCGGCTGATATTGTTATTTTAAGTATTGGTATTCGTCCGTCAACGTCATTTCTTGAAAACACGGGTATTGAACTTAACCGTGGTGCAATCGTGATTGACGAATATCAGAAAACCAACCTTGACGATATATATGCTGTCGGCGACTGTGCTATCGTCAGGAACCGCATAACAGGTCAGCCTCAATGGTCGGCTATGGGTTCTACTGCCAACATTACCGCAAGATGTCTTGCAAAAACTCTTACAGGTACACAAAGTGAATACAATGGCTGTCTTGGAACAGGTGTCGTAAAACTTTCGGAAAATCTCAGTGCCGGAAGAACAGGACTTTCGGAAGAACAGGCGGTCAAAGCCGGATATGATGTTGTAACTGCTGTATGCGTAACTGACGACAAAGCACATTATTATCCCGATTCATCAACATTTGTAACAAAAATTATTGCCGATAAAAACACAGAGAAACTTCTCGGTATTCAGGTACTTGGCAGCGGTGCAGTTGACAAAATGACAGATATTGCCGTTGTCGGAATTTCAGCCGGACTTAAAGTCAGCGATTTTGATACTATGGATATGGCTTATGCACCGCCGTTCTCAACAGCAATTCACCCTTTTGTACAGGCTTGTTATGTTATTCAGAATAAGATGAGCGGTGCTTTTGAAACATTCACACCAAAAGAATATCTTGACGGAAAAGCAAAAGGCTACCGTGTTATTGATGTTCAGCCTGAGGCTAAAATTTTTGGTGCAACCTGGGTTAATCTCGGCAAGGTAAACGGTGAAATTGACGGCATAGGCAAAGACGAAAAACTCCTTCTTGTATGCACAAAGGGCAAAAGAGCATATTTCCTCCAAAACAGATTGAAATTCTACGGCTACACAAACACAAGAGCTCTTGAAGGCGGCGAGTTTTTCAATACTGTAAAGGTTGAAAATCCTGTCGGAAAACTCTCCCCCGCTGAAATCAAAAGAGTAAAAGCACTCGGCTGTCTGCAAGATAAGCGTTATCCCGATATATTCAATGTTCGTGTAATCACCAAAAACGGAAAAATTACAGCAGCCGAACAACACGCAATTTCAGAGGCGGCTGAAAAATTCGGCAGCGGAGAAATTACAATGACAACACGTCTTACACTTGAAATTCAGGGTGTTCATTACGCTGATATTGACGATACTATCGCATTTCTTAACGAACATAATCTTATTACAGGCGGTACAGGTTCACTTGTTCGTCCTGTTGTTTCGTGCAAAGGTACAACCTGTCAGTATGGTCTTATTGATACATTCGGTCTTAGTGAAAAATTACACGAGCGTTTCTATCTCGGTTATCACGATGTAATTTTGCCGCACAAATTCAAAATTGCTGTCGGCGGCTGTCCTAACAACTGTGTAAAACCCGACCTTAACGACCTCGGAATTGTCGGACAGAGAATCCCTCACTTAAACACTGAAAAATGCCGTAGCTGTAAAAAATGTCAGGTTGAAAATGCCTGTCCGATAAAAGCCGCTACATTAAAAGACGGCAAAATCACAATCAATTCAGACTGTAACCACTGTGGACGCTGTAAGGGCAAATGTCCGTTTGGTGCTGTTCCCGAATACACAGACGGCTACAAAGTGTATATCGGCGGCAGATGGGGCAAGAAATATGCAAACGGCAGACCGCTTGATAAAATATTCACTTCCGAAGAAGAAGTTCTTGATGTCGTTGAACGTGCTATTCTGTTCTTCCGTGACGAAGGACAGACAGGTGAGCGTTTTTCTGATACAATTCAGCGTCTTGGATTTGACTATGTTCAGGATAAATTGATAAACAGCAAGATTGACAAAGCCGCTATCCTCAACAAAAAAGTTAAAGGCGGAGCTACTTGCTGATAAATCCAAAACATAACAACTAACATAAAAGCAGATATATTCAGACTTGATTGTCGGAATATATCTGCTTGATTTTTGTTTTATAAATCTAAAAATTCTTTTATTTTACTGTTACCTTGCATTGAGCGGTTTTACCGTTGTAAAGTGTAACCTTAATGTAAGCCGTACCCTTTGATTTTGCTTTAATAATTGCCTTGTTACCGCTTGACTTTGTAACAGTAGCGACTTTTGAATTGGAACTTGTCCACTTAATATTGGCTGTATTTGCACAAGCACCACCGTTTACAGTTTCTGAAATTGTGTAGCTTGAACCTCTGTTAAGTGCAATACTTGTTTTGCTGAGTTTTACGGTTTTCGGTGCAGCTTTTACGGTTATTTTACAGGTAGCTGTTTTTCCGTTATAAAGTCTTACTTTAATATAAGCTGTTCCAACACCTTTTGCGGTGATTTTTGCTTTTGAACCGCTGCCCTTTGTAACAACGGCAACCCTTGAATTTGAAGTTGACCATTTCAAATTAGCCGCATTAGCATAACTTCCGCTGTTCACGCTTGCACTTACTGTATAGCTTTCACCTACACCAAGACCAATGCTTGTTCTGCTGAGTTTTACGCTTTTCGGTGCAGCTTTTACAGTTACCTTACAGGTAGATGTTTTTCCGTTTGAAGTCTTAACTTTAATATATGCAATACCTGTGCTTTTAGCTCTTACTACACCGTTGCTTACCGTAGCAACTTTTGTGTTTGAACTGCTCCATGTGTAACCTGTTGTTGCATTTGATGGTGTAACTGATTTTTTCAGTGTATATGATTCTCCGACACCAAGAGTTAAAGAAGTCTGACTGAGTTTGACTGATGTCGGGTTTACTGCCTGAACAATGCTAAAACTGTATGTACCGGTACGATTTCTCCAATCTTTTTCGACATTAAAGTAATATGTTCCGGCTTTAAGATCAATGGTTTCACGCATTTTCATAAGCTCTGTTTTATCGTCCCAGTATCTTTTAGTATCAAAAATTGCATTGCCATTTTCATCATAAATGCGATAATATGCACAATATATTTTTGAATCAACATTTAATTTTACTTTACCAGATTTTGAAACTTTAAACTTATAAAAGTCCTTATCGTCATTAGTAGCTATCTGACCTTTGTAGGTTTTGTTTAAAGAAATGGAATTTGCATCTTTTAAGGTGTTATTTGTTCCATAGCCTGTTTCTTTAAATGACTCATTTGCAGAAGTGAATGAGATTTTAAAGTTATAGTTACCAGTACGACCCCAATTTCTTTCAATATTAAAGTAATATGTTCCGGCTGTCAAATCAATATTGTCAGATGATTTCATCACTTCAGTGGTATCGTTCCAATATTTTCGATTATCAAACATTGCATTACCGTCTGCATCATAAATACGATAATATGCCTCACTAATTTCAGCATTTATATCTAACTTTATTCTGCCAGATGTTGACAATGTAAACTTATAAAAGTCTTTTTCGTCGTTAGTGGCAATCTGACCTTTGTAAGTTTTATTTAAAGAAATAGAATTTGCATCTTTTAAAGCATTATCTTGTCCGTAGCCTGTTTCTTTAAATGACTCATTTGCAGAAGTGAATGAGATTTTAAAGTTATAGTTACCTGTAGATCCCCAGGAGTCTGCAATATTGAAGTAATATGTTCCGGCTGTCAAATCAATATTGTCAGATGATTTCATTACTTCAGTTGTATTGTTCCAATATTTTCGATTATCAAACATTGCATTACCGTCTGCATCATAAATACGATAATATGCCTCACTAATTTCAGCATTTATATCTAATTTTATTCTGCCAGATGTCGGTATTGTAAATTTGTAGAAATCCTTTTCGTTGGATTTTGTTATGCTACCACTAACATTACTGCCCAAGGTGTAATTGGTGGCAGTAGCCATAGTATTACCGGCGGCACTTACAGTAAGCGGTGCAATAGCCAGAACACCGATTGCCATAACTACCGCAAGAAAGACGGACGTTAGTTTTTTTAACCTTTTCATAAAAAAGCCTCCTCAAAATTTTTAATTATGTCATATTATAACAATATTCCTGCAATTTGTCAATCACATACGTTGATTTTTTATAATATTTTTACAATAAAAAGAGCCATATTTCTATGACTCTTTTTGTGTATAGTTTAAAACTAATAATTATAACTGTGATTTAAAAGTCCTCATATTCAACAGAACCGTCATCGTATGTTATGATATAATAGCCGTGACCTGAACCGTCACAATCATAAACTTTCTGTTTTGAAACAACTTTCTTGCCGCCTTGCTCTGACTGACTGCTTTCAGGTTGGCTGCTCTCAGGCTGACTGCTTTCGGGTTGGCTACTTTCTGGCTGGCTACTTTCGGGTTGACTGCTTTGAACAGCTTGTGACGACTCCTGAGGAGTTTCAGATACAACACTTGGTTGGCTTTCCTGTTCCTGAGGCACTTCACTCTGACTGACTTCAATTTTAGTGCCAACAGCAACAATCTTATTTACAGGCTCTTTTGTTATATCTTCACTGATTTTCTCTTTTGTACTTTCTTTGCCGTCTATGTATTTAACTTTATATTTTATGGTTTTTTCGCCTTTTACGCCGTCCTGTATAACCTTAGTTTCACCCTGATTCAATGTTTCGTCCTGTTGTTCTTCAACAGTGAAATCAACGCTTTCATTTTCTGTTTTTTCCTTGAACTCAACTCTTGTTATTTTGATTTTTAAGCCGTCGGATATTTTAGTATCTGTTTTTGGTGAAATTTCATCATTCTCACCCAATTTAATTTTTTGTTCTTCCAAAAATGCTTTTACTGTTTCGGCTTTTGTTTCAACCTTGCTTGTCTTGCCCTTATCTGTTAAGCTGACTTTAAAACTGCTTGTTAAACTGCTTGTCAGTGTGATAGTCATTCCGTTTTTAAGATATGCGGATTTATCCTCACTGCATACAACACCGTCGCCAAGATTAAATCCGGCTTTTTGCACAGCGTCTTCAACTTTTCCGCCGACAAGTTCAACGGTCTTTTGTTCTGAACCTTTTACAACAGTAACTTTTGCATAACGATTGACGGTTATTTTTGTTTCTTCACCGATTTTATCGTCAGCTTTCGGCTTGGTTTCGTCCTTATCGTTTAAAGTTATCCCCGCACTTTTAAGTATATCTTTTACAGTCATATCCGTGTTAGCGTCTGCCTCAGTTGTTGTGCCTGAATCATATATTTCAACCTTAACGCTTTGACTTTGACTACACGCCGTCAAGCACATCACCATAACGCACAATACAGCAAATAAAGAACCAACAAATAAACGTTTTTTATTTTTTCTCATCAAAATACCTCCTGTTAATCAACTTCGTTTTTTTGAATACTTACATTCTGACTTTCTGTCAAAAGAAATTCATTATTGTTTTTTACGGCAACACTTATTGAGAGATTTTCCGAATCAATATCCTGTTCAGGAATATATGCCTGAAAACAGTAATCCGAATCCTCATCAGAAGTGGTAAACGCTTCAAACGCTCTTTTTTTGCCGCTTTTATCACTGACAACAAGTATAAACTCGCTGTCATCACTGCAAAGACTGCTGTCCACACTTCCTGTTATGCTGACATACTGCATATTAACCTGAGAAATTTCCGCATTAACTTTAAAATTTCCGTCAGCTTTTTTGATATTATCGGGAACGTCTGTTTCTTTTGACGGCAATACCGGCGGTGACTGAGCAAACCATATCAAATTACGCTCGGCAATTTCAAAAATAACGGTATCACTTTTTTGAATTTTTGTATCAAGTGCTAAATTTATCGGAAACGCCTTTGTAAAATATGCTGAATTATAAGCATTAGCAAAATAAGGCAAAAGAGCATTACCGAATGAGTCACGATACATATACAAATTTCCTGACGCATTGTTATTTTTAGTGGAAATTATCGGTTCTTCAACGCTTTTAGTCGGTGTAACATATTCATAGGTTTTGTTTATGTCATATTCATAATTATACTCAGGTTGCTGAACAGAGGGATAAATCATTTTTCCCAAGTCACCGTAAAAATTCTTTTTTCTTGTAACAGCGGCATTTTCATAAGTATTATGTTCCTTGCCGAGTTGGTCAAGAATTTTATTATAAGCAATTAAAGCACCTTTGTTATCCCAATGAGAATCCTGTTTTAAATACAATACTTCATCACTGTTTTTTATAGGAGTCAGCAAATCGCAATAATTCAGACTTTTGTCATTTAATTCTGAAACAAAATTCTTCATATTGCTTTCCTGACTTTCCTTAACACTGTAATAAAACGGCATATTTTCAGGATATACAGTATTTTTGTTAGGAGCTATTGTAAAAAGAAACTCTATATTGTTCTCTTTCAGATACTCCTGTGTAATTTCAAGATTATGTCTTGTATTGAACAAAGCACGTTCTGACATAAGATTTCTGCCAAGATAATTGTCAAGCGTTGACGAGTAGTACAGCCAATCATTTTTTCCAACAATAACAGAATCAAGGTTTGATGTTCCAAAAACTTTTGACTGAATTTCAGCGTCAAGCGATATAATTTCCGGTCTGAACGCATAATGAGCAGAAAAATAATTACCAAGCTGCTCAAAATATTCTTTGTTAATTTTTCCGTCCTCCTGAGTCAGTGACGGTAAATCCGTCTGACGTTCATTTCCGATTTCTTCATCATTATGTACAAATGTCATTGCCGCAAAAGGTATTACACAACACAGCATACAGGCAGATATAAAAGAGGACAACAATATTTTTTTATTCATTCACTGTCACCTCAGAATCTGAAATATATAAAAGGATTGTATGAATTTCCGGACAATCTTATAATGCACCACAAAAGAAGTACAAAAGATATTGCATAAATAACGGTCTGTACTACATTCTGATGTTTTGCCATAACCGAACCGTTGAATATGAATTTTTCCGAAAAAACTTTTAAAGGTGCTGAACCGATAATTGCTGCCACAAACATAACAATAAACCACGGAGTCAGCTGTGATAATGCAAACGAAACGGACTGTTGAGAAATATTGAATCCACCGAACATATTTACTATAAAATCAAATGCCTGATTTACTGTATCGGCTCTGAAAATCACAAAGCCTATAATTACAACAAGCATTGTATAAATATGATTTATAACTTTCGGAAGTCTGCCAAGTTTTGGAATCAATTCTTCAAGAACTACAAAAATACCGTGATATATTCCCCACAAAATAAACGTCCAGTTTGCTCCGTGCCATAGTCCCGTAAACAAAAAGACTATAAGTCTGTTTCTGACTGTTCTTGCTTTACCTTTACGGTTGCCGCCGAGAGGTATATACAGATATTCCTTGAACCATTCTGACAATGATATATGCCACTTTCGCCAGAAGTCACGCACACTGATTGCACCGTAAGGATAATTGAAATTCTCTTTGAAATCAAAACCGAACATTTTGCCAAGACCTATTGCCATATCGGAATAGCCCGAAAAATCATAGTAAATCTGGAACAGATAAGCAAATGCTCCGAGCCACGCTGTAAGAACCGACATATATTCCGTGCCTGATGAAAATATAATATCAGCAGTCTGTGCCATAGTGTTGGCAATAAGAACCTTTTTTGACAATCCGAATATAAAGCGTCTGAGTCCTTCCGCTATTTTAAAAACGTTCTGTTCTCTTGCTGTTATCTGTTCATTTATATCCTTATATTTTACTATCGGGCCTGCAATAAGCTGTGGGAAAAATGATATATAAAGCAAAACATAAAAATAATTTTTCTGAGGATTTACTGTTTTTCTATAAACATCTATTACATACGACAATGCCTGAAATGTAAAGAACGAAATTCCGATAGGCAAGTCAATCTGAGGCACTGGTAATGATAAACCCGTAACGGAATTTATCACTTCCACAAAAAATGCAGAGTATTTAAATACAACAAGTACACCCAGATTTATGACTACGGCTAAAACAAGAACCCATTTTCTGTTTTGCTTTTTTGAAGAAACAAACAAAGCACACAGATAATTTATTATTGAACTGAAAATCATCAGAAGAACATATACAGGTTCTCCGTATGAATAAAACAACAGACTTGCTATAATTAACAGACCGTTTCTGAACTTTATTGACGGCACTATTGTATAAAGCAAAAAAACTGCCGGTAAAAAAACACACAAAAACACTAACGAACTAAATACCATTTGTAATCTCCGCTGATAAATTTATTTTGAAATTCCTTAAAAAATCAGAATGAAATTTTCTTCCAATTTATTTCATCACCATTAAACACTATGTTATACTTTTGTTCAGCATAGAACGGACGAGTAGGATAATTTGCGTATGTACGCATATAATAATTACAAGCCGGATATTCCCACTCCATAATTACATCAGATATATACCATTTTCCGTCTATATAGGTTTCGTTCCAACCGTGAGGGGTAACACCGCCGTATCTTGAACCTATCTGACCTGTAACTTCTCTTGAATCAAATCCGAGAACTCTTGAAATACACGAAAGAGCCGTACTGTAAGCAAAGCAGTTTCCGCAATTTTTATTAAATACGCTTAATGCACGTTCTTTAAAGTTTGCATTTGTTGACGGAATACCGTAATCCCTTTTATATACGCAATTTTTTACAAGATATTTATAACAATTAGTAAGTTTTTGATATGATGTACCACTGCCGCCGTGAGCAACTACAAAATCAACAGCTGCCTGAATTTCAGCACTCTTGATAATAACACCGCTCGGAGAAGCATATTTACGTTTTTGCGAACCTGAACCAACTATACAATTCTTTAATATATCGCCGTTTGAGTTATAATAATATTCCTTGCCGTTGACAGTATGATAACCTGTTTTTAAAAGTCCCTTATAAACACCGTTAATGAACTTATAATATTTTGTTCCTATTTTTACCTTTCCGTCGCAAGCCGTACCGTTTTTATAATATTTGTTATCGGTAATATATGAACTTACAATCTTTCCGTTTTTGTCAAGACATCTTACCATATAGGAATACACAACATTTTTCTTAGCTGATTTATCTGTGTATTGTGTACCTGATTTTACATCAGCTATACTTTGCCAAGATGAATCGACTGTCTTGCGATAAAGCCTGTAACCGACAGCCTTAAAATCACTCTTCCATTTTACGAGGTTTCCGCCCGATACACCTGATACTGAAACAATTTTTGGCGGTGCTATGAAAGTGTTTGATGTTCCAACAGCATTAAATCCGCTTATATACTTATTATTTTTATCAAGACATCTTACGGTATAAGTATATTTTAAACCGTTGGTGAGATTTTTGTGAGTAGTAGTTGTTTTGTCTGTTATTTCTATGGTTTTCCAGTTTCCGTTTTTATCTTTATACAAAACACGGTATTTTGCCGCACAATTGCATTTTGACCAGCTTATTTGTGAACCTGTTGTTGTGTTTTTTATACTGGTTATTTTCGGTGCCTGAATATAATTTATACTCTTG
>JAQXZA010000012.1 GCA_029226955.1 Clostridia bacterium | reverse complement strand
TATTGTAGGTGTTTTGGTATATAATGTTTTCATGTGAATTACTCCTTTAGGTTTCCAATGGTTTATTTGGTCATTTACCATTTTATCACCTTTTGGTCAGTAATTCACTTTTTATTTTATGAAAACTTGGAAACTGGTATTATTTATTATAAAAACCCAAAAAGTAGAAGCGATAATTATGAGCAACACTAACAGAACAATTATTACTACAACATCTATTTTTATCACCTTCTTTCAACATCTTTGACACGGGTACGGAAACACTCACCCGCTGTGGCTGAACAGCTCGTCTATTGACAAGTCCGGAAACATAGAGTGAATAATAATAGCCTCGTCCAACAAAAATTTCGTTTTGCCCATACATTTATTGCTCAAAGATTTTTGTGTAATTTCAAGTCGCTCTGCTATATCTTTTTTCTTTATGCCACGCTTTGCAATTTCAGCTTCAAGTATCGGAAAAAATGGCTTTTTCTCCATTTATTTCACCCCCTTTCATTCCGCCACCAGTTCCTCGCAGGTTGTGCCGAGTGCTTTGGCAAGACGGACACCGTTAAAAATGTTGGGGACTTTTTCCCCTTTTTCGTACAGAGCAATCATAGGTTGTGCAACTTTAACACGAGTCGCAAGTTCTCCCTGTGTCATTCCTTTTTCTTCTCTGAACTTCTTAACATTTTCTGAGAACGACATTTCAATCACCTCTTTTTGTCGAAAATATAACTCAGCTATTGATATTTTCACCAAAATAATGTATAATAAGGTCGACAAACAGTTAAATATTATCAAGGCTTTCATATCTTGGGGTTTTCTGCACCCTTTTGAATAGCTTGGTTATATTATATTCCATAATTTTATGGATTTCAAGTATATTTTCCATAAAAATATTGATTTTGTATCAATATACAAAAAGGAGTGTTAATTTATGTATGAATCTACCAAAATAGCTGAAACAATAAAAAATACAGCTAAAACAAGAAATGTGCAACTAAAAACAATGTTAGAAGACCTTGACCTAAATAAAAACACCCTATCAAATATGTATAATGGTTCTATGTTAAAAGGAGATAGTCTTGCCAAAATCGCCGACTACCTCGACTGCTCTGTTGATTATCTATTAGGTAGAACAGACAACCCTACCATAACCGGTGGCACATACATAAACGGAAATAACAACAATAATGGTAATCAAGCTATTAACGGAAATATCAACATAAATACAACAGAACAAGATGACCTTAAATTGCTTGAAATGATAAAAAAACTTGATTTAATTCAGCGTTCAAAAATAATTGCAAAAATTGATGAAATCGAAAATGAAAGCAAAACAAAAAAATAAAACTACCCTTATCAACAATGACAAGGGCAGTAATAGAAAGGTAGTATTATATGAGTTTTGAAGAAGATCTTAAACGATATTTATCTAAGGTTAAGAGAACACAAAAGCATTTTGACGACTTGACCGAAGAAGCAACAAAAACCTCTCTTGTTATGCCGTTTTTTCAACTTTTGGGATATGATGTATTTAATACAAATGAATTTATGCCGGAATTTGTCTGTGATGTTGCAACAAAAAAAGGCGAAAAAATAGATTATGCCATTCTTAAAGACGGAGAACCTGTTATTCTCATAGAAGTAAAGCGTGCAGGAATGAAACTTCAAAAACAGCAACAGGGTCAATTATATCGTTACTTTGCTACAAACCGTTGCCGTATTGCTATTTTGACAAATGGTGTTACTTATCAATTTTTCAGCGACTTGAATGCTCCGAATGTTATGGATGATGAGCCTTTTTTATCGTTTAATTTAATAGATGATGACCCGATAATTTATACTTCTTTAATAAACCAGTTCCATAAAGATAATTTTGACTTAAAGAGTATTATTTCAAAAGCATTTTATCAAAAATATGAAAAAGTTGTTGAAAAGACCTTAATGCAAGATTTAATTTCTCCAAGTGATGAAATAGTTAAATATTTTCTCTTGCGTCCTGAAGTAAAAACCGGAAACAGAATTACATCTCAGATGATTGAAAAATATCGTGAAGCCACAAAAAGAGCAATGAAAAAAGTTTTAGGTGTTACAATAGAAAATTCTATTTTGGAATTGCAGCCACAAGAAAACAATGATGATGAACATACAGAAACACCAAAAACAGTAGAAACATCAAATATTTCTACACCTCAATCAATAACTGATGAAATAATAAAATTATTAACTGATTGTTTATCGGATTTTTCATTTCAGCAAGAAGAAAATGATGATTATTTAAAATTACATATATATTCCGTTGAAAGAAAGTTTGGTATAATTAAGATTTCAAAATCCGATTGTTCTATTCAGCTCCGTAAAATCGGAACTCCTGCACAAGATTTAAGTTCTGTTGATGAGATTAAAAAATATCTATAAAAAAACAGCCGCCCTCTGAGTAGCGGTCAGAGAGCGGCTTAAACGAAAAATAGTAAGTGGAAAATACTACCTTTCATCAATATTATAGCGTGAAAACATCTAACAATCAAGACGTATCACGCATAAAATGAAAGGATTGACAAATTATGAAAAGAAATGCAAAAATTATTATGGCTACACTTTGCTCTGCCGTTTTGCTTGTAGGTGCAGGAACTGCTTGCGGAGAAACATCATCAAAAACCAGTAAGCCTGTAACCATATCATCTGAACCTGTGGAATCATCAGCAACAAACAGTAGCCAACCTGTAACAATCTCATCTGAGCCGGCTGAATCATCTGTTGAAAGCAGCAAAGAAAATGCAACTGATAAAGCAGTCGCACATATCGGTGAATCTGCAACAAGTGATACCTTAAAAATTATATTTCAATCTGCAAAGTCGTATTCAGTTATTAATGAAAAGAGTTTTGAACAAAAGCCAGACAGCGGCAAAAAGTATGTAGTTTTAAATCTCAAAGCTGAAAATGTATCTTCTGAAGATGAGCATATAAATATGTTTTATATCAAAGCTTACTGTGATGATATGAGCATTACTCAATCAACATTGCTGTATTATCCGGATGGATATAAAATATTTTCAGGTGACTTAGCTGCCGGCAAAAAATTGCAAGGTGCTATTGCTTTTGAAGTTCCTGAAAACTGGCAAAAACTTGAAGTATCATATAAGCCAATAGGCGGAACAGAACTAAAATTTGAAGTAACAGCTAAAGAAGTTGAGAATGTAAATTAAAAAAATCCGCTGCCGGAGTGCGAGTCCGACAGCGGAAAATTTTAAGGAGGAATATTTATGCCACAATATAAAAATGAAGAAACCGGCAAATGGTATTGTAGCTTTTACTATACCGACTGGCAAGGCAAACGTAAGCGTAAAAAGAAAGAAGGCTTTGCTACCAAGCGAGAGGCAAAAGAGTGGGAAAACGAATTTATCCGCAAATCCTCTGCTGACTGCTCAATGACTTTCAGAAGCCTTGTCGAACTGTACAAAGATGATATAGCCCCACGAATCAAGCCGACCACATTGTCAAACAAAGAGTTTATGATAAATACTAAACTCTTGCCGTTCTTTGGAGATATGCCTATAAACACAATTACGGCGACAACAGTCCGTAATTGGCAGACCGAGCTTATATCCTCACCCGAAAACTACAAAGAAACTTACCTCAAAACTATCAACAATCAGCTGTCGGCAATTTTCAACTTTGCCGTCAAGTATTACGGATTGAAAAGTAACCCGGCAAGAGATTGCGGAAGTATGGGAAAAAAGAACGCTGACAATATGCAATTCTGGACGCAAGAAGAATTTAATACGTTCATCAATGCTGTTTGATGACATACACGCTCACGTGATGTTTATGCTGCTGTATTATTCAGGTATGCGTTCCGGCGAAATGCTCGCACTAAATATATCCGATTTTGATTTTACAAACGGTACTGTAAAAATCAATAAAAACTACGCACGGTACAAAGGTAAAGACCTGATACTCACCCCCAAGACCAAAAAGAGCAAAAGAGTAATTACCTTGCCTTCATTCCTGATGACAGAGATACAAGACTACGCAAGCAAGATTTATAATCTGTCTTCTGAGCAACGACTGTTTCCGTTCAACAAATATTATTTGTGGAAACGAATGAAAAAGTACAGCAAAAAAGCAAATGTCAAGAAGATACGAGTACATGACCTCAGACACAGTCACGCATCATTGCTGATTGAACTTGGCTTTTCCCCGCTTCTCATATCCGAACGACTCGGACACGAGAATATCGAAACAACACTTCAAACCTACTCGCACTTATATCCGAATAAACAATCAGAAGTAGCAAGTAAGCTTGAAGAGCTGCACGATAACTTTTTAAACGAGTAAAAATATAAACGTTTTTTATTTTTTGCCGTATTTAGTACGATTTTGGTACGCTTAATTTAAAATTGACATTGTAAACATAGTTTTAATGCGTATTTCAGCCATTTTGTTAATCATTCCCACTCAATTCAAAACATTGATATTTTTATATTTTGAACCGTTTTTAACATCCGTTTCGTTTAAAAATAACGGATTCATCATCAAGGTTTCTATGTTTGCACACTGTTTTAGAACCATTGTAGAACCGTAGGGGTCTGATAGAACCAGTACACATTTGTCAGCCGTTTAAGTCAATAACAACTGTATCGCATAAGAATTTGCCATTCTGAGCGTCCTCTGGACTTTTGGCAACGGAATACTCTATTTTTGAAGGGGCTACCGCTCTTATGTAAATATCTGCTTCATCATCGGTATAATCTATCATACGGATTTTCTTTTTCATATTTTCAACGCTGTAAGAGCCGCTTGCTGATTCAGGAAGATCCGAATAGTACAATTCAAACTCATCAAGACCTGCATCAATAAATTTTACCCATTTACCATATTCAATGTTTCTGTCGAGTATAACCTTGAAAGCACCTCTTTTGGCTCTGCCGACATAGTAATTGAACCTTATTTCTTTTCCGGCGGGTATGCTGGATATGACCTTTATATTTCCACCGGTTCTGCCTTCTATCAGACCATAGGCAACGCCTGTTTTTCCTGTTGGCATCATTACATCGTTAAGATCAACGTCTACTTTGTTTTCTTTTTGAATTTTTATTGCTTCCGGTGTACCAAGCGGATAATATAATTTGAAATATTTGGCTGGATTTTTTTCTCGTCCGTCAGATATTTTATCACTGTGCAATTTCATAGTGTTAATAAAACACTTATGAAGAATTGGAGATTTTGATGAATTTCCGGCAAGAAAAATATGAATATTATCCTGACCGTCAGAAATTCTGTTGTCAAACGAAAGTTTTAACGCCTCAAAAAAGTTGTTTACGCCTTTTTGTATTCTTCTTTCTAATATACCGAATATATCAACATTGATATTACTGCTTTTGTTCACGATATCCAACGCAACACCAGGATGTCTTTTACCGTTTTTATCAAACAGATCGACCATTATTTTTCCTGACTGGAAAATTTCCTGACCGTTTTTCAGAATATATCCGCTTTCATGAGTATAATATTTAGTTGAAGTTTTTTCGTTCTTTTGAGCTTGGGTATTGTTTTTATCTTTATAGTCAACTATGCCCTCCCATATCGGACGAAGAGCCTCCATAAGCTGTTTGGTATTTCTTTTTGCCTCCTGTGAATTTGAAATAAGCGTTTCACTGCCGGCAAAGTCGTCACATTCGGTAGGTTTAAAGAATGAATAGCCCGGTTCTTCATCACTCTTATATCTAAGGTTGTGCTGATTTGCCTTGAAAATTTCAAAGGACAGAAGTTCAAGAAGATTTTCACCGCCAAGAAATTTATCGCCCTCAGAACCAAACTGTTCGATCACATAGTCGTATCTGTCTTCCGTTTCTTCATCAGCACATCTGTAAAGACCAAAATCAAAGTCGGTTGTACCGCCGCCGAAATCAAAAATGCCATAGAATATTTTTTGATTTCCTATTGGATTCAAGCCGAAATTTTTAAGTGCACATATTGCATATGCGGCTGGCTCACTTATTCCCTGTCTTACTTTAAATTTATTCATAACATTGTTGTCGGACAGAACTGCGTCAGGCAAGGATTTTTTGATACCTTTTGTAAAGCTGTTCAGAAGTTTTTCCTTAACCGCTTTTTCGTATGTAACTGGGAAAGACAGTATATAATTAATGTATATCCCGTTACGCATATTATTTATAAAAAGTCCGAGATAATATGCGTAAATTTCAACAGGGTCAAACTCGTTATCTTTTATATCAAGATATTTTGGCAATATGTGTTCTTGCTTATTCTGGTCAATAATTTTGATTTGTTTGTATCGTTCTCCGTCACCGCACCATTGCTTTATATCATAGAAAAACGAATAAAACAAATCACTTTGTTCACAGTTTTTCATGCTGTTGTAGGCTTTATGCGATACAGTAAGATCCTGAATTGATGTATGTGGTCTGCCCTGTTCATTATTATATGCTTTCATAAATCTGTCAAGACTGATAAATTCCATAACCGTAGGGTTTTCATAGTGTTTTAGCTCTGCCCGTTTGCTGAGCTGTCCTATACCTATACGAAGAAGTCTAGTATAATATCTTTTTAATAACTCGACTATATTAGAAAGCTGTGCTATAATGTTCTTATAAAGATTTTGGAGGACATTTTCATGGGAAAAAGAGCATCATCAATTGAACTTAGTAAGGAAGAAAAAGAATATCTCGAACTTCAAACTCGTGCTAGAACAATTCAGGCTCAAACAGTCACAAGAGCACGAATCCTATTATTACGTGCGGATGCCGTATCAATAGATGCAATTGCTGATAAAGTAGGTCTTAACCGCTGCAGCGTCATGCTTTGCCTAAAAAAGTTTAAAGAAGGCGGCATTGAAAAAGCACTCTTTGATGCTCCTGGCCGTGGCAGAAATGCTGAGATTACAGACGAAGAAAAAGCTTGGATTATTAACATTGCCTGCCAGAAACCAATTGATTTTGGATATGCTGCTGAAACCTGGACATATGCTAAGCTGACTTCACATATTAATAAAACTGCCGAAGCAGCTGGATACACAAGACTTTCCACCATTCATAAAAGTACAGTAAATAAGATTCTTGATGCGGCAGATATAAAGCCACATAAAATAACTTATTACTGTGAGAACCGAGATCCTGATTTTGATTCCAAAATGCATAATGTCCTGCTTGTGTATAAACAGCTCGAAATGCAGTTTGATGAAGCTGGAAAGCTTATTGTATCTGATGATACACCTGTTCATGTGCTGTCTTATGATGAAAAGCCAGGAATACAGGCTATTGCAGCAACATCAGATGATTTAATGCCGGACGAGAAGCATTCGACCATCAGTAGAGATTACGAATATAAACGTTTGGGTACTCTTTCATTATTAGCTGCAATTGATCTTCAAACAGGAGAAGCGATTCCTCTTGTAAGAGACAAGCACAGCAGCAAGGAATACATTGAATTTTTGAAGCTATTAGACAACAAGTACCCAAAAGGAGACAAAGTGCGCATAGTACTCGATAATCTTAAAGTTCATACATCAGAGGCGACCAGAAAATACTTGACGACCGTACCGGGAAGATTCGAATTTGTATTCACTCCCAAACATGGATCATGGCTCAATATGGTTGAAGGTTTCTTTAGCAAGATGACACGTCAGATGCTCAGAGGTATCCGTGTCAAATCTAAGGAGGAACTTACTAATCGAATCTACAAATATTTTGCAGAAATAAATGAAGAACCTATTGTGTTCCATTGGAAATATAATCTTGATGACATTGATGTATCGGAAGAAATCATTGTTGATACACTGCCTGTCAAAAAGTCGAGTTAATTAAAGGATGAAATACTAGTTTTGTTTTTACCGTTCTGGCAGGATACTATTGTGCTTTTTGTACCAAAGTCTATACCTATTATTCCGTCATAATGAACATCAGAAACAGGATTTCTTGCTATAAGAGGAGTAGTTAAATCAGCGGTAATAACAGCATTTTTCAGATTATTATTCCAGAGTTCCCAGTGACCGAGATTAACATCTTCAAGGCATTTTGAATCATATTTTTCAAGTTCCGCTCTTTTTTCATCACAAGAAAGTATTTCATTTTTGAAAAATTCCTCCGCATTTACACCAAGCTTTATGCCCTTTTTTATCATTTCGTTTGTTTGTTGTAATGCGGTTTTATCTATTTTCAGGTTTTTAGCCAGTACCATTAAATCATTACTGTCCATATTATCAATGTCAGTGGATTTTTTAACCATAAAATCGATAATATCATTTATAGTTTTATAATCACTGCCTTCAAGACGGATTTTTCCTGACAGAACTAATTGTTTGAACTTTGTTTTTGAACACACAGCCGTTGCAATTTTTATGCAATCGTTGTCACGCCAACTACTACTCTCTCCACTTTCAAATATTAAACTTCCCGACTCGAATTGAATATAGTGATGACCTCTATATGAGTATGAAGCTTTAATAGCATTCGTTATCGGACAATCCGCTTTGTTTATTTTAAAAAGATTAGTTACTTCTTTCTCACTCATTTCTCTTGTTGCAATATCAAAGAGTGCTGAACGTGAATAACCGGAATTAGGGTAACTGTTTGCTTTTTCGACAAACAAACCAACCCGTGGTGTATAGTAGTGACCGCTAACAGGCACCCACTTCTGACTGAATACCGTGTCAAAAGTGGAAGTGATAATATTATTTAGCATTTCCCTTAATAAATTTATATAAAATGCATTTGAAATATTGTTCAATATACTTCCTTTAAGTTCGACTCTTGTAACCTTATTTGTATCCATTTAGATTTTGTTCCTTTCTTTATCCTTAATCAGTGCATTGCGGAAATATCGCTCAAATTCTGAAACACCTGAATTATTATTGCGTTTTGTATTATCTTTATTTTTTTGCTTTGCCATATAGTTTATTTTAAGCTCATATTTTTTCTCAGGAAAAGTTGAACGATAGTTATATACTGTGTCACCGTACAAATCCTTTATGTACATATTACAGTTAAGCTGTAAAACATTCAAAGCGTCAGCAAGCGTGTTGTAGTTCCACATAGATTCAGTGGTATTACATGCTGACTTTGTTATCCATTCCGGAATATCCCATTTTTCATCGTCTGAAACAAAGCAAAAGTCATTTTCTTGTTCATTAAGGTAAGATACACGATTTTTAAAGCGTTCCCAGAATTTATTGTTGTATGTTGTGTATTTTTCTCCATCGAAAGTAAGTATGTGATATGTATCCGTAAAGATAACAGTAAAAACATCACTCTTGATTTTCAGAAAAAGACATCTCATTATCGACGGCTTATATTCAGTCATTTAATTCACCTCAGTATCCTACTGCATTTTCTATGTCGGAAATTTTATCATAAACATCTTTTTTCGACATATCAGGGTTCATATTTTTGATACCGTCAAAAATGGATTTTTCGACTTTTTCAGATGTATTAAGATCCTGTGCATGACCGTGAAGATAATCGCTTATTGACTTTGTATCTGTTATGCCATTGTTTTTAAGCTCCTTGATAATACTGACCATTTCTTTCGGATCTATACCTGCTTTTGCAAAATCCATAATAATAGGAGCGTCAATCGGTTCAACACCTAACTTTTCAGCAGCCGCTTTAAGATAAATTGCTGAACCTACTACTGCATATTCGGTTTTTTCCTCAGGAGTAAGTTTTTCCATTTTTTCTTTGTCAAGCTGAATTTCGTTTTGGAGGTATTTGATGTATGCTTCCGTAGATTCAAAATCCTCCGGCTTTTTATCTGCTTCTTCTGCTTTCATAGCTATTTCTTCAGGAGAGTCTTTTTCTTTTTCTTTAAGTCCCAATGCTTCAGCTATTGTAACAATAATATGAACAGCCAATTTAAGAACTTCCAGTGTTTCTAAATGCGGAAAAAATTTCTCCCCTATTCCGATAGCTTTTTCTGCAAAGCTGGAAATACCACTTCCAAGTTTTCCTAATCCACCGCATATATGAGATATGCCGCTGCATATTGCATGTCCTACACTACTGAGTGCACTGCCTATACCACTTACTATACTACCAAAAATACCCATTTTAAATTCCTCCTGATTGTTTTTTGAAATATTTTGAAAATTCGTTCAAAGTATCGTTATCTGACAAACTGTCAGTAATAATGTTGTTAAGTATTTGTCTGCCGTTTTTCGCCTGATGTAATAAATACTTTTGCTTGCATATAATATACTCCCAAAGATACTCATTAAATCTGTCTGAACCAATTCTATTCATAACGGCTTTGATTTCCTTTTTGATTTTCAGTGGAACATTGTATTTGACTACATATTTCCAGTATTCATCAGCCAGTCCGTCACTTAACAGTTTAATGCTGTTATATTCATCGACTGATGGTTTACCGTCAAAAAGTTTAAGACCCATAATCAGATTTTTCTTGTAATGTACTGAATAATAATCTCTCACCGTATCAATAATTTCAGAATCATCAATAACTTTATCTGATGTATTGTAAGACGGATTGATTTTAATCTGAACCGCTTTGTCAAATCCGTTTGAAAAGAAGATTGCTTCCCCTGTTTTAAGATTTGACAGGAACTTCTTTTGAGAATCATCAAGCATTACAGTATTTCCGATAGCATCCTTATCATCTGATGCGAAAATCCTGTGAATGATTTTTGTGTTTGTGTTTTTCAGAACTTCAGGAGTCAGCTTATTCGGTATCTGGTCAACAATAACAAGCGATTCTCCGTATTTGCGTATTTCAGCAAGCATATCTGAAAACATTTCAACACCGTGCTTTTTATTCGGATCGTCACCTGGCAAACATTTGCTTAAAAGTCTGTGTGCTTCTTCAATAAGCGTAATGTGTTTAAATGCACCTGACTGACGATACTTCTCTTTTATCGCTTCGGAAAGGTTTATGAGTATAAAGCCCATAATAAGAGATTTTTCAGACGCACTTCGTATATCTTCAAGCTCAAAAACAACACGCTTATCAAGCAAATCCACAAAATCTATTGACTGATGTGTATTAAGCATTTGTCCTTTGTTTCCTGCAAGCAGTCCTAAAAGTCTTGCATTGATTGAACCTATGTAGTCATTTTTTAATCTTGCATCAAAGCCCTGTTCCTCAACTACAATTTTAGTGTTTCGTATAAGGTCATCAAGTGTAGGAAATGCTTCTGAACCGTCTTCAAACGGGTCATCAAACATACTGTTCTGATTTGTCGAAATGTTCCAGCCGTAGTCCTCATAGCTTTTATACATAGCGGATTCGATAATCTGCGGTATGGCAGCTTCCATTTCAAAGGCAGATTCTATACAGGCTTTAAGCATATCGACTCTTGATGTTATACTTTCGTGCCGATAAAAAACAAACGGATTCATTTTGAGCGGTGCAACATTATTGTTTCCTATCGTAAAAACAAGAAGATCGTTATAATCTTTCTTCATTATTCTGTACTCTGTTTTTGCCGGTTCAACTACCAGAAATGGCAGATTACTTTTATTTAATATCTGCTGACAGGTTGTTGTCTTTCCGCTTCCTGTAACTCCCGAAACAAATATATGCTGGTCAAGAACGGATTTATCAAGATATACATTATTGTATTCAAGAATATTTCCGTTCTGAATAAGATGACCAAGCTCAATTTTGTTTTCATCTTTTATGCTGTTGTCGGTATTAAGACCAAATTCTACTTCTTCTTTGAGTGCCAGACCTACAATTTCTTTTTGTGGAAGTCCTGCAATAAGTCCCAATTCATTTGTTGTAATCCAGTTTCCGAGATATGCATTTCCCGTTTTATCTATATATTGCGACATTGCAATTCGTGCTTTTAATTCATCATCAGGATTTGTAAAATAGATTTTTCCTTGCGGCAAACAGAATGACTTTACCATCTGAGTTGACAAATCATTCATATCCGTAGCTTTCAGTGGAACTCTGTTGCCGTTTTCTCCCGAATAGAGTGCTATAACAGTATTCTGTAATTTTTCAAGGACGCTCTTATTATTTGCAAATACAGCCATTGAAGTAATAAACAGACCTTTGCCCTTACCGTAATCAATTCTTGGAAAAAGCACCTCGTCAAGATATTTAATCCAGTCCTGAACTTCCTTGTTGTTAATTTCAAATGATGTATTACTGGAAGTAGATTTTGTTTTACTGTCAGATGTTGTGTCACTTTTGCTTGAACCGGTTGATGTTCCTTTGGTATCCGAATGTCCTGTATTTGTTCCGTCTGTGTGGCTTTCACTTGTTCCGGTTGTTTTACTACGACCCCTTGTGTGTGATGTTCCTTCCTGAGTGGAGTGAGATGTAGAACTGCTTCCTGTTTCTTCACTTGAAGAATCACTTCGATTTTTTGAGTCTGAATCATTTTCGCTTTTTGAATCAGATGTGTTGGTTCCATCTGAATCCGAGTGACTTGTTCCGGAAGAATCTGTTGAACTGTTATTTTCGCCTTTTGATTCACCTTCTGTATGGCTTGTAGAAGTGCCGTTGCTTTCACCGCTGCTTGACTGTATATTCATTTTTGCGAGCGGAGATAATATATCAGTATATAAGTGGTACAGATTTTCCTGCAAATCAAGTATAGAATCAAGTTCAAGTGGTTTTGCAATAATCATAAAGCAAAATTCAGAACCGTACATAACATTTACAAGTCGGTCAATGCCCTGAAATTTTTCATCATCTTTGTTTGCACCCGGAACTCCCTCGATAACTCTGCCGTATTTCAGACTGTTAATTTGTTCGAGTATTTTCTTCTTTTGATCTGGATCTATCTCAGAAACTTTACTGCCCCTGAAATTACCCAATATTGCTGGCTGAAGAATAGTATTTCCTATTTCATAAATGCCGAGTTCCTGTTTAAAATCCGATGTTTTATCTTTTGAAACACCATAATAGAAACTTACATTATCTTTTTCGCCTACAATCAGAAAGACAACATTTATGCCCGGAATTCTTAAAGAAGTCATTACATTTTCCAGTGCTTCTTTTCTTGGAGCTTTATCGTCAAAACAGACTTCATTAACACGGTACAGGCATAAATGCATCAAGTCTATTTCTTCAGATGAATCAATACTTATCTTATCCGATACATACATAAGGTTGGTACTGGAAAGATATTTTTTTACAAAATCATTAGTATTCAATTTATACATCTCCTGTATTTTATACTACGACTATGGTCGGACGAATATAATCCCCTGTATTTACTGATATAAAACCTTTAAGCAAAACTCTGGATATTGTTCCAGACGCTTTACTGTTCGGACCTTTTGAGTGCTTTTCATCATCAAAACGGTCACCTATCCTTGTTTCATCAAGAACATAATAAGCGTTTTTCATACTCTGATTGAAAATACCGAAAAAGTAGTAAAAAATATCTGACAATATTTTGGCATCATCAAGACAGGATTCATCATACAATATAGTTTTAATATAATCCCAAAGTCGTTCAAGGTTGTCAAACCTTGAACATGAAGAAATAAATAAAACTGCATTTTCATCAGAAATAAATGTTGACAAAATTCTTCGTATATCAGGTCTTATGTTTAAGTATCGTTTAAAATATTCAGCAGGTTCTCCAAATACAGCTATAAAGCCTTTAAGAGTCTGAGCTGTCTTTTCAGCTTTTTCGGATATTTCAGATATAATGTTTTCTTTTTCGTTGACACTATCCTGTAAGCTTTGATTATTTTGACGAAGTTTTTTACAACTTGCTTCATAACTATTCTTTTCTTCTGTAATTGCGTTGATGTTATTATTTAAAGTTTGTATTTTGTTATCTAATGAATCATTCTGATTTTTTAATTTTTGACATTTACTTAGTAGTGCATCGTATTTTGATTTCAGTGTATCATAATTTTGCTTAATTTCTTTATATTCACTTATTAAGTTACTGTTTTTAGGACTTTCATATTGATAGTGATTTATAAAGTTATTACTATTTTCTTGATTTAAAGATAATATCTGTCGAATCTTATTTTTTACTTCGGGATCATCCAAAGCTACCATAAGTTTTTCTTTAAATTCTTTTTCCTTAAAACCCATATTTATTCCCCCTGAAATATTTTATATAGCATTATATATTATTTATATCACATACTACGCAATAATTCAACAATTTTATCAAAAAAAATACAACATCATTAAAAATATTATACATTTATTATCAACGAAATTTTAATCCGTATTTTCTTAAAAAGCAGAATCTTTTTTGCGAAATAAATCAGGTCGATAAAACGAGAACATATTATTTACATTTGACACCAGTTTATTTGTTGCAATTGGACGAAAAATGTGATATTATAAGAATAAATTTATGTATATTAAAATTATTTCTGGAGATGATGAAAGCTATGATAATCAAAATTATCAGTAATCCATACACAAGAGAAATTAAATTTTTCAGCTATAAAGAACAATCTCATCAGTGGGAAAATATAAAAGAAAGCAATATAAACAGCAAGTTGAGAGAGTACGAATCCGGAAGAAACTTTCTTCCTTTTCGCATCAAAGAAATAATTGATACGATAATTACAGAGTATTACATTGACGGCGATAAAATACAAATACAATTTGAGGGTACACAGGACGAATACACCGAAGTTGAAAATGTATGCAAAGAAGATGGTATCAATGATAAAATTGTACTTTCCAGAACGCAGAATATTTTAGAAAATGCAAGAATTATATTTGAGCCGATAAAAGAAATTTTTTCAACAGTTCAACCTATCATTGAAAAAATCATTAAAGATGATATGAATGTTCTTAAAGACTTGAACAAGGTATCTGATGCACTTAAAGATATTATCCCTATATGTGTATTTGGAAATTGTAGTGCTGGAAAGTCAACTTTTATTAATGCTCTTATTGGTGCTGAGATATTACCAAGCGGTGGCGACCCGGTTACAGCTAAAATATATAAAATAGAGCGTTCCAAGTATCCTGATAATGCAAAAATAAAATTTTCATACAAAAATGAATTGTTTGTAATTCTTTTTGAAGGAATGGAGTATCGTCTTTTGACGGGTAATGTAGAAAATGAACTTGTTCAGGATATTTTTAATTCCATAAAAGAAAACAAGACAAACAATATGAATGCTTTCGTAAGAATTGCTCTTGAACATATTAACGGATATGAAAAAAAATACAAAGATGAAACTGTTATAAGTAATGTCATTGAATTGGAAATTCCTTTTTCAAAATGCGGTGTTTTAGGTCAGTCATATAATAACTTTGTTATATTTGATACACCGGGTTCTAATTCTGAGTCAAACATAGAACATACAAAGGTATTAGAAGAGGCACTGGAAGGTTTCTCTAATGGTATTCCTGTATGGGTTTCGACTTATGAGTCCATTGATACTACAGACAATGCAAGTTTATGTGAAAAAATACTCAACATTAAGGCTTTAGACAAGCGTTTTACAATGATTATTATGAATAGGGCTGACATTTCCGATTTGGACGAAGGCGGCTTTTCAAAGAAAAAAGAACAGAAAATACTTGAATATAACTCTATTGAAAAAATGTATGCAAGCGGAATATACTTTGTTTCTTCTATTATGGGATTAGGTGCAAAAAATAACGGAGTTCTTTTGGATAATCATTATCGCAAAATATACCGTTTGCAGCAGGAAATGTATAATAATCCTGAAGATGAAGACTATGCTACTCTGTATAAATACAATATTATGCCATATCAGATAAAGAAAAATGTTGAGAAATATTCTTCAGAATGTCCGAACCTCATATATGCAAACAGCGGTCTGTATTGTGTGGAGCAGGAAATGGAGAATTTTGCAAGCAAACACGCGGCATATAACAAATGTCAGATGGTTTATATGTTTTTGAAACAAGTTATCGAAAAAACAGACAGAAGAATTGTATCCAGAACAGAGTCTTTAAAGAGGACGCGTGAAGCAAGACGCAAAGAACTTGAAAATGCCAAGGCTATCTTAATCGATAATCTCAAAAAAACTTCTGAAGATTCCGAATACGAATTTGACAAGGAATCAAAGTCTTTTATCAAATCTTTCATTTCTGAAAATCTGACATTCCGCTATGAAGTTAATGCACTTGAAAAAATCACTGAAACTTTACACCAGGAAAATACAGAAGAGCGTCATTTTTCAATTCAGGAAAAAGATTATGAAGACTCCAAAAATAAGATTTCCTTAAACACCAAGAAGAATATAAAAGAAATTTTCAGTGGTGAAGGTAAATTCTTAGATCGGATCGGCAAAATGAAAGATGATTTAGTTCGTGACTATACAACTTTAAAAGAAAGCAAGAGCGAAAAAGCTCTTGCTGAAAAAGAGATTGATAAAGAAACTTCTGACAAGCTTTTACAAATCGTAATCGAGCAGTATAAAAAGAATACCATTCTTGCACAGGAAATTCTCAGCAATTCAATAAAAGAGCACTGGCAGCAGAATGCACAATCTTTAAGAAATGTTTTGGTTGACATTATAACAGATTCAGATGCATTATCCTCTACGCAGAGAGATGAGCTTTCAAAAATCATTATGAACTATCAACCCCTCTCCTTTAACGATGACGCAGATGATGTATTCATAAAGGCAAGATTTTTAAGAGGTAATCTTTTAGGAATACGCTTAATTGACGACGAAAAGCTGAATATACGAAAACTTGCAAACAGCTATAACGACAGAATATCCAAAGTCATTACAGAAATGGCAGTTGAAATGAACAAGAGCAGTTACAGCAGTTTCAGGACATGGAAAGAAAGTCTTTCCGCTGTTATTGAGGAAAATATCACTGAATATAATCCTAAATTAAGAGATATGTCTGATATGATCAAGGAAGAAACTGAGAAAATCACAGAATTAGAAGATAACCAATCTACAATTCAGCACTCATTAAATGCTATTGAAGAATTGATGTCTTGGAGGACACTCGATTAGAGGAGGTATTTATGGGAATTAAAAATATTGTAAAGAAAATCGGAAATGGAGCAGGTAATAAAGTTGCCAAGTTAGCTGCATTAAGTTCAAATCAAGTTGAAGAAGTACAGCTTAAACGAGAAGAATATCTCCTTGAAAAGCCTGACCCGAAGGACAAACTTGCTATTGATACGACTTGGCGAATGATGGCGGCAAGCAGTGTGGAGATTTTTAATGCATATCTGCCACAAATCAAGGATTTATACTTACCTGTTACAAAAGAATCTGAATATCCGGAAAAATTTATTCCCGAACATAATATTCGCTATTTCAAAATTACAAAATGGGTTCAGGACAAAAAGGAAAACTCTCTTGAAAAGCTTGTCAATGTATATGCTGTATTATCCAATGAAAACTGCAATATCGCATTGGTATTCAACAGAACACAGAAAGGTACAGATGTGTATCTTGCCGTTGTAAATACCGACAATGCAGATAATAATGTTAATACAAACTCGTATAAAAACAGACTTATTGAAGCTATCAGAGGAAACTTCCCAGGTGCTGAATGGCAGGACGAAGGTATGGGCATTATTCCTTGTATGAAGAATGACAGGTCGTATTCTGTAGCTACTGCTTCAAATATTCCTACAGAAAAGTCCGAGAAATTCATCAGTCAAACTATTGAAAAGCTTCTTGATGGAACTATTCCAACCGAAAAGAAAAAAGAATACACGATTGTACTTCTTGCCACACCTATTCAGGATATAGAAGAAAGAAAACTGAAACTTGGAGAACTTTATTCAGGTATGGTTCCCTATGCTTCCTGGCAGACAAACTTTACATATACTGAAAACCAAGCTATCGGTTCCTCAGCTACAGTCGGAGTTAATGTTGGTGCAAGTGCAGGCATTCAGAATGGTCAGAATAACTCTATTACGGATGCTTCTGCCAATACTCAAAATGAGGCGACAACAAGGACAGAGTCCAAATCAGACTCTCTTTCACACAGCGAAGCTACGGCTGAGTCTGATAGCGAAGCTCATATGGAGGGAGATAACAGTAGTGAAACTATATCAGAGGGAGAAAATGACAGTCAAAGTGTAAATTCTTCATTATCGTATAGTTCATCACAGTCTGTCTCTGCAACAGCTGGAGGTGGAGTGATTCCCGGTTCTTTTACAGCACAGATTGGATCTAATAAGTCAGTAGAATTTGGAGAAAGTTCATCTCACGGTTGGAGTAGCAATTTAGCCAAAACACTCGGAAAAACCGCTGCTGATACAATTACAAAGGGCATTACCAATACTTTATCCAATACTGTTGCTAAGAACACAGGTACAGCTGTTGCCAATACTCTTGGAAAAGCCGTTACAAAATCTCTTGCAGCAACATCAGGCGTATCAAAAGCTGTTAATTTTGGTGCGAACTTTGGTGCAAATTTTGCAAGGTCATCTACTGTAACAGCAATGATAGGAAAAAATGAAGGCATTACCCAGAGCTTTACAAATTTCAATGTAAAGCACGCTTTGGAATTGCTTGAAAATCAGATGAAGCGTCTGGAACAGAGTACAGCTCTTGGTATGTGGGACTTTGCCGCTTATGTACTCAGTGAGGACTATGATGTTGCCAACAATGTTGCTCATTCTTACCTTGCTTTGACATTGGGTGAAGACTCCTATATGTCAAAATCAGCAATAAATGTATGGAAAGGCACTGTTGACGAAGAACGAGATATTGCAAAGGAAATCGCAGGATATATCAAAGAACTCCGACACCCTATCTTTGCGTTAAATGCAGAAATGATAAAGGAGGACAGAGCATACAATGTTTATCCGTCTATAGTAACAGCGACAACAAGTCTTTCTGGTAAAGAACTTGCATATTCGCTGAACTTTCCACAGAAATCAATCGCAGGTTTGCCTGTTATTGAATGTGCGGAATTCGGTCGTAATATCGTTACATATAGTAACCCAAAAAGTGATACACAATACTTGAAACTCGGTCATATCTTCCATATGAATCATGAGGAAAACAACACTGTATCACTTGAAATGAATTCTCTTGCTTCTCACACATTCATTACAGGTTCTACAGGTTCTGGTAAATCAAATACCGTATACAGAATTATTAATCAGGCAAGAAAAAATGGAGCAAACTTTCTTGTTATTGAGCCTGCAAAAGGCGAATACAAAAATGTTTTCGGAAATCATAAGGATGTTTCAGTTTATGGAACAAATCCTGACATCTCTCCTCTTCTCAAAATAAATCCATTTTCGTTTCCGAAAGGAATACACATTCTTGAACATTTGGACAGACTTGTTGAAATATTCAATGTCTGCTGGCCTATGTATGCAGCAATGCCTGCGGTACTCAAAAACGCTGTTGAAAAATCCTATGAAGATTGCGGTTGGGATCTTACCGAATCTGAAAATATTTATGGTGATAATCTATATCCTCAGTTCTCCGATGTTGCCCGAAATGTCAAGGCTATTATTGATAGCAGTGAGTATGATACCGAAAATAAAGGTGCATATAAAGGTTCGCTTCTTACAAGACTTAATTCTCTTACAAACGGTATAAACGGTCTTATTTTCACAGACGATGAGATTTCTATGGAGGCTCTCTTTGATGAAAATGTAATTGTGGATTTAAGCCGTGTGGGTTCAAGCGAAACAAAGTCGCTGATTATGGGGATGCTTGTGCTGAAATTGCAAGAATATCGTATGTTACAGGGTGATATGAATGCTCCATTAAAACATATTACCGTACTTGAAGAAGCTCATAATCTGCTTAAACGCACATCTACCGAACAAACATCGGAAACAGCCAATCTTCTCGGTAAAAGTGTAGAGATGATCGCAAATGCTATTGCAGAAATGCGTACATACGGAGAAGGCTTTATTATCGCAGACCAGTCGCCGGGATTTTTGGATATGGCGGCTATCAGAAATACCAATACAAAGATTATAATGAGACTTCCCGATATTTCAGACAGAGAACTTGTTGGAAAGGCTGCAAATCTCAACGAAAACCAGATTACTGAGCTTGCCAAACTGCCTTGCGGTGTAGCTGCTGTTTATCAGAATGAGTGGATTCAGCCTGTACTCTGTAAGGTTGATAAGTGCAAGACGCCTGATACTGCATACAAATATCAGCGTGAAAAGAAAATTAAATCTGACCACAAATCAGATCATATGGTATCTGTTGCACAACTTTTGAGTAATGGCACAAAAAAGAGCCGTGAAACAATTCTTACAGACATTCTTCCCATGCTTCAGGAAAACGGTATCAAATCTTCGATACAGGTAGCTATTGCAAAACTGCTTGAAAAACCGCCAAAAGAACCCAGAATGACAAAGCTTGCTCCGATTATGTCAGCATTGTTCCCAAATGTCAAATCTGCCGTTATTTCAGCATATAATGATAATCCTGACGCTTTTGAATGGACAAACCGGGCAGAAGAAGCACTGCTTAATAATCTTATACATGAAATAGATGACAGGACACGCCGTGATATAATTCAAGCTGTTATTACCGATTATGTATTCATGGAGCTTGGTAATCAAGCAGATATGAAAAAATGGGCTGAAAACGGAGGTCTACGATAATGGATATTAAATCAGTTAAATTGAATGAAGTTAGTATGCCCTCTGTTTCTGAAAACAAATCTTTTGACCCTGACAAGAGAATTGATGTAAATCAAAAGCAGGATACAGAGGATCCCTCAAAATACGATGTAGATAAAAGGCTTGAAAGTAATACAGTTGAGCATATTAAGTGTCCTAATGAACATCTTGCAGGTGATGTTCAACCAAAAACCGGGGTTCCATTTGAAAAAAAGATTATTGATTTAGGCGATAGAAAAATAGAGGGTGTTTTCCCGATTTTTGATAGCGACTTTGATGCTCAACTTCCGAAAGAATTGCTGGCAGAAAGCGATGCTAAACAATTTAAAGAGTGCAACAAACAGTTAAAAGATGCAATTGAAGCAAATCCTTCTCTTCGTGAAAAGTTTACAGATGACCAGATTGAGCAAATTTTAGACGGAGAAAAACCTGACGGAAAGGTTTGGCATCATAATGAAGAAGTTGGAAAAATGCAACTTGTAGATTTTGAAACGCACGATAAAACTGCTCATATGGGTGGTAAATCCATCTGGGGCGGTGGTCAAGAGTGCAGATAGGAGTAAATATGGACTGGAAATATATAAAACCAATTAAATCATTACAGTTAATTAACGACTTTGAGGAACAATTTAATTTCAAATTCCCGAACGATTATAAAGATTGTGTATCGAAAAATAACGGTGGTCGTCCGTCTAACAAAATATTTGATACGGTGGATACAAAAGAACATGAGCTTGCATCGTTACTTTCGTTTAATCGTGATGACCGTGAAACAATATGGGCTGTCAATGAGCGTGATGATGAAAGTTTTCAAGCTTCTTATATCGCATTTGCAACGGACTGCTCAGGAAATTTGATATGTTTTAATAAGTGTGATAGTTCTATCATCTTTTTAAATCACGAAACCAATACCACAGAAAATATAACTAATAGTTTTTCTGATTTTATTAACTCTCTGTATTCTATATAAAATAAAGTTAAAAACATATGTTAAACTATCATTCAGTAGCATAATAAGTGCATGTCTATATGCCTGATTGGAGTTTTTATCTCTAACTTTCAGAAAATTAAGTAATACGTATAGATGCTGAAAAAATGCAAAAAAGATATAGGAGTATATCAAACACCAGTTTATATGAAGATAAGTTAAGCGATTAAATAAGTTTTATCACTTCGACTCATTAATGTGTCAAAGTGATAAAACTTTCACACAATCGGAAGTAAAACAAGCTCCGCTGATAGTTCTTTTTTCTACAAATCTCGTTGAAAACTTCTGATTATAAAAAGAGAACTTAGCAATGACCCCATATACTTCATCTGCCGAACCGAAATTGGTAAGTCCGTATGGGGATTTTTTCTGCGTACTCAGAGAACAATCGTAAAAATTGTTATAGTATTTGTTCCATGAAAACTGTTTCATCGTGACCGTCCTAATTTCGTTAATCAGTCATTCAGTGAGATTGACAATTCTCCTCCAAAATTATTCATTGCAAACCTACTGTCTTCAAATAGAGTTTCTTTTTCTATTTTGTAATCAAACGGAAAAAGGTAAGCCGACGAATTGATGTCATTCAAGGTGTAATAACCACTATCGTCCACAATCATCATTGTATAAACCATCAATGAAATAACTTTTGGGTTACTCACTCTATGCGTATTAATGTGGTACTTACCTGGCTTATCGCACACTATTACATTCAACGCTTTTAATGTAGCTACCAGCTTATCAATGGAATGGAACAGCGTGGTACGTTCACCCCATTCATCAAATAGTTTCTGTTTCAACTGTGCAAGAGTGATTTCATCTTGGAACTCTGCCATTTTACCGATGAGCTTACACATATCCACAAAAACAGGATATGCAACCATCATCATGCACCAATGAATTACCAGATCATATTCAGGATATGTCTTGATAAGCTCCAGCGCAGACATCTTGATTTTATTGGCTTGTTCGTTTTCGTAAACCCAGATGTTCATAAGGATTTCTCTAGTCTTACGAATATTTGTAGGACTCTCAATTTCAAAACTCAGATACTCATTCAACCGATCCTTTATTTCTTGTTCTGTTAAGTCTTCCAAAACCAGCTCTACAACCCTATTCAGCCATTGGAGTTTCAGGTTTCGGGATAATCCAACCATTTTAGCCATTATTCTGTACCGCCTTTATTTTAATGAAAGGTACAACCACCTCATCCAACGTGATGCCACCATGTGTAATTATATCGATACCTTTTATATCAAAAGAATCGCCAACATCACAAATCAGGTAATCATATTCCTTTGGAAGATAATATTTAGGATATTCGATAAGTCTATACTTCTCAATCAGACCTGCCTTATCAGCAAAATCCTTCAGTACTACAATTCTGCGGCTCTTAGTTTCCACTTCAACACCGGTTCCTATGAGTTTTCCAATTCCAGTGCAGGTAGTATTTCCGTGATCCGCTGTAATATATACATCGTAACCTGTAGTAAGGAAGTGCTGTGTCATCTTCAGTAGTTTTTTCTGATTCGCCAACACAGTAATATCATTGAACATCCCGAGTCGACCTTGTGTCTGTGCATGAACCATATCGTCCACGTCATTTATGATTACAGCTCCGCATCGTACAAAGGAACCAAATTGCACATCGTATCCTCGTTCATATCCAATCTGAGAATCTAAATAACCGAGGTCTTTTGCACAATTTACAAACTCTGTTTTCTCCTTGCTCTGCTTCCATGGTTCCAGTAGCTGACTTGGATATTTGCCAGACAGCAAGCACTGACGAGAAATTGATGTAGTGCTTGGTATCATTGCAAAGATTGAGGTTTTCTCATATTGTAGGTCCTTGAATGAGTTAGAAATTATTTTCCAGTCAAACTCAGACATTCCGTCCATGACAATTACAATAAACTTATCGCTATGGTCATGCATATAATCCATTGCCTTGCTTACCAAAACTGGTGAAACTTTGTCAATGTCCTGTGACAGTTTTCCGAATTGAATCAGTGCATACTGCTGGAACAGACGGTTAATTTCCTGCGTGTCAACATCTACATCATATTGCACTGCCATCACATCAATCTGTGCCTTTTCCTCAGCAATCGTGAACCACTCGCTGTAACAGGAGACATGATTTGCTCTCTCAACAAGGTCACTCACTGTTTTTTTAAGATATGCCTTTATATTACTTTTGGAATAAACCTCCAGTCTCAAAAACATTTCTGTATCATGCTTTTGTCGAAGGTCGTTGAAATTTTTAGAATAAGTAGCACACAAAAGATCAAGACCTGCTTTATCCATATCTTTCAACATTGTCGTATTTAGTTTTGGAAATAAGTTCTCCAGCGAAACTATATATGACGTAAGCCGTATAAGTAAATCGTAAGGGATATACTGTTCAGAGTGGGCAATGACAGCCATTTTTTCACCGAATGTCTTCAACTTTTCCTCATACTTAATTCTGAAAGTAAGATCATCAGTATATCTTACGATTTCAAAACCATGTGCAGAGAATACGGATATATAATTTGCTCGACTATTAAGATTATCATCATCCAGAAGTAGAATTTTGTCTGTATATGGTGCGGAGGATTTCTCAAACACATAGTCCCCAAACATCTGTTATGTCTCCAATCTAACAAGAATCATCAAGCGGAAGTCAGGAAATATCTGGCTTCCTTTTTTATATTTAGCCTCAATAGAAGCCTTCTCACGCTCCAGTTTTGCTAGTCTGGAACGGCGGATATTTTCAATTCCAATATGTCCCGCTGCATCTTCACGGAGTTGTATGGCGTACATATATTTGTTGTAACTTTCCTGATTAAGCTTGCCCTGCTTCTCTTTCAATTCAATAAAAGTGTCATAGGCAAAATCCATACTCAACTTTTCGAGTTGTCGGTAATCTGCATCTGTTATATTCGGAGCGGAACCAATAATCAACCTACTGGTGCTATCAAGGAATACATCCATAATGTGCTTTCCTGCCATCGGACGGAGGACAAAATTTTCATTGATAAAAATGGGTATAATGCGTTTACCACTTTCTTCATCGGAAATAGACAGTTCCCACAACATGAAATATCCGGCTTCATTAGGGAAATTTTTAATTCCTATCGACATGAGTCGGGAGTTTCTGTCCTGAAATATTTCGGTGTGCAAATGCTGGATGACTTCTTCGTCGTTAATGCCGATTCGGTCAATCAGATGCAGGTCTTGACCTTTCCAACTTTTATAATATGCCAACATCTGTCGAAGAGCTGTATCTACATCAAAATTGGACTCGGTTCCCACAAGCTGTGTCAGATCCTTCTCCTCACGGATGATATCCTTGTACTTCTGGACATTTGCTACTTGATGTTTCACTTCGGCCTCAACTGGGTACATGTTACGCTCCACGGAAGAAGGTTTGCCGATAGAGTTCATATATACTTCTGTGAAGTTAAGCTCGGCTACTTCGCTGTCAAGAACATCGGAGTATTTATCAACGCCCAGCTCTTTGAAGATGACAGATAGCTTCTGTTCCAACACTTCACGAACACGGTTCTCAACTGTATCCGCAACAATAAAGTTATAAATATGAACATCACGTTGCTGTCCAATACGGTCTGCACGACCACAACGCTGTTCGATTTTCATCGGATTCCACGGTAGATCATAATTGATAATAATATTGGAGAACTGCAAGTTTAAGCCTTCGCCACCAGCATCTGTAGAAATAAAGACGCTGGTTTTGGTTTTGAACTCCTGCAATGCTTCATTACGCTCATCAATACCCATGCTACCATTCAGAATAGAAACGGTAAAGCCTCTGTTTTCAAGTAGATTCTGAAGATACTTTTGCGTGGCAACAAATTCCGTGAAAATGATAATTTTTTGGTTTCGGTCTTCGCTGAGGACTTCGTCAATAATATCAATAAGGCGTTCCACCTTAACATCCGGGTGCTGAAACTCTGCCTGTTTTGCTACAGCGATTATATGCTCCAGTTCATCGATTTCCTCTGACATATTGAGAGATATTGCTTCCAAAGCGTCAACAACATTATCTTCAATATCCAATTCGGTCAGATCTGTTTCTGTCAAAGAACTGATGCGAGTATTCTGAGATTTTAATACTTCCAAACGACGTTCAAGGCTTTGTCGCACCGCCGCTGTGCTACTGGTGACCATACGCTGCATAATAATCAGCAGGAAAATAAGGCACATATTCTTTTTACGATTGTGCTTGGCTTTGTCGTATGTCTGGGATACATAGTGACTAACCAACTCATACAGCTCACGTTGAAATGTATGACGCTCGTCCCATTTCAGTTCTACAAGATGGGTAATACGCTTCTTAAATAGCAGATTACCATTGTTGTCAATAGCCTCACGCTTTTCAGTACGAATAATATATGGAGCCACCTGTTCCTTCACAATAGACTTTGCGTTAGGGAATGCCTCTTTATCTAACAATCGAACAAGGCGTAGGAACGGTTCAGTCTTACCATTGTGAGGTGTTGCAGACAGAAGCAGCAAATATGGGCTTGCCTGCGACAGCAGATAGCCCAGCTTGTATCTAGCCACATCACCGGAAGAACCAGCAACGCGGTGAGCCTCATCAATGATGATCAGATCCCATCCGCTGTTTATGATTGAATAAATGCGTTCCTCGTTATATTTTTTTACACGCTCATTGGTCCAACCAACGTGCTTTTCTATAGGTTTAATAGAATCCATTGGAGAGATTACTTGGTCATATTGACCATAAACATCCTCCTCATCAGTTAAGCGTCGAATCGTGTCGTAATCTGATGGTAAAATCACATGAAATTTCTCGTGGAACTTCTCATGCATTTCTGATGCCCACTGCGTAACCAGACCGGTCGGGCAAACAACCAGAATACGCTTAACAAGACCACGGCTCTTTAATTCTTTGATAATCATACCAGCCTCTATGGTTTTACCAAGACCCACTTCATCTGCAAGTATGTAGCGGATGTTATTTGTCTCTATTGCACGATTCAGCACATGAAGTTGATGCGGCAATGGGATAATTCCACTTGCCAGTGCAGACAGAAAGCCACTGGCGGTCTCGTTTTTGATTTTCGAGAGCAGTGTGATATACCGTAGATAATTCTCATCCAGATGTGTCTCATTACCGCATATATGTAATTGTTCCTCTGATACTCTATATACATTCCCAGTTGCTGGATTAAACACCTTATAGGAAGTATATCCCCATAGCTCAATATGCTCCATGATCTGCACATTGACACCAGCTACTGTATCAAAAGCAAAATCACCGATGTTATACATAGTTAACTCCTACCTTCAGAAATCTCTTCCCACTCCAAATCTCCAACTGTTTGACTTGAAGTCCAATACTTACCTTTAATTTTTTTGTTATTATCATTCAATACCATTCGGCATGTTCCGTATTGAATGGGATTCTTTCCCTGATGTACAGCAGAAGGATCGGTCATATAAGTATAATACAGCACATCAATTCCGTACTCATTCACAATTGTACCCGTGATGGTATAACTTGAATTGATGTCTGTTTTAGTCGTGATCTCAACTGAAAGCCATGTTTGCTTGACACGAATTGAGATATCTTTTAAACCATGTTGTTTCTTATACACATATGAAAGTTTACCAGCATACTTCTTTTTTAAGATTGGTGGTCTATTCCAAGGAATAATACGCCATAATACTCTTTCATACACAACAAAAAGAACACAAACACCGGAAATAGAATAACCTAAATACGAAGTATAGTCATCATATGATTCTGGCTTTTTAATAAAGAAACAGCACGCAAAAATGATCGCAGCAAAAATAACCATTGGCTTAATCAGTTTTTTCACATGTTCGTTCATTCCACTTTCCTCCAATCACTCGTACTCATAGAACGAAGAAAGCACATCAACGAATGCACAAAGATTATTGTAAGCTTCGTTGTTTGCACACAAAGGCTTTATTCCGTTTGCTTCTTTGTATAACTTAAACGAGCCCTTATGAGAGGAAAGGTAAGTAATCATCTGCTTGAAAGCAAATACCTTTCTGTATATGCCACAATTATCTAAATACCACGGATCTTCAATATTCCACAGAAGTGATTCCAACATAAAAGAATTAACTCCTGATGCCGCTGTTATGTATGAAGGATAATAGCTATCTTCCATAAGATATCTCATTTTTTTCATTATGCGTACCATCTTCTTATAATGATAATGCGTTGCAACATTTTTACTTCGACCGTTTGCAATGTGCTGCTCAGGATAATTGATAATACGAGATCCATGATCGGGCGTAATCACAACACCACCAACATAGTTCGACTCATTTTTACTATAGTCGCCACGGTAGTCTCTATACCGTTTGCACGGAACCGTATCCGCATCCTTTCTGTATGTATTACCATGGACCTTGATGGATTTGTTCTTCCTCTCAACATCTGTCCCAAATTTATAGATGAGACATTCTTGGACTTCATCCTTAAAACTTTTAGCAGCTTTTGGTACAGTGAAAAAACCATAATCTGAGTCTGACTGCGGATAGATTGATCCGGATGAACGATATTCGGTTATAAACACTTCCTCTTGGATTACTGCGATATCAACATCACTTTGCGTACGTACATTGGTATTGTTTGCATATGATCCTTGAACAAATAGTTTGATTTTTCGGTTGTTACTTGCATTTCTCAGTTGAAGAGAATATGCATATGTATCCGGATACAACGGACTGATTGCTTTGCCGTCATCGGTAAAACCCAAGCGTTTCAGAGCATCACTGACCATGCATATAGCATTTTGGCAGTATTGATCCTCTGTTGCACTCAATGGTTGAGAATAGTTATCTAACATAGATTCAGTGAATTTCATATATTCAACTCCTTACACTCTCCCCAAGCTAATATCATAGTACATAAGCAAATTTGCGTCTTCCTGAATAGTCTGCTCAGGCAGTCGTTCTGCAATATCAACAATTGCCTGATAGTTCTTATCTTTCCAGAGGCGAGAAAAGCCGACACGAATAGCTTCTGAACGAAACAACTTCAGCTTGCCTTTTGAGTTCATATAGCCTTCAAATTCCTTCCACAATTTTTTTTCACGCAGTTTGATTACATCGCCTTCCTTGGTAGTGTTCGGAATATACCAACGGCCTTTTTCGTCCTGCAAGAAGTTTTCTTCCAGCAGTGTAGACAGCTCCGGCATAGCTTCAAACTTATCAATAGATTTAACTTCCTGCATGAATTTCGGTTGCAGTTCTGCATAGGTCTGCGGACCACCGAACTCATCGCTCAGCTGCTGATACAACCAAGAAATAGCGGTCTTTTCATTAGTAACGTACATACTCAACTGAATGTTTTCTACATCGGTCTTAATTCTTGCAGTGTCATACTCGTTGACCTGATCAGCCAAGAAGTACATACCATCACGTTTCAAGAATTTCTCGTCGAGACCGCGGTAATAATCTGTTGCACTCATAGGCACAGGCAATCCTTGCATAATATGATAAGCTACCATTCTGTCAAATAGTAAGAAAGCCTGTCTTTCAGAAATCACCTCAATCTTATCATTTGAAACAACAACAACTGGAAGATTTTCTAAATGATGTCTTGTAAACTCCCATGCGGTATCTTCACTACCCACTTTACTTAGAAATGATTTTCTAAAACTATCCTTAGGTTTATAGGCCGATATAACAAGATCTTGATCCACAGTGTTATCAGACTTGTACTGCATTACCGTTTTCTTTTCTTTGCTCAAGGTTCTTACATCTGCAATAACAAATCCTGCCGCCAGTAGACTTTGCTGAATAGCATTCCATACAGCATTTTTGGAATTATGAAATTCAATAGTTATCCAATGATTAGGCTTTAAGACTCGAAATAGTTCTGCAAAACTTCTGTACATCAAATTTGTGTATTCAGGAAGTGCCTTCTTTTGTATATTATTAACAATCGCCTCTTCCTTATTTTGAGTTTTTATACCCAGCCAGCTTTCGGGCATAAAATTCAGCTCCGAGTACATGATATTTGCTCCAAATGGAGGGTCAACAAAAATATAATCAATGCTATTATCAGGAATATTGCTAAGATCTGTTGCTGATTGGTTGCTAACCAACACATTCCCTTTTGAGTAAGACAAATGACCAAGTTTTTGCAATTGAAAACGAAGCTGATTAATAACATTGTTTTCTACACTTAAAGATGGAACATAATATGTACCCACCATTGGTCCAACTAAGGCTCGACTTCCGTGTTCAGGCATATATCGATTTAAAAGTGTCATTTTAGGCAAAATGCTTGTAAACAAGAATATCTTTTTCTTATCTTTCCTAAATCTATCATACGCTTCACTTAAGAATAACTGTGTTCTACTGGTGTAGAATGAATTCACCCAACACATCCCATGAGAATGCTTCGGCTGTTCTGTATTATATCCAACTGGCAATTCATCTCTTGGAATCCATTTTGTCGGACGGGCTTCTGCGATTTTTTTCAAATCACACTCGTCTGGCTCTTTAAAGAAACGCTTTTTTCCAATAGAATAATTAATAAGAACTGGTTTTTTTTGAACAAACTCATACAATTTACCTGAAGCATCGACTTCTGTCGTCTTTTTGAGAATCATATTGGCTTTTGTAATCTCAAAATTACACTCAGGGCAATTAAACTTTTTCATTGCTTTCATTCTTCCATCAAGTGCAGAATGATAATAGACCATCTCATGACCGCAATGTGGGCAGAAGAAAACATCCGACCAAATAGTATAATTTATTGTTCCCTCAATATTTCGTCCATCAATTCCTTTTTGAACATGACCATCCACCACATGATTAGTTCGGTAAAAGTCACCGTATTGCGATTCTAAATCACTTATAATTGCTTCCAAATCGAAAATAATTTTTTCATCATTAGGAGTGTTATAATTCATGCTTATAAATGAAGCATACGGCGATAAATCAATAAGAATAGCGTTTCTTTGCCCACTAGGACATAATTGTGCAGCTATTCCGGTCATCCCTGAACCAGAGAACGCATCCAAAACAACATCACCAGGTTTTGTGTAATGCTCTAAATATGTCATAATTGCTTTTGGTGGCACTTTGTATGATAGGTATGAATATTATATATCAAATCATGCTTGTCTTCGGCAACATCATCTGTATACGGAACATGCACACATTCATCTCTTTCTTCATCATATACCGTTCCGTATTCTTCCAAAAATGAAGCAATGAACGGGTTTGGACATGCAGTATACATAGGTGCATCTGAGAGTGCGATAATATCCTCGTCACTACCGATGGGGAAACCCTCTATGTTTCGTACTTTATCAATGTCCTCTTTTGTCAATTTTCTCGGTTTCATTTAACCCTCACTTTCTCTGCGTTTCACAACGATACGCAGTTTGCCAGAATCCTTACCCTTTGTATAGGAAGAAATCAGCTCGTTTACCTTTGCCTTGAAGGATGCTTCATCCATCGGCGGCATTTGTTCCAGTTTTTCCATCAGATCATCAATATCGATAACCACCGGTTCAAAGCCCTTCAGCAATGCGTTGATAGCCTTAACAAAGAAGTCGTCCACACGCTTTGGCAGAGTGCCACTTGAAATAAAATCGTCAATTGCCCGTTGCTGTTCGGTGGACAGGAACTTCTTTTGGCTGGCAACGATCGGATCAGAAATAGTATTGAGTAGAGTCTGTGTCCACTCGGTAAGCAGGTCATCAATACGAATTTCCAGATTGTCCAACTGACCGTATACTGGTTTCACCTTATCGTCAAGATGATAGCGGCAGTGCGGACAAATGTGCGTAGTTTTCAGTTCTTCCGGTGTCAGTTCATAGCAGACCTTGATACTGGACATTTCGGTCTCAATATCGGTCAGCTTAGCAGCGGACAAAATTTCAATGGATCGTAGTTTGCGTAGACTTGCCAGTGAACGACCTTCCTGAATTTTTCCTCTTCGCTGGGCATCGGTAATATCCAGTCTCTTCTTTTTATGGTTTTCAAAATAGATGTTGATATATTTTTCCTTCACTTTGGACAGGACAACATCAACCTTCTGAGCAGCAACTTCGCCAGAAGCACCATCCATGATACTATCACGGATAGCACGAAACTCGGCTTTCGCAGAATCAACCTCTGCTTTGAATGCTTCACCCAAATTAATATATTCAATGTTTGCAATATAAGAAACTATATCAGCACAACCGGACTTGAAGCTTAAAAACTGCGGAATCTTCAACATCTGTGCGATTTGTTCAGCCAGCGTATCAACCTGTTCCATAGAAAGACTAAAGTTATTCAGTTTAGCAGGAGTGTTGAACTTCGACTGATAGTTGCTAAACTCGTCCCTAACAGCAGCACAAGCCTTCTGTAGCATAGCGACCTCTGCGGTATTTGCCAAAGGCTCTCCCCACAGGTCGAATCCATTATTCAACTTGTTTGCTGACAGTACAGCAGAGTTAGCCAGCTTCTGTGCCTTGGTAAGCAGATAAGCCACACCTTTCTCACGGTCATTCGGATTATCCAATAATGCAGGATTGATATCCAGCACTTCAAACAGCTTCTTAAGTTCGGCCATAGAAATCTGAGCTGGTCTAGACAGATATTTGAACTCGTACAGATCCGTAACATTGGTCTTTGGAATCTGATCCAAATTGGAAGCTGTGATGGTCTTTCCGCCTTTTGTTGTAATAACAGCATATCCACCATACACCATAGACAAGAAAATGATTGGAGTAAAGATAAACTCAATCTTGAACTTCTTCTCGATATATGTATCCATGAAGCAAGGCTCAAATATGTCAGAATAATTCAGAACGCCTTGCGGCGGCAGCTTACGAATTTGGTCAATGTAGTAAGCTGCATACTTGGAGCCTTCTGGACGAATTTTGTCGCCATCCAGAATGCCAAAGCTTTGAAGCATTAATGTAGACTGCTGCGTCTTTCTTCCAGCAAAATGGTCAAACGCCGCACGAGCACAGTCTGCCATGTTGCGGCGGGTAATCTTGGTCTTCATAATCGGGAAGTCCGGGTACTTATCACAAAAATACTCATCGAGACACAGTGACGCTGCAAGGTCGATGGTATCCTTGAAGGTCATGTCACGGTTATAGCGACCTCTCAAAGCTTCAATCATCTGACGCTTCTTACCTTGATAAATTACATCGAAGCAAGTGTTCTTATTTTCATTCAGATACTTAATTAGACTCTTACGGAGTATATTCGCCTTGTTATTGTATGCTTCCTTATCTTTACCTTCGCTGATCTGGGCAAGACTCTGTGCTGCAGCATAGAAGCTCATAATTTCACGGAATTCATCCGAGGATTTGAAGTACAGATATACTTCATCAGTAAGATTCTTCACACAACTGCCGTTCTCGTCATAAGGAGGCATGATATGAATATAGAAATCACGCTCCGGCTGGGCAGTGCTACGCTCTCCTGGCAGACCCATAAACAAGTATCCTTCACGGAAAATATTGTGAGAATCCCAATTTAGATCATATTCATAAATATTGAAGTTGGTAACATATTGCTTTGCGTCCCACTCCAAGCACCGATAAACAACATCATAGAAATAGCGGTTCAATTCCCCATCAGCCAGAATGGAAGCCTTCTGCTTAATCTTTGCATCGTAGTCCACAATTTTATCCACGTCAATGTAATACTGATTGTTTGCATCGTTATAAATGATGAATTGACCGGAAACGGTAGTCATGATGTCACGCAAAGTGGTTTTGATGAGAGAAAGCAGAAAATCTGCATCTTGCTCCGGCATAGGCAGATACAGGCACAGGTCATCCTTTAAATTTTCCGCAGTCATGCCAAACTGCACATCCAGACCGTTGGTAGTAAGCCTGTGCACACTCAAAGCATAGATAATCTTTGTCGCCAGAGGCTTGTACACAGCTTTCGGGAAAGCACGGTTGATAATATCTTCCAACTGCTGGCTGGCATTCACAACACGACTGATGGTCACATCGCTCTTCAGCAGACCATTAGACTTGATTGCAGGCCAATAGTTATCGAAGGAAATGATGCCCGGTGCATTCTGAGGAACCTCGGTGTTAAAGATGCTCTTGATGGTTACCGAGATATTCTTCAGGATGTGGCGATTCTCTATCAAATAAATTTTATTAAATACGTCAATGTAGGAAGGATGAATCGGGAACAAGTCCACAAATTCTTCCAATCTGGATGACATGCCGGTATAAAGACCACAGAACTGTTCAAGGTGTTTGCGAATCATTGCTTTTTGCTCGGGCGTTTTTTTCAAAATACGCTCAGACACAACATAGGATGTAGCTTCCTTTGTAATAATAAGTTGAGTGAAACGATCACTAACGTGTTTCAGTGTGTCGGCCACGAAGCTGAAGCGAGGATTATCAAAAATTTTCTCCTGCATGCCAAAAATGACACGCAACTTGGACTTAGAACACATCTCACCAAGAGCACGAAAGAATTCAAGGTCAAGAACGATTTCTCTCTCATCACGGGAAGAAAGATAAGACAGGAACTCATCAACGATGATCAAATAACCCTTATCAGGATACTTCTTAGAGAAGGCAATCATCATATTTTTGATAACGGTCTTAAGGCTCTTTACGCTGCCGTATTCAGGTACTTCAAATTTGATACCACGACTATCAAAGTCATCCTGCACATCGCCCATTATGACATCATACAGAGGCATAACAAGACCACCGATCTCAATGCGCAGAACTTCAAATTTGCCAGCAATAGGTTCCATCTGCTTGGCAAACTTACGATTTTGTAGATACTGCAAATTGTCAGCATCCGTTGCAATAGCAGAGATAACGGACATCAAGTGAGATTTACCGGTACCATAGTTACCAACTACCAGCACGCCTTTGTTATCAACCACCTCGTCCATTTGCAATTGGTCAATAATCGGAGCCTGTAAAGCTTCTGCCATTGAATCAGACATAACATAGGTTTTTACATACTCACGAGCCTTATTGGTATCTCCAGCTGTTACAAGCTGTATGACATCCTCAATGGGATTGAAACTGATTAACTCAGAATATTTCATTTTATGCTCCTCCTTAAACAACACATGTTACATCGTATTCTTCTACATTGAACACCTTGAAATCAAGGTAACCATCTTCAGCATAGAACAGCTTTCCATCTTCACATTTTCCAGGCCATATAACACTGAATGGTTTCTTTTTGCATGCAACTGTCATAATTCGTAGCACGTCTACTTTATATTTTGGATTAAACATTACATCAAAATCCTTGATTACAGCACCATCTGGCAACTGACTCAAGATTTGATTAAAAAAGGTCTCTATTCGCATTGTCCTTCGGGTTAATCTGCATTCAACCAATTTCTTAGCTAAAAGCAGGTTGATTGACACTGCTGTATCTGCAATGCCTTCATATGGACAACAATAAATGATTGGTTTTAATAGCCCAGAAATATTATTTTTTGAAAATTTCCAAGCAGGTATAATATTTCCCATCTTTACCCTATTCCTTTCGCCGTCTGCAAATCAAGACTTCAATTTGTTTTCTTTATTTTCTTCATTTACCAGCTACATATTAGTGAAATTTTATTTAGTGACATACTCTCTCGCTTTTATAAGTAAGAGAGTATATCCTAAATATTTTCCTAATAATATTACACTTCAGAGCCATACATATTTTTTCAATACTCTTAAAAGATACTGTTTCGTTTTTACCCAAACGAAGTATTAGATTAAAGCTTACTTCGGATGCTTTTTATGCCGGTTTTATTCATATTTCAGTCAACAAGAAGCTTCCAAAGTTTACTATAACAAGTAGCTACAATGCAATCTTCGTCTCAATAATTCAAATTCACACAAAAAATAGTTTACTAAATAATATCATAAGCACAAAGAAAAAACAAGCATTTCTCACAATGCCATAGAAATTTTTTCATTATTTTATCTTTAAAATCAATAATATATAGTAAAATTCACTAAAAACAAAATGTTAAGATTTTCTCTTTAACCTTCAAAAAAATTCAAAGCACAAAACTTCTCCGTATAAACCACCCCTGGCGGTTTATGCGAATCTGTTTTGTGCTTTGAATTTTACAGTTTTAAAATATTTCGGTATTGCTCTAACTCAAGTTCTGCTTTCCAGTTTTTTCGATTTTTGACTGCCTCCTTTTCAAACAAATAGGCGGCTCCGTCAAGTATATCAACTAATGTTATCGTAAAAGCCATATAATCTTCTTTGAGCTGATTATAACTTTCATCAGACAACTTAAACCTACCGGAATAAATTTGTTCAAGCAGTTCTATCATAACTGCCTGCATTTCCTGTGCCTCATCAACTATACGCTGTATATTTTCATTTTTGCCTACCACGACTATATTTGAATATACACAGCTTCTTGTAATGAAGTCTTTTTTATACATCCCACTAAGCTCTGCCCTTTGTTCTATAATTTTTCTTGCCCATTCACTCGGACGAAAGGATATTGTGGGATGCTCTTTATGGTTGCTTGGCATTTTCATCAATCTCCTCTTCGTCAGATTTGTCAACAAGTTCATCTAACTTATCAGCAAGATTTCGTGCCTGGTTAGGATAAAGATGCGAATATACAGAAAGTGTTGTCTGTATTTTTTCATGTCCGAGACGATCCGCAACAAGATTTGGCTGTGCTCCTAATTTGGAAATTAACAACGATGCGTGACTGTGTCGAAGGTCATGTAACCTGATTTTCTTCACGCCTGAAATTCTTACCCCTCTGATCATCTCTTTTTCCAGATAAGATTTTGTAATTACAAACATCCTGTCATTTGGCATCATACCGTAAAGCTTACTGATATACTCTTCAATTTCTGCTGCAAGAAAGTTCGGAAGCGTTATTACTCGATTGCTTTTAGATGTTTTGGGTTCGGTAATAACATCTTTTCCGTTTATTCTCTGATATGATTTTGTAATCGACAAGGTTTTCTCCTCCGCATCAAAATCGGAAATTGTGAGTGCAAGCAATTCCCCTACCCTGATACCTGTCCAGTACATAATCATAAAAGCATAGTAGGAAATGGGTTTATCTTTTACAGCCTCGATAAATGTTTCAAATTCTTCCTGCGTCCAGAACTGCATTTCCTGTGCGTTTCGTCTTCCCATTGATCCTGCCTGTATACAGGGATTTTTAGGCAAATCGTAATATCTGACAGCATAGTTGAAAATTGCACTGAGCTGATTATGGATTGTTTTTAAGTATGTAGGGGCATATCCTTGTCTTATAAGACTATTCTGCCATCGTCTTATATCAGCAGCGGTAATATCAGCAATTTTCTTTTTGCCAAAATACGGAAGAATTTTCAGTTCTACAATATAGTCTTTTGTGCGGAAAGTATTTTCTCTGAGACGACCTGACATATCTTCCCTGTAAAGCTGCCAGAACGATTCAAAATCCATATTTAAATTATGTGATTGCTGTGCGATAAATCTTTCCGCCCATTCAACGGCCTCCTTTTTGGTTTTGAAATTACGCTTATGCTTTTTGATGTTTTTGCCCTGATAATCCTTATAGTAAAACTGTACATCCCACAGTCCTTTTGAGTTTTTAGTTACTGTCATTGCTCTCTACGCTCCTTAAAATTCATTCCGGGAGACATTGCTGCCTCCCGGAAATTCATATCAATATATAATCATCAGTCTATAATGCCGTAGCACTTTTCTTCAAGAAATTTCTTGGGAACTTTTCCGGCAATTACAATATAGCCTTTTTCGGAAAGTTCCTTATTCATTTCTTTTACTATGGAATAGGCTTTTGATCGTGAAATCCCTAAAAGTTCCGAAACATCCATAGCACTATAATAAAGTTTATTTTGCATGTTATTATCCTCCTGACATTTATTTGTGTGAAATTATGTTGCACATAATTTTCTTTTTGTTTTGCGGTACTATTTTACACATTTCCTTTTTTTGTTCCGGTGCTACTGTTAAGCACATTACTCTTTGCGGAATATGTGTTCGGCTGTGTTCCATAGTTCCAATGTTCCATGGCAATATTTCCGAAGTGAAATTTTCCTTGCCGTCGTCCGAAGATTTACAATGCTTATCAACGGAGTCAATTTTATCATCGGATATAATATCGGATTGTTCCTCCTGAAACAATTCTTCTTCGGTAATGAATTTAACCTCAATAAGTATTTTTTCGTCAAATCCATAACTGAGGAGTATTGAACTTACAAATTTTTTAAAGTTTGCAAGATCGGATTGTGACTCTGTATATTGCTTACCGTTTATTCCATTACAGGTTTCAAGCAGTATATGACAATGAGGATGATTTGTATTATAATGAATATATCCTGACGCCATGTATCCCTTATTCATGAAATACATTTCACATTCATTTACAACCCCGGAAAATGCTTTGTTGAATCTTTCACGGTTATGGGGATTATCGGGTCATTCATTTTCCATGGATATAATATACTGCTTAAATTGTCTTTTGCAGTCTTCCTGTCCATAAAGTTTACGGTTAACCAAAGTTACCATTTCAAACTTTTTGGCTTTGTCCGACAAGTCTGTATCAGGATTTTTGGCAGGATTTGAAACATAGTCAAGTGCTTCAAGAAATCTCTTTCTGTCTGCATTCTTAACATTTATCGCTTTCAAAATTGCCATTTGAATCGCCCCCTTTATCAAACAAATTATATAGTTCCTGTGTCAGCAAGTCGCAAGCAGCTTCAACTTTCACTTTGACGGAATCATCATCCGGCATTTGCTTCAGTAAACGCCGGATATCAAAAAGCGATGCCGCGATTTTTGTTGACTCTATAATTATTATATCAGCAGAATTTTGTTTTAATATTCTGTTTATCAAACGACTTTTATTCTGTCCTGTTTTCTGCTTGATCCGTTCAAGCATCTCATTGATTTCCGGGTCTAACCAAACGCTTATCTTTTCTTTATTAGACATATTAAATTTCCTCCTCTGTGTCATACATTTCGGTATCTTGCTTTTTGTCATACAAATAATTTTTTAATTTTATTCCTTGAAAACAGCTTTTAGGTGAATTTTTTCCTAACCGCTTTTTTGTTTTACATATACATATATTTGCATGCATTGCAACCATATTACGAAATATTGTTCTTGGAACATCAGGCAAAGCTTCTTCAGCTGCAAATTTACGAAAAGCTTCATAAGCATCAGATATATGTATAAAATATTCTTCTCCGTATTCCATACAGCTTTCCAGGAAGTATGAAACAGGATTGGCAGTTTTCGCCATTGATTGTAATAATTGCTTTTCATCATCAAGAACTATAAATTCTTTGTTGTTTGAAACAAATCGATTTACAGCAGTTAATGCGTATCTTACAATCAGATCCCTTTGTTCCCACAGCTTATTTTCAAGATCTTTATCCCTCTCACTTTCTTCAACCTGCTTATCAAATAAAATGATATGCAAGCGTTCTACAAGTGAGTCTGTACCGTCCACATTACTGAACACCGGTAAAGTATTACCGGCAAACAGCAACTTGGTAGCGATTTTTGCTGAGGAAGGCTGACAGCCCTTTTTCTCTATTTCAATTTTGTCACCTCCTGTCAGATTTTTAAAAATGTCCAATGCTTTTCCGGTCAGCACTCCGCTTGGCACTTCACCGCTTATATTCAGACATTTGCCTGCCATTTCAGCAACGCTGAATCTGTGGGCAAAATTGTCAAGAGAAATATTGCTGACATTCTCTTCGCCAACCAGCCTTTGGATAAATCTTAAAATAACAGATTTCCCAGTATTGCTTGGACCTATGAGGAATATCGCCTTTTTTACATTTTCAATATCAGATATGGCATAACCTATAATCTCATAAAGTACCTGTTTCTTCTGTGTGTAATTTTTCTGATCAAAAACATGTTCACAGAAATTAACAAATTCCGGAGATTCTTCTTCGACTTCAATCGGAACGCAAACATCAACCGACCTTCTGAATAATGGTTTGGAATTTAAATATTGAAAACTATCACAGGAGATATTCCATATACCATTTTTAAATCTTATCAGGTCAGGATGTATAAAATCACTTTCCGGCTTTTGCAGAGAGGGATCGGTCTTTAAATTCCGGATCAGAGTCAATACTTTGTCTGTACCCAGAAATGGTTGCCAGTTACTGTCGGCGAACATGCTTCGGATCATTAAAACTGCTTTATTATCAGATACCTTGATCCACAGCTCATTGTCGTTCTGAATATAAATTGTGTTATTCACACAGCATACGACGTTTTTTTCCTTGATAAGTTCATACACATCCTGATAGTTTGCTTTCTCAGGTGCCTGAACTTTAATTATACCTTTTATCATAGAAGTAACCTCCTGGTTAATTTTTTAAGATAATTATCAAAACCGGTTTCGATACACCTTACGAAACTGTGTCCGCAAGGTTTTATCTTGAAAATGATTATACACTAAGGAAGCTCGTCTGTATAATGAATGAGTTTTTCATTTTTTTGTCAAAATATTTTTAAGGTATTTGTATATAGAATACCAACAACTTCTTATGAAAAGATAAATTTAACATCAATTTTTACAAACAACATAACAAAATCGGCGTACCAAACTACATTTTATAGCCTGATACGCCGATTTTTTATATAAAATTTTATTTGACGAATTTTTTATAATAACGATGATGTTTTTTGTATAAAATGTACATTATGCCTCTTGCTACAAAATAAAGACAGCAAAGCATCATATAAAAAGTTGTCATCTTAACCTATGACGGCTTGAAATATAAGCGTTTATCATTCTTGATACAATCAAGTGTTCTTCGCTGAATCTGCGTTATTCAATCAGAAGCAGGTCAGTAAACAGATTCCCGATATCCCTGATAACACTATAAATATAATCCTCGTCTATTGCACTGTAAGATAATAACAAAGTATCCCACATAATTTGTCTTAACTCACAATATTTACTGTAATAAGACGACATTCCAAGAGCGGAAAGTAATCCTCTTGTACATTTTAAATCCAAAAAGCGGGTTTTTTGCTCCAGTATTTTTCGTTCTTCATTCGTATATGATTCTCCCGGTTTTTTGAATAATTTTTTGGACTCAAAATCCCTGACTATTGTATTTGCAGTTCGTTTTAACACAGGAGATTGTGTCTTTATGACATATATTTCCCGGAAAAGAGCCTTTACATTTCTGCAATTATAATCAATAATTTCATTGTGAAAATTATCCCGGGCAAAAATCATTAAAGCCTTAATGCTTTTTATTTTTTGGTTATAATTAGTCACTCTTTCGGATTCTGTTACCAAAACTTTTGCTTTCTTTACTTTGCTATTTTTACCAGAACTTCTTATACGATTGAATGAGTATCTGTATTTCAAATAGTTGCGATCCAAATCAAATTTTTCAGGATCACTGTCTATTTCATCACAAAGCAAATTCATTGTTTCTGCGGATTCTTTGTATGCAGCCTTGCGTTCAAGGTAATAAGCAAACCTGGTGATTTTTTCCTTGATATCGCTGTTCACGAATTTTTTATTTTTCAATAGTACTTCTCTTAATTTTTCTTTTATAGCCTTAGCTCCGTCTATCATTTTATCAAAAAACTCATCAAAGCTTAATTGGCTAATATAGCTGTTGCATACTATACCCCGGTAATTTATCAAATAAATTGACACTTTAACAATATGGTCAATCAAATCCATATAATACTCAATATATTCAGGAACGGAGCTGTTGTAACCTGCATTATGTAATGCTTTTTTTGCTTTATCGATTTCTATAAAAACTTCAGTATTTGCATCCTTAATTATCTGAACCGTGTCTTTGTAATTTGCGATATTATAAATCTTGACACGTTCAGTAACAGAATTCATGCAACGCCTAAAATTATCATGTGTTAGGATTTCTAATTGAGGGTTTTTCTTACAAATTTCATCAAGGCTAACATTGTTAAAATCTTTGATAAAAATTTTAAAATCAGTCATTGTATTCAATTTTTTCATTTGGCTGTATATTTGGTGATTATCTGATGATCGTTGGATAAGAATAACCCCTAATTCAACAAAAACATCTTTATTCTTTTCCGTAAAATCAAACCATTGAAATGGTGATTCCGGATCTACAAGTGAATTCATGAATCTTGTGACCATATGTGCGATACTCGTAGATTCATTGAATCTATCTTGCTTATCTGTAATATCATCATCAAATTCATATGGTGACACTTGTTTATCGTTTCCTAACCTTTTAAGAATTTTTTTACGGATTGACTGGAAATATTCTTTCTGTTTTTGATCCATTGATTTTTTGCTCATTGTTCTTGACATCCTTTCAATAATATAAATTTTTTGGGGATATTTTTTAAATGTCGGAAATGTGAAATGTTTCATGCACATTCCCGACACTTAATACTTCAAAAATACCCTCTGAATTTATTTTATCACCGGAAATTATCCAAGTCAAACCAATTTTCGATAATATTATAATATCAACTCAGATATACTCACCTATGCACATTTTTGCCTCTTCAATGCAGCTCTGCAAAAGTTCCTTGTCATCAAGCATCATTTCTATTTCTTCATCGCAGTACCCCATTTCATACAGAAGAATCATATCTTCCTGTGATATACCAAACATATTGCAAATACTGTAAAGATAACTGTCATCAAGTTTATCCTTATAATAGTCATAATATCTGTCGTAATATAAATTAAAACCATAATCCTCAAAAGTAAAACAGCTTCTTTCAAGTTTACCGTTTTTACTTATGCTGATAATTTCGCCTTCATTTACATTGATAACTTCAAAAGGAAATCTTTCCAGAAAACTGCCTTTAAGCACTGCCTGCATAATATCAATTGTTGATGTATATACATACAATCCAAGCTGTTTATAATGGATAAGACACAAGGGATTATCTCCTTTGGATATGTACAGCGTGTTGTCATCGTTAAGAATGGTGAATACAAACGACCCCTGAACCGTTTCCGACATTTTTGCAATGGTGCCGAAATCCAGTCTGCCATACTTTTCAATAAGCTGCACTGCAACATAACTGTCCGTTTCAATATGAGTATCCGGAAAATCCTCAGTCTTTTCCAGAAAATCATAATTATAGATTACACCGTTGTGACAAAGTGCAAAACACCCGTCAGCAGTTTTGCCTGCAAACGGGTGATTGTTGAAGTTAAACTTTGCATTTCCCTGAGTTGTCATACGGGTATGACCTGTCAGTATGGTTGTATCAGCAGGAAAATAGAATTTCATCTTATGTGCAGGCTTTGGCTTTTTATAGATTACCATTTCCCCGTTCTTCACATACGCAATGCCCGAAGCATCTGTTCCTCTTACCTCTGATTCTGTTGAAAGAGCTTCCACAAGCTCTTTAAGATGTTTTCCGCTTATAACATGCTTATAATTTACAAGTCCGAATATTGCACACATTTTAAATTTCCTCCTCGTTTTCTACCGGTTCATTAACATAAAGTCGTTTTTCTTTCAGATACTTTATAAGCTCTTTGTATTCAGGGTTTATCAGCATAACAAAGTCATTCCATGACTGCTTATGTATATCGCTGTCAGTAAGATTGACTGCATTTTCACAGATGGAATCAACCATTTCAATCGTTGCCATAAATGTATTCCATTTCAAAGTTCCCCTGAACATTCTTATTTCAACTGTATTTTCATTAGTGATATTCACACAGACATATCTGCCCTTGCTGTTCTTCTTGGCATCTTCAAGAATTTCTTTCGGTCTGTCTTTATAGCCGTATCTTGATGCCCATCTGTCAAGTGAATATTCGCTTCTTCTTGAAAATTTGAACATTTCATTCCAGTGGCTTTCAAAGAAGAACATAATTCTGCCAATAACTTCTTCCTGCTGTTCTATGGTTGCACCCAGTTCTGCCCTGCCGATATGTATATGCAATCCGCATGTGCTTGTATTATGTGAACGGTAATAAAGATCCTTTGCTTTCTGCATAATATCAAACCACGGAAAGTTATATCTGTGGTATTTCAGCGAACAGGGATGACTTACAAGCTCCATACCGTCATCAAGTGAACCATCAGATTTGATATAGAGTATGTCACTGCCTTTGTTGGCGGTGTTATAAATTTCTTCCGCATTGTACTCATCTCTGCCTCCCCTGTCTATTTCCAACTCAACGCCATAATAACGAACCCGCTTTTCATCAGGACATTTATAAAACTCAGGTGAAGGCTTGTAATAATAATCATTTATATAACCGTCATCATCTTCACAATCTTCATCATCCTCATAGCAATCGCTGCAATAGGCATCACCGTCATACCAATATGCATTACTGGAATGAATCAGGCAGTTACAACGCACACAACGATGATAATGTTCATCGTAACAATCCGGGCAAAGTCCTATGTTTTCATCCCCATGGTCGTGACTGTTCAGAAATCTGCCACCGCAGCATTCACATTCAAAGGTTTCATCTTCGTAACAATCTTCACAGAAATACTCTCCCTCAACCTCATATACATTGTCCTCGATTTCACAGCCGCAGTAACTGCACATAGTAATTTCGTTCATAGTAAAGCTCTCCTTCATATAATAATTATTTATAAACAAAAACGAACCGTCAGCGATAAATTCATTTCATCGCCAACGGTTCGTTTTCTGTTTTTATGCTGATTTGTTCTTTGTTTTTTTAAGGCTGTTAATCGCCTTGTTAAGTAATTCCGGTGTCATTTCTTCTATACTGCCGACACCGTATCTTGCAAGCACCGCATCAAGTAGTACGCCTGTTCTTTTCAGTTCGTTGTTAAATTCATAAAACTGTGAATTTACAGGATTGGCTTTTTGAGAACCTTTTTGAATCATAGAATATACAATTTCTCCCGTATCGTCGTTTATAATCGACAAACCGATTATTTCACGATTTTCATTGTAGGATATTTCACTTACAGAAAATTTGTCATAGGAAATCAGCTTATCATTTTTTCGCTGAATATTACATTTCTGAGCAGATATCCAAACAAACGGTGCTGAATATAATTCACGCCCGATACCCACAGAAACACAGGCTCGTTTGAAACTGTCAGAAGCCTGACCCTTTTCTTTTTCTGTATAGCTGACCGTACCGACATCCTGCTTTGCTATCCACGATTTTTTATCACTGTCCCAGATCTCAACTGTACAATAAAGATTTCCGTCAATGCTCTGATGAGTACGTTTCCAGCCAAAGCAGCCGAAGGTTTCATCAAGAATTTTCATATCGGCTCTTGCGTCCTTATACAACAAAAGGGATAATCCCTTTTCGCTTATAGTGCCTATACGACACTCAATTTCATCGGCTCTTAACAACCTGATTTTAACATCTTCCATTATGCCGTCACCGCCTGACTTACACTGAAACGCCTGTATTGTGAATGTGTTATGTACTGATTGTACAGTTCGGGATTATCTGCCTTGAATCTGGTTTTATCAAAGCCGGATGAATTGACATTTTTCCATGAGATTTTATACTTCCCTGCCAAACCGAATTCATTGTCTTTCAGTACATTTTTTATACGGTTGCAAACGGCATCTCTTTCAGTATTCAATTCATCAATCTGACTTGAAAGTCTGTTATACTCTTCACATTCAGGAATAATATCTTCCGGCAGCTTTACCGTATTACCGTTTACATTGCTGTATTTGCCGTTTAAATATTTTGTTGTAGCTGATGAACCGTCAGGGACAGGTTCAACACCGCCCAGAACATGGACTTCCCAGAAACACTTTTCCATAGCAATAATCTTTTGAATAATTGAATCATCACGCTCAATCATTTTACAGATGAAATGATTGCCGCCAATCAAAGCAGCTATGTAAGTTTTCTTTGCACCGGTTACCGCCATATAATGCTGTATTTGCAGCATATATTCAGGCGGTATTCCATTTTGCCAGTCATCGGTTTTATAAGCCGAAGCTGTTTTTGCTTCAAAAATGCACCTCTCCCCATCAACATTGATTATGCCGTCAAGATTTGCAAGCATAAAGGGATATTCTTCACTTTGCAGAATCATATGTTTCTGTCTTACCTTTAATCCTGTCCGTTCAGTAAATTCCTTGCGAATGACAGGTTCCAGCAGTGTACCGAAATGTGCATATTCGCTGTCGCTCTGTTCAGGTTCAATCTGTCCTGTTTTTTCAAGCCACAGCTGATATACCGAGCGGTAAGGATTAATGCCCGCAACAACGGAAACATCAGAACCTCCTATGCCCATAGCACGATACCTGAGCCAGTCGGAACGGCTCAGGTCTTTTGTTTTTACTAAAACTTTCATAAAAACACCTCCATAGATTTTATGTTTTAGTAATTTGATATTGCTATCATATATATAATATCTGCTTGAAAAAATGAACTTTAACAAAAAATAACCTCCATGCAATTAAGCATGGAGGAAAATTTATTATGCTCCTTTATGTTCCTTTAAAGGCGTACAGCCCCACCACTCTAGGCTCGACACATATATATTATACATTTGATTTTTGTTACTATATCAAAATTTTTTATCCCAAAAATGCTCTTTTGTTGTCTTCAGATGCTTTTGATTATTTCTTGGAAACTGGTAATTCTATATCCTACTGGAAAAGATATATAACGAATCTGATTATTTTCAAGTACAGGTATAGAAAGCATAAGGCTTATAAAGCAATGACCTTTTAAATAATTTGAACCGTTATGTTTTGCGTGGTCAAAAAGTAATTCGCTGTTTTCAAAGTTTTCTCCGTACTTTTCTACCATTGTATCATCAACAGACAAAATAATTGGTTGTTCTTTAAGCTTCAGAGGAATTATTGATAAAGCCATATTTATTATGTTTTTCAGCCACTCTGTAAGATCAATACGGCTTTCATTAAGAGTAAAATAATATGACTTTAACTTAAATCCGGACATGCTTTCAATGCAATGTTCATAGTTGAATTTTACTGATTGAAACCCATTCAGACACAATACCGATATTAACAAATCAAAAAGATGTTCTTTGATTGGAGTGCTTTCTTTTGAAAATATTTTCCAAAATGCTTTTTAGCTTGCTTATTATAGGTGTTTTGGTGTATAATATTTTCATGTAAATTACTCCTTTAGGTTTTCAATGGTTGATTTGGTCATCTATCATTTTATCACCTTTTGGCTAGTAATTCACTTTTTATTTTATGAAAACTTGGAAAATGGTAAATTTAGCAGTTGTTATAAGGATAATCAAAGACATCACACCGTTGGACGAACGGATAAAATATGCTACACCCTATCTTTCGCACGATTACCCATCTTTCACACGATTACTTTTAAAGATTTAACCGAGAAAAATCCTTAGACGAAAAAGTCTTGAAAATCAGAGTTTTTTATTGTCTGGCTGCAAACAGAAAAGAACCGTAATCCTGATAGATTGTATCAGAATTACGGTTCTTATTTTGATACAAATGCACCCCATAAAATAAACGGGTGCATTTGTGTGTTGGGTGCATTTTCAACGGTGTTGAATTAATTATCATTTCTATCATCCATAACCTGATATAGTATATTTACCATTTCATCAGGAGTTTCTTTAAATCCTCGTTTTACCCATTCATCAAGCAAGCCAAAAAGTCCGTATGAGTAAAAACGTGCCTGATAGCATTCCTTTGCATTCGCTCCGTACTGCGGCATCATTACCTGATAAAAGGCGTCATACACGGCAGACTGCATATCGGAAGAGTAAATCGTCTGAACAATACTGCGAATCTCGTAATTAAATTGAAAAAAATCCTTTGTATTTTGCAAAGTAAAGCGGTCACGCACGGAAACATTATGCTCATCAGACCAACGATTCCATAAAACAATAAGCTTAAATGTAAGGGCTTCATTTTTTCCTTTGTAATTTCTAAACCAAGTAGCCCGACCTACACCCGATTTGTCTGCGATTTCCTGTATAGATATTTTTTCAAACGGTTTTTCACGCATAAGCTGAATCAATGCGTCCGCCAGACACTCCTTCAGAAATTCAGTTGTTTTTGTACCTCGTCCCATTTTGCTACCTCATAATAATGATACTATATATACCGTTAAGTCTCAATTAGTCCTACTCCCATTGAAATTCATAGGGATATTTTATATAATACAAATGATACTATCGTTTCAAATAACAACAATTGTATCTTGTTAACTCTATTGTACCAAAGCTTACAGCTAAAGTCAATTTGGATCGGAAATGTAATGAGTTTTAAACCTTTAATAGCATTTGAGGACGGAGATGCAAAAATCATCGGAAAAGCAAGAGGTGATAAAAACGCAATCTCCTCTCTCGTTGAAAGATGTATAAGTGAGCGAAAGCCCGGAACGAATTACGCCCTCGTATACGGAAACAATGGGGAAGCATTTGAAAACCTGAAAACAGCATGTGCAGAAGCATTGGATATACCTCCGATTGCTGAATATCAGGTAGGATGTGTAATCGGAATAAATACAGGACCGAATATGATTGGTATTCTGTACCGAACATAATAAGGAGGAAATGAAGATGACAACAATTTTATTTGATTTAGACGGAACACTGTTGCCTATGCAACAGGACGAATTTACTATGGCATATTTTGACAGGTTGTCAAAGAAGCTTGCCCCATACGGTTACGAGCCGAAACGACTGATTGACGGCGTATGGCAAAGCACAAAGGCTATGGTTATGAATAACGGAAAGCAAACGAACGAGCAAGTATTCTGGAAGGAATTTGCCGGGATTTTCGGCGACAAGGTCTATTCGGATGCAGTCAAATTTGATGAGTTTTACGAAACTGATTTTGATAAGCTGAAAAGCCATAACAGTTATAACGAGCAAGCCAATCAGACAATTCAGACATTAAAAGAAAAAGGCTTTACCCTTGTACTCGCATCGAACCCCATATTTCCTATGGCGGCACAAAAGAAAAGAATGCTATGGGCAGGCGTAAATCCCGATGATTTTGCTTTGATAACTTCTTACGAAAACTCCCATTATTGCAAGCCGAACCCGCTTTACTACAAAGAGATAATCGAAAAGATAGGCGTTAAACCCGGCGATTGCTTGATGGTGGGCAACGATACAACCGAAGATGCTGCTGCAATGCCGATTGGTGTAGATTTCTTTTTACTTACCGACTGCCTGCTGAATAATGAGAGAAAAGACATTTCAAAATATTCACGCGGTAGTTTTATGCAACTATTAAGTTACATTGATAATCTCAATTAAAAGGAGATATAAAAAATGAGTGAACAAATGGATTTGAACGAGTCCGTTACAGACAAAAAACCGGAAAAGAAAAGTAAGAAAAAGAAATTGTTTATTATTTTTTCGATCATAATCGCAGTCATCCTTATCATTTCTTTATCCTTTAACAGTATATTAAACTTTTTTGTGAACAAAACTATGGGAAAAGATTTGCCGCAATTGATCGGCGAACCCAAAGTCGGAGAATGGTATGCGGTAGATATTGAGGATGCTGTCAGCTCGGACGGCAGCAAATGGCAGGGATATTTCCGCAAGGGGGAGCGAGAACAAAGTCGTCCTATATTTCTATGGCGGCAGTTTTAGCGTAAATGATTATACGGCGGCAAGGTCTATGGATGTTGAGGGCGGATTTTATAATCCTCGTTTGAACACGGGACTGAATGTTATGACTTACGCTATAAAGGAATGGGGAATCGGAAACTCCGCAGAAGACAATATGTTTAAAGATTGGACATTTATCGGCGTACCATATTGTAACGGCGATTTCCATGCGGGAACGAACACAAAAGAATATACTGCGTTGGACGGAAGCACGAAAACCATTCATTACGAAGGATACAATAATTATCGCAAGCTGGTGACGAAGATATTTGACTATATCAACGATTCGCCCGAACAGCTACTCGTTACAGGTTCCAGCGCTGGTGGTTTCGGAGCGGCTATTTTGGCGGACGATGCAATTGAATTGTTCAACAATCCGCAAGATGTTACCGTACATGTGGACAGTTCTCTGCTTATTACCGAAGATTGGCACGATATAATGGTGAATGAGTGGAATTCGCCCAAGGCGTTTAGCGATGTTGTTACTTCGGATAATATCACACTTGATTCACTTGTTGCATTGCATAGCAAAAGAGGCAACATGAAAATTCTATTTGACTGTTCCGTACGCGATTACAATTTGTCAATGGCACAAAGATTTTTCGATGAAGGATCTCAAAAAGATATGCCTTTGTCAATCGGAAAAGCCGAAGGCGATAGATTTCAGCAATTATTGAAAAAGATGCTAACCGATATGCAAGAGCAAATACCTGATTGCGGAATTTATATTTGGGACGAGGAGACACAAAAGGACGGTCATTTAACAGTTCATACGGCAACAGGCACTAAAATTTATTTCGATAAGAGAGGCGATAATCCGAGTATTGCAAATTGGCTTCAAGACGCAGTCGGCGGAAATATAAAGACTTACGGATTAGAATTATTGGACAAGAGTTTCTGAACATCTTACAACTACGTAGAAGGAGAACAAAATGGAAGAACAAGTTTTTAATCAAAAATGTTCTGCGGAACAAAGCCCGAAAGGGAAAAAGAAACTTAAATTCAAAGAGCTTTCAAAGTTTTGGAAATGTATGGTTATCGGACTTACCATAACTACGCTTGCCGCTATTGGAGCGGCAATAGGATATTTTATGGAAAACATTTATCCGTTGCTCAGTTTGATGGGGGTATAAAATGAAATTTAAAGAATTATCTAAATTTTGGAAAATATCAGTTGTTGCTTTAAGTGTTTTGACTGTTGTATTTACACTTATTTTTGGCGGCTTGGTTGCCTTTATGACGAATATGCGTACCGAAAACGAAGCACTGCGCAATGAATATAAAAAATCCGACAGTGAACTCATTGGGCAAAGACTTGTCATTGAACGAAAAGGCAAAGGCGACATTCATGCAAATGTTTATATTCCCAAAACATCGACAGATGCGAAATTGCCCGTTTTATTCAATGCTCACGGCGGCGGTTTCTTTTTGGGCGACGCAGATGAAATGGATACGCAATGCGATTATTGGGCAAACGATTGGAATGTTATCGTAGTTTCAATTAATTACACAAAATTGGATACAAAGCCTATGGATTATGCCGTTACAGAAATCACGGATACGGTTGCTTATTTTGAACAGAACGCAGACAAATACAATGCAGATGTTACTAAGTTTTCGGTTATCGGGCATAGCGCAGGCGGATTTTTAGCTGCAAAAGCGGCTATTGCGCTGGATGCAAAAGGTTTTAAGTTGGAATCACAAATTCTTCTCTGCCCGTGGACAACGGGGCTGCCCGAAAAAGTAAGTTCAACACTTGCCCCTGCATTTTTCAGTTTAGGTGGTGCTGACGAAATTTCGCAACAATCGCCGCAATATCAAAAAGTATTAAAAGAGGCAGGCGTTCCTTATACCGTAAAAGAATACGACGGCGGGCAGCATCCGTTTATACATTCACCCTATCCCGAATTTCAGAAAGGACTTTCAGCAGAAGATAAATCCGAATTTGCTAACGAAGAACAGTTTGCTTTATCTCGTCAAGCAGAGGAAGATATTAAAGAATGGCTTAAAAATCTTAAATACTGACTAATACAAATTAGCGGGCATTAAGAAAAAATCGACTATAAGGAGGCATTCATGTACTATCATGCAAGATATATACCCCGACCGAGCGATTACAACCGAAACGGAAATCTGTCATATGAAGCTATTTTGCAAATTTTAGAAACTGCGGCAAACGACCATTCTCGAAGTGCCGGTGACAGTATAGCCGATGCAAATAAGAACGGTATTGCGTGGATTCTGACCGAGTGGCAGGTAAAAATCTTACGCCGTCCTCAAAATGGCGAGTGTCTTAACATTACAACCTGGGTAAGAGGTAAAACTCCGGCAAGTACCGCATTCCGTGATTTTATTATATCCGACAATGACGATATAGAGGTTATCCGTGCTGAGGCAAAATTTGCTCTTATTGACCTAAAGACATCGAAACTGACACGCATAAGCGAGGAACTGTTTGCTTCTTATCAGCCGGAAGATAAGGAAATTTTTGAATTCTCTCAAAGACTTCGCACACCTACTGAGTATTCGGCGGAAACGGAACTTAATTTACGCCGCAGTGACATAGATTTTAACGGTCATGTTCACAATACCCGTTATATTGACTTTGCGTTGCAGGCGTTGCCAATGGATAGTTTTGACAGAGATTCTTTTTCAAAAATCAGAATATCCTACAAGAAGCCTGTCACAGAGAACAACACTGTTTTTCTGAAATATAATTCTCAAGAGTTCAAGGAAACGGTGGGAATTTACGGCGATGGAATACTTTGCTGCTTAGTTGAGTTTATGTAAACAGAAGATTTTATTATAATATCGTAATTGACGCAATGAATGGGTTTGTCAAGTAAAGTGTGTGAGTTTATTTTTAAAGGAAAAAATAATCAATCACAAGTTTTCATATTTAAGAATCCTTGCCTGTAAAGAGTCGTCCATAGAGTGTTGATTTCTGACGAGAGCCCAGTTAGTGGCTGGGTGGTTATTCCATTTTTTGTATAGTTCTGTAATACGCAGATACAGGAGCTTTAAAAGAGCGTCTTCGCTTGGGAAAGCTCCTTTTTTCGTAACCTTGCGAAAACTTGAATTGACACTTTCAATGACATTAGTGGTATACATAACCTTTCGCACTGCCATAGTTAAACAGTTGTGCAACGCTCTGCCAGTTTCTTACCCATACATTCACTGCACCCGGATAGTTGCTCCAAGCCTGTTTAAATCGCTCAAATTCAGCTTCGGCAGACTTTAAGTTTGAGGCAGCATATAACCTTCTTTAAATGTGCTGTAAAGGCTTTATAATCCTTACTTGGTATATAATATGAACGATACAACGCTGAACTACAACATCCTTGAAGATTGATTGAGTTGTTAAAGTAAAGCGTATAAGAGGGAAAAATCAATAAATCATAAGTTTTCAGTTAATAATAAGTGTATTACTGTTTCAGCATATCACCATAGGTAACAAGCGTTACATTACCTATTTCTGCTGCTTTATTTATACATCCCTGCGTAAAACCGGTTTTGGCAAAAAGATAGAAATGTTTTTTCTTGTAATTGAATAAATTGCTGCGTTCTACAAGGGTTTCAAGCACACCGTTATCGACTTTTTCATTTGTCCATTTACACTCGGCAAACAGAGCGAAGTCATGGTCTGCCCCCATAATATCAATTTCCTCCTGACTTCTGGTTTTGGGATTTGTACCCCACCAACGCCCTATGTCGCTGAAGTTTACAGCACAATTTCCTTCAAGCAACAGTTTCCAAAGATATTGTTTGCAAATCTCCTCAAACACTCCACCCATATATGATGAAATTTTTGGGGATATACGCTTATATGCAATCTCAGTTGCCCCACGAGAGATAAGCGAAGTGTTTTCAGGAATAAAGCGATACCAAAAACGAAACATATTATCCTCAATGGAGTAAATGGTTTTGCGGCTTGATTTTTCGCCGTATGGGGATTCTTTTTTTACAATGCCAAGCGTAATCAGGTTTTTAATATAAGTAGCACATACGCTTGTTTCCTCGCCAATCTTATTTGAAATCTCACTCATTTTGGAGCAACCGTTAGCTATTGCTGTAATAACTGCATTATAAATGGCTGGTTCACGCACTTCCTGTTTCAAAAGGTTGTTCGGTTCCTCGAAGAGAACTGAGGAAGAATTGAGATAGGTATTTTTGATATTATCCTCAATGGAAAGAGTATCATCAATCTGTATAAGATACTGAGGAGTTCCGCCAACAATTCCGTATGCCAATGCCTTATCAATATCAGACAGTTTCACTAAATAACGGCAAGATTCAAAAAAGTCAAACGGCTTGATTTTGAATTGTGCCGTTCTTCTTCCATACAGTGGGGCTTTATATGCTAAGACATGGTCTTCCATATAAGACATAGACGAACCACAAAGAATTAAAAACAGCTTTGATGTATCTTTATTTTTGTCAATTAAAAGCTGAAGTGTGGAGGCAAGGCTCTTTGACGAACGGGCAACATAGGGATATTCATCAATTACAAGTACAATTCTTTTTGTTTTTGCTAATTCAAAAACATATTCCAATGCAGATTGAAATGTTGAAAAAGATGAGTCAACAGCTATACCTGTATTATATTCCATAATGCATCTTGAAAGGTTATCAAGATTTTGTTTAGCATTAGTTTCAACGCCCGTAAAGAAAATAGTCTCTTTATCTTTTGTAAATTCATTTATCAAAGCGGTTTTCCCAACCCGACGACGCCCATAAATAACCGCAAACTCAAATTTATCAGAATTGTAATGCTTGTTTAATGATTGAAGTTCTTGTTCTCTGCCTATAAACATTTATATCTCTCCTTATAATTAGTAAAATACGATTTACTTAATTATAATTTACTTTTGTGGTGTTGTCAACAGATGATTTAAGTTTTACTAATTTATGATTGACTAAATTTTATATTTCAATACAATACATATCAAACTGCAGAATGTTTGATAAAAAGTAACTGTCAAGCTAACCTCCATCTTGTCTGAAATATAAATTCATGCAAAAATATGAATAATAAAAGTTGTAGACGATTGTATTCAGTCGTCTACAACGAAAAAGATTAGAGAGTTTTATATAAAAAACGGTATCAGAAGATTAAGACAGAAATAAAACTTAGGAAACACAGATTAAATAAGCACCTCACTTCATGCTGCTATTATTATGAAGTGTGAATATTTTTCCTGTATTACAGACCTTTTGGATTATCTCCAAAATAATCTTTTAATTGCACATTACTGCGGCTTTGATATTATGAAACCGTTGCTGTCATATAGGCACTTGTTTGGTACTATATCAAAATTCTTTTTGAATTACAAATTATGCTTTTCAATTATACAGTTATGCTTTTTGGTGTCCTTATCGTAGCTTATACCCACAAGCAAAACCTTTCCGAAGCTTTTCAGCCTTTCGGGATAATTCTTGTCCTTAATCTGTGTGATTGCAGTTTCGGCTGACTTATCCCATTTAAGCTCAATCACCATTGGCGGATAGGATTCAATACCTGTTCTGGGCTTGGGAATTAACATAATATCCGCAAAACCCTTTCCAGCAGGCATTTCCTGAACTATGTCATACTGCTCTTTCGCATAGTAATATGCGATCAGAATAATGAATCTTAAAGACTGTTCATTATTGTAATTTATCACAGACGAGTTGCTGTCGTGGACTGCTTCAATGGATTCGGCTACAACTTCGGCGTTGCCGTTGAGCGTATTGGAAAGAAGCTGTTTTGATTTTGAAACCGCTTCGATTGTTTCTTTCCAGAGTCCTGTTACCTTCATACTGACTAAAAATTCATCATATATCTCTTTATTCGGAATATACGCTGTTTTTTTGTCGGAATTATAACCAAGATATCCGAGATGAATAAGCAAGGTCAGAATATCATCCTTATTGGCAAAAGTAATCATATCGTTTGAAAAAGTTCTTGTATCTACAGGCTGCTCCTGACCTGCAAGAAGTTTCTCAATTGCATCTTTCAAGCCGTCAAAATTCATGGAGATATAGACTGAAAGAGCTTCATAGGTTTCTGTTTCTGTCCAGTAACCCATAAATTTCTTTGTATCAACAGCTTTCACAACAGAACGAGGACAATACAATTCCTCTCCATCGAGCTGATAACCGTCATACCACGCTTTCATTTCAAAATAATCTGCATTGTATGTTTCACACAGCATCCTTACTTCTGCGTCAGTAAAGCCTATATACTTCTGCATTTTTTCTGAGCCGAGCATAGAATATTCATCGAACATATTGAGAGCTGAATGAGTACCGTATTTCTTGACAGGCAAAATGCCTGTCATATATGCAAAGGCAACATAGTCCTGATCCTTGAGGAAATCACGCAAAAAGTCAAGATAGATTTTCTGAGCATCCTTGTTATTGCGATGCTCACGCATGACACAATCCCATTCATCAATCAGTACAACAAAAGGTACTCTTTTTTTCTGATAGACTCTGTTAAGATTGTATGTAAGCCCCATCTCTTCACGCAGCTTAATGTCAGAAAAATCATCTTCCAGATCATACATCAGACTTTGTTTCAGAAATGACAGCATTTCATTGATATTATGACTGTTACTAAGAAACTGTTGCATATTGATGTAAATGACATTATACTTATTAAGATGCTTACGATAGCTTTCTTCTTTGGATATATAAAGTCCTTGAAAAAGTTCATCGCTGTCACAGCCAACGCTGTAATAAGCCGCAAGCATACCAAGATTCATAGACTTTCCAAAACGCCTTGGGCGACTGACACAGATAAATTTTTCTGTTGTTTTTATTTTCTGATTGACCACAGATATAAGTCCTGTCTTATCAATATATATTGGTGAATTTACCGCTTCATAGAAACGGTCATTATTCGGATTGAGGTAGATACCCATTTTTGCACCTCCACTGAAAAGGTTTTCTTATTTATTATTATACTCCTTTTTACAGTAATAAACAACTTCATTATCAAAGAAAACCAGCTGAAAGATATAGCTCACTTTTTCGTAAAGGCTGGTTAAGTAAAGTGTGTAAATTTACTTTTGCATATCCATTTTAACAATCTCCCGAATAATATTTTTCTGATTTTTCGCTGCTTTAGTATCTTAATAAATCTATGAATACTTACTTATCAATCCATTGTAAGTTTTTAATAATTGTGTTTGCCTTTTCGATTGTATCGTCAATTTCTGTTTGATTTATTGTATTTATTTCATTATCATTTTCAGATTTATTAACAAGTTTAACCTTACACATTTTATAAAGTAAGCCTACCAATAAAACCGTATTTTGAGTTGCTGTCTTTTCAACTTCAGAAAAATCATTCCAATCGGTTTTGTTAAGCTTATTAACTATATACCAAATATAACCAAAAGTTTCCTCATATTTTGAATTGACTGTTTTAAGGGTATCATAATATTTTTTTGCAACCAAATCCAAATCAGCCAAATAGTTGCAAATTTTATTTATCTGCTTTTCGTTTTCTTCCATTTGACTATAAGCTTCATCTGCTTTACCTGAAAGTATATTACCTGTTATACCAAAAATTACTCCGCCAATAAGGACTCCAACTCCAAGAGTTGCTGCTCCAAGAACTGTCGTGCCCAAAGCTATGCCGCCTCCACCAGCTGCAATTGCTCCGCCACCCAGTGCTGCTAATGTTGCATTAGTCGCCGCAGCTCCACTCAGTGACGCAATAGCTGTACCGGTTGATGCTGTTCCGAGAGCTGCAACAGCTGCTGTTGTTGCACCAGCCGCAGCAAATCCACCTGCAACTCCAAGTGCAGCTCCACTTAATCCCCCAAGTAAAATTCCTGCTCCTATAGATACATCTTCCAGTTCGGTTTTGTCATATGTAGGCAGTTCTTCGCCTTCTTTTGAAAAGTTTTTGAATTGAGGTCTGTTTTGAATCTTCTCTATGGTATTTGAAAACTCGCTAAAGCTTTTCAAAATTTTCAATTCAAGTTTGCCTAACAAATCCATAGATTTATAAGTTATCTCTTGTTGTTTCTCAAACTTTTCGGTATTTCTTTTTTGTTTTTCTTCGGCACTCTTCATTTTGTCATTTGCTTCTTTCATTTTAACACCGCCGTGAATCCCCGAACCGATTCCTGCGATACCTGCAACTGCTGCAGCTATTCCTATAATTAAAGGTAATGGCATAATTACTTCCCCTCATTTTCTTTTTTTAATTTTTGACATACTTCAGTATTCAATCTACAATATTCTTTGTATGACATACTGTCAGAAAAAAACAATTCATAACACAGATCTATTCTGCAAAACAAAGGGCGTGAATCATATATTGAGCATAAATTATCCACAAGATATTTACATGTTCCGTCTCCTCTGTCCAGGTCCGAATATAATTCTGATTTATCAACATTTCTGCAACAGCACCCACAGCGGTCACACTTAAACATCACTCAAACACCAGCGTTCCGTTTTTATCTGACATGTGCTGATCAAAATCACCTTGCCATGGCTTTTTTATTCCTAATTCGTCATATATATTCAGTAAAAGTAAATTCAAATCCTTTTCGTTTCTTGCCGAATTTAAAGACACCATAAAATTATTATATTGATTTGTTTCTTTTTTAAATAACTCAATATCAATCTTTTCAAGTTCTTTTAAATAATCCTGCAAGACAACATTAATTCTTTTGAATGCGTCTATTTCCATTTGAAGTTTATCTTTTATGCCTAATCTTATGAATATTTCTTTGAATACAAGCATTATCAATCGAAACCATGCTATCAAATTCAAATGCATAAATAAATTCAAAGTATCTCCATTTGAACGAATAGCCGCATCAACACCATCCATAACACAAAGTATACCGTTGCCTAAAAGCAACATCATCCTCAGATCGTTATGTTTTTCGGTAGGAATACAATCCTTGATTGGTTTGTTATATTGAAAATGTTGCCTCAAAGACCATATCAATCTTATACTAAGCTCAGTAATCACAACAGGAATCATTTGAGTTAAACCAAACCTGAAATCATATCCCTGTGTAAATGCCTGCATGGCTATTTCAGATAAAGCTTTGGTTCCGTTTTGGGTTGAAAAATTACCGGATTTACAAAAACCAAAAAATTCATAAAATGGCATTACTATCCCTGTTCCTCGTTTATGCGAACCTGAACTTCCTGCTACATCAGACATTAAATGTCCAAACCAGTTGGCGATTCCACACATTATTTTCATCAGGAAATTTCCACCACGAAGTTCAAACGTATCTGTTGCAACTGTAATCAATTTTCCATTTGCAACAAAAGATGATGTTGATGTAAACTGGTTTAATATCGAAAAGAAAAGACCTACTATATCAGGCGAATGTGCCAGCGACATCATGTGGTGTGTTTTTGGTGCTATATTAAAAAGATTGTTTACATCTGTTGGTTTTCTTTGATCATAGTTTACTTTAAATCCACGAAATCCGTTTGTCCGTCCTTTCTCTAAATATCCAATGGCACTATTTACATTATGGATATTTTTTTCTTTTGGATTCCATCCCAGCATACCTGCAAAATTCATAACAGCTTTATCCACTTGTGCATCGGTCCACTTGCCTAAAACGCTGTCTGTCGGAGTCCCAACCAAAAATATATCAACAAGACCACCGACAGCACCGCAGGCAACGGCAACCAGATAATCAGCTATATCACATTTATTTTCTTTCTGTATAAGTCTTTTATTCTCTTCACTGTCAGCTATAAATATTTGGAATTTATTTACATTTTCCATAATTCATACTTCCTGTTATCATTCAATGACTGTTTTATACAGTTCTTGAAATACAACAGAATAAATATCAAGAAGACTATTTATTTTACTGAAAAGTTCTTCATTTATATCTATGGCGTTAACAAATTTTTTCATAAACATTCTTTCTTGCTCGTCATATACACCATCTGACTTAATAAGTCCCAAAGTTTCAAGAACAATAATTTTTTTCTCTGTTTCACTCGTATTTTCTGAAATATCTTTAAGCAGAACTTCTAACGGTTCTTCTATATCAGGAACCTGTACAGGTAAATTCATTTCCTGACAATAAGTTTCCAGAATTTCTTTTTCTTCTTTAGCAAATACTCCGTTTGATAGTGCGGCATGAACACATAATTTTAAAAAGCGTTCCTTGTTTTCTTCTTTTAAATAACTTAAAAACATAATTTAACCTCCAATAATTATAATAGATCAATACAAATAATAATCACATAATAATTATACTATAAAGCTTATTCATAGTCACTATAAAAATTATAAGAAATATAGACAAAGTAATTGTATATTTTGCTGAATTTATCATATCGTCATAGTGATAATATATAGATTATATCCAATACAACAAATCAATGTTCAAAATAAGATCTTTAGAATTTTGGTCAGATAACTACATTCATATCTCAATTTCAAAAATATTAGCATTATCTTTCACTAATTACACCTTAATTTAATTTATCAGTTAAATTATAATCTTAGAACCGGAACAGAACCAGGAGCAAAATTAAAAGACCGCAAGCCCTGTAATAATCAGGGTTTGCGGTCTTTTTTCGTTGAATTTCGGTCATTCCCACTCGATTGTGGCCGGGGGCTTTGATGTAATATCATAAACTACACGGTTTACATTATTGACTTCATTTATGATACGGTTAGAGATTTTTTCAAGTACATCGTAAGGTACTCTTGCCCAGTCGGCTGTCATAAAGTCGCTGGTTGTAACCGCACGAAGTGCAATAGTGTTGTCATAGGTTCTTCCGTCACCCATAACACCGACACTCTTAATGCCAGTAAGAACTGCAAAATACTGATTGACAGTTTTGTCAAGTCCGTTGTTTGCAAATTCTTCACGCATAATTGCGTCTGCGTCTTTGAGAATTTCGAGCTTTTCGTCAGTGATGTCACCCATAATTCTTATTGCAAGACCAGGTCCCGGGAACGGCTGACGCATTACAAGAAATTCAGGTATTCCGAGTTTAAGTCCTGCACGACGAACTTCATCTTTAAACAGATTTCTGAGTGGCTCAATAATACCCTCAAATCCTACATCTTTCGGAAGTCCGCCTACATTATGATGGCTCTTGATTACAGCGGCTTCACCTACACCACTTTCAACAACATCAGGATAAATTGTACCCTGACAAAGATATTCTATCTTTCCAAGTTTTTTGGATTCTTCTTCAAAAACTCTGATAAACTCTTCACCGATAATTTTACGTTTCTTTTCTGGTTCTGTTACTCCGGCAAGTTTTGAGAGAAATCTGTCCTTTGCGTTTACACGGATAAGATTCATATCAAACTGTTTTCTGAATATTGACTCAACCTGGTCGCCCTCGTCCTTTCTGAGAAGTCCGTGGTCAACAAAAATACAGGTAAGCTGTTTACCGACAGCCTTGTGTACAAGAAGTGCTGCAACAGATGAATCAACACCGCCTGATAATGCACAAATAACTTTTTTATCTCCTATTTCCTCTTTTAGACGTTGTATTGTATCATTGACAAACGAACTCATTTTCCAGTCAGCTGTACAACCACAAGCATTATAAAGGAAGTTTTTAAGATAAAGCATACCTTCTGTTGTATGCTGAACTTCCGGATGGAACTGCATTGCAAAAAGTGAACGCTCAATATTTTCCATTGCAGCAACAGGACAGTCAGCGGATTTTGCGGTAATTTTAAATCCGTGCGGTACTGTTGAAATATAGTCTGTATGACTCATCCAGCATATATTTTTTTCTTCTGCGGCATGGAAAAGCAAAGACGATGTATCAAATTCTACATCTGTTTTTCCGTATTCCTTTACCTCTGAACTGCTTACCTTGCCGCCGAGAGTCTGTGCCATAAGCTGTGCACCATAGCAAATTCCCAGAACGGGAATCCCAAGATTGAATATTTCGGGGTCACATTTTGGTCCTTTATCGTCATAGGCACTGTTAGGCCCGCCTGTAAAGATAATGCCTTTATATCCTTTTGCCTTTATTTCTTCAACAGATGTTTTATAGGATTTAAGCTCGCAGTAAACATTACATTCACGGACACGTCTTGCTATAAGCTGACTGTACTGTCCGCCGAAATCCATAATGAGTACTGATTCGTTTTTTATTTCCATAATTTCACCCTATTCTGCTTTTTATTTTTTAGTGTAATTGTATCGTGCGAAAATTCCGTCATTTACTCTACCGTAACTGATTTTGCCAGATTACGTGGTTTATCAATGTCACAGCCTTTAAGAGAGGCAACATAATACGCAAAAAGCTGTAACGGTATTACTGCCAATGACGGCAATACCATATCACACGCCTGAGGAATGAATATTGTATTTTGCGAAACATTTTTGATTTCCTGATGATTTTCACACGCAAGACATACAACATCAGCACCTCTTGCCTGAACCTCTTCGATATTACTTACTATCTTTTCGATAAGTTTTTCGTGGGTTGCAAGAGCAATAACAAGTGTTCCGTTTTCTATCAGTGAAATAGTACCGTGTTTTAGTTCACCTGCCGCATAAGCCTCTGAATGAATATAAGAAATTTCTTTGAGTTTCAAAGAACCTTCAAGCGACAGTGCATAGTCAATGTTTCTGCCTATGAAAAATACATCACGGCTATTGAAATGCTTTGACGCAAGATACTGTATATTTTCTTTATGTTCAAGGATTTTTGTTATCTTATCAGGTAGCTGTTCAAGCTCAGAAACATACATTTTGTAGTCTTCTTCTGATATGTTTCCAAGTTTATCACCAAAGTATATTGCCATAAGATAAATTACTGCAAGCTGAGTGCTGTATGCCTTTGTTGTTGCAACGGCAATTTCAGGTCCCGCCCATGTGTAAATTACATCATCAGATTCAGACGCTATCGAACTTCCGACAACATTTACAATAGAAATTACGTGTGCTCCGTGTCGTTGAGCCTCTTTCATAGCCTCACGTGTGTCGGCTGTTTCACCAGACTGACTGATTACCACTGCAAGAGTTTTATCATCTACAATCGGATCTCTGTATCTGAACTCAGACGCAAGATCTACTTCAACAGGCTTTCTCAGTATCTTTTCAAATACATATTTTGCCACAACTCCGACGTGATATGCAGAACCACAGGCAATTATTTCAATTTTGTTGAAGTTTTTAAGCTGTTCATCAGTGATTGAAATTTCGTCCAAAACAACTCTGCCGTCTTTAATACGGGGTGTTATTGTATCGTGAATTGCCTTTGGCTGTTCCATAATTTCCTTGAACATAAAATGTTCATATCCGCCTTTTTCAGCCGCACTTACGTCCCAGTTTACTGTCTGTACTTCTTTTTTGACTTCTTCTTTATCCGTATTGATAATTCTGACATTTTCACGGGTAAGAATTGCAATTTCATTGTTTTCAAGACGATATATTTTTCTTGTTTTTGCAAGAATTGCCGGAACATCTGAGGCAATATAATTCTCGTGTTCTCCAAGTCCGACAATAAGCGGACTTTCCTTACGGACTGCAATAATTTCATCAGGATTTTCCTGACTTATTACTCCTATCGCATAAGAACCGTTGAGTTTTGACAGAACCTTAATTATTGTATCAATAAGATTGTCTTTGTAATAATACTCAATAAGCTGTGCTATAACTTCCGTATCGGTTTTTGAACGGAATGTTATGCCTTTTGAGATAAGATATTCTTTAAGCTGATTATAATTTTCAATTATGCCGTTATGAACAACGGCAAATCTGCCTGACTCACTGAGATGAGGGTGAGCGTTCACATCAGATGGTTCGCCGTGTGTTGCCCATCTTGTATGACCTATACCAACCGTACCGGAAAGATCTTCTCCGTTATTTGTAAGGTTTTTCAATACTTCAAGTTTTCCCTTTGCTTTTTCTACCTGAAGTTCTTTTCCGTTAAAAAGGCACACTCCTGCGGAATCATATCCACGGTATTCGAGTTTTTCAAGTCCTTGCAAAAGGATAGGTGCAGCCTGTTCATAGCCGATATAACCAACTATTCCACACACAATTAACCCTCCCTGTAACTCATCTGTAAATAATGTCCTCACGCTTAGGACCGTTTGAAATCATTTTGAACGGAACGCCTACTGCTTTTTCTGCAAACTCGATATATTTGCGGCAGTTTTCAGGGAGATCCTCATACTTCTTAATTCCTCTTATGTCGCATTTCCAACCCGGAAGTACTTCAAGAATCGGCTTTGCTCTTTTAAGCTTTGTTGTTGACGGGAAATAGTCTATTCTCTTGCCGTCAAGTTCGTATGCAACACATACAGGAATTTCATCAAGATAACCCAGTACATCAAGTACAGTGAACGCAACCTGAGTTGCACCCTGAACCTTACAGCCATAACGGGTTGCAACAAGGTCAAGCCAACCCATTCTTCTCGGACGACCTGTTGTTGCACCAAATTCGCCACCATCGCCGCCTCTCTTGCGGAGTTCGTTTGCGACAGCCTCATCGTGTATTTCGCTGACAAATTCGCCGGCACCTACTGCACTTGAATATGCCTTTACTACTGTGATTACATCTTTGATTTCATAAGGAGGAATACCGCCGGCACCTACTGCACCATAACCGGCTATCGTATTTGATGATGTAACCATAGGATAAATACCAAAGTCGGTATCTTTGAGTGAACCGAGCTGTCCTTCAAGAAGAACTTTCTTTCCGCTTGTTACAGCGTCGTGTACTATGTCAAATGTAGATGCAACATAAGGTTCAAGAAGTTCCTTGTATTCCATAAGTTTATTGAAAATATCTTCCGACTTCAATTCTTCCTTATGATATACATTTCTTATTATTGCATTCTTAACTTCAAGGATTCTGTCGATTTTTTCTTTAAGAGCGTCAACATCATCATAAAGTTCATTTACCTGAAAACCAATTTTTGAGAATTTGTCTGAATAGAACGGTGCTATTCCTGACTTTGTTGAACCAAAGCTGTTTTTGCCGAGTCTTTCTTCTTCATAGCAGTCAAAAAGAATGTGATACGGCATAACTATCTGTGCTCTGTCTGATACAAGTATATGCGGCTTTGGCACTCCTCTTTCAACAAGTGAGTTAATTTCCTTGATGAAATTTTCAACGCTGAGTGCAACACCGTTTCCGATAATGTTTGTTATATGCTCAAAAAACACACCTGACGGGAGTTGGTGAAGTGCAAATTTTCCGTAATTGTTTATTATGGTATGACCCGCATTACTGCCGCCCTGAAATCTTATTACCATATCCGAATCGGCAGCAAGAACATCAGTAATTTTACCTTTGCCCTCGTCGCCCCAGTTTGCCCCTACTATCGCTCTTACCATTTAAGTTACCATTCCTTTCGGTTGTAAATTTTATACGTTTATTTCCGCCGTTTCCGTTTCCATATTTTCATAAGGTCTGAGTGCCTCGGCAACGGTTTCATTAAGGAAATCTTCTGTCTGCTGAGGTGCTCTGCCCACATATTTTTCAGGTTTAATAATGTTTTCGAGTTCTTCAAGTGTAACACCAAATGCCGGGTCTGCGGCAATTCTTTCGAGCAAGTCATTTTCGCCGCCGTCACGCTTGATAACCTGTGAGGCCGCCATTGAATGTTCCCTGATTTTCTCGTGGAGTTCCTGACGGTCACCGCCACGCTTTACTGCGTCCATCATAATATTTTCCGTTGCCATAAACGGCAGTTCTTTTTTGAGGTGCTGTGTAATAACCTTATCATAAACAACAAGACCACTGCTGACGTTAAGATAAAGATTAAGAATTGCGTCAACGGCAAGAAAAGCCTCAGGAACACTTATACGTTTGTTTGCGGAGTCGTCAAGTGTACGTTCAAACCACTGTGTTGCGGCTGTGATGTAAGGATTAAGCACATCAACCATAACATAGCGTGAAAGTGATGCCATACGCTCTGAACGCATAGGATTGCGTTTGTATGCCATTGCTGATGAACCAATCTGATTTTTCTCAAACGGTTCTTCAACTTCTTTGAGATGTTGAAGAAGTCTGATGTCGTTAGAGAATTTTGCGGCACTCTGTGCGATTCCGGCAAGAACATTCAGGAACTGACTGTCAAGTTTTCTTGAATAGGTCTGTCCCGAAACTGCAAAACAGGTTTTGTAGCCCATTTTCTGTGCGATTTTGCGGTCAAGTTCCTTTACTTTTTCGTGGTCGCCGTCAAAAAGTTCAAGAAAACTTGCCTGTGTGCCTGTTGTTCCCTTTGAACCCAAAAGTTTTGACTTTGAAAGAAGATACTGTACGTCTTCAAGATCCATAAGAAGATCCTGAATCCAGAGTGTTGCACGTTTTCCTACTGTTGTGGGCTGTGCCGGCTGAAAATGTGTAAACGCAAGCGTCGGAAGACTCTTGTACTTATCAGCAAATTCAGATAGTGAACGAATTACACTGACAAGTTTTTTCTCAACAATGCGAAGAGCCTCAGTCATAATAATTATATCAGTGTTGTCGCCGACATAGCACGAAGTCGCTCCAAGATGAATTATTCCCTTTGCTTTCGGACACTGCACCCCATAAGCATAAACGTGTGACATAACATCGTGACGAACCACTTTTTCTCTTTCTTCTGCAACTTCATAGTTTATGTCGTCAGCGTGAGCTTTAAGCTCATCAATTTGTTCCTGTGTGATGTCAAGTCCAAGCTCTTTTTCGGATTCGGCAAGAGCTATCCACAATTTTCGCCAGGTTCTGAATTTTTTGTCAGGAGAAAAAAGATATTTCATTTCTTTATCTGCATATCTTGACGAAAGCGGAGATTCATAGGTGTCTTTCATTATTATGACCGTCCCTTCTTGATAATAGTTTCATAAAATGAATTATAAAACCGAAATTTTTATAGACTGTTTAAATGTTTTATTTTTTTATTTTGCGGTCAAAGTTTACACCGCCACGTTCTTTGCCTTCAAGCATTTTATCAGGTATTTTTGTGGGATATTTTCCAGTAAAGCAAGCTGTACATATTCCTTCATTTTTGTTGAAAATCAAATCTTTCAACTTTTCTGCCGGGAAAAATCCGAGAGTATCCGCACCGGTAAGTTTGCATATTTCATCTATTGTATGTTTTACTGCGATAAGTTCTCCTCTTGACGGAATATCTGTGCCGTAGAAACAAGGCCAGAGAAACGGCGGTGAACTGATACGAAGATGTACTTCCTTTGCACCGGCATCACGCAACATTCTGACTATTCTGTCACAGGTTGTACCTCTTACAATAGAGTCATCAATTACAACTACACGCTTGCCTTTGACGGTTGTTCCGAGCGGATTCAGTTTAAGACGGACGCTTTTTGCACGTTCTTTCTGAGTAGGTTTGATAAAGGTTCGTCCGATATAGCTGTTCTTTACTATGCCCTTTTCGTAAGGGATTCCTGATTCCTCGCTGTAACCTATTGCCGCATCTATACCGGATTCGGGTACACCGATAACAATATCAGCGTCAACAGGATATTCTCTTGCAAGTATTCTTCCGGCTTCTTTTCTTGATTCATAGACGCTTATGCCGTCAATAACGGAGTCTGTACGAGCAAAATAAATATATTCAAAAACACAAAGGGATTTTTTTGATTTCTGAGGGCAGTTTGTTCTGATAGAACGAACTCCTGTTGAATCCGCAACAACAATTTCTCCCGGTTCAACATCTCTTACAAATTCTGCACCGACTGCATCAAGTGCCGCTGTTTCTGACGCAAACACAACAGAATTTCCGATTTTACCCATACACAAAGGGCGGAAACCGTGCGGATCTCTTGCGGCAATGAGTTTCTGAGGACTCATCACCAAAAGTGAATATGCACCCTCAATCTGCTGCATTGCCCTTTCTACTGCTGTTTCAACGGAGTCGGCAGTAACACGTTCTCTTGCAATAAGATATGCTATTGATTCGGAGTCAATCGTTGTCTGAAAAATCGCACCTCTGCGTTCAAGTTCCTGACGAATTTCATAGGCATTGGTAAGATTTCCGTTATGTGCTATTGCAAGCGTACCCTTTACATAACGCATAACAAGCGGCTGTGAGTTTTCACGCACACTGCCGCCTGCCGTTGAGTATCTTACATGGGCTATTGCCATCTGACCGTTAAGGGAGTCGAGAATTTCATTATTGAACACTTCGCTGACCAGTCCCATATTTTTATGACTGGATATAACGCCTCTGTCATTCACGGATATGCCGCAACTTTCCTGACCTCTGTGCTGTAATGCAAGAAGTCCGTTATAACAGGCATATGCAGGTGAAATAGTATCATCGCCGTATATTCCGAATATACCACATTCTTCGTGGAGTTCTTCGGAAAAATATTCCTGTGAATTTATGCTCAAAAAGTTCACCCCTGAATAAATTGCAGATTTGCAGTGCAATAATATGCACTGCGTTATCCACTATTTTATAAATTCTGAAAACAGTTTATTTTATTTGCCAAGACCTATTCTTCTCATCATTTCAGCATAGGCTTCCTCTACACCGCCGAGATCTCTGCGGAAACGATCCTTGTCGAGTTTCTCGTGAGTTTTAATATCCCAGAAACGACAGGTGTCAGGTGAGATTTCATCTGCAAGAATAATCTGACCGTCTTTTGTTTTACCAAATTCGAGTTTAAAGTCAATAAGTTCAACATTAACGCTCTCAAAAAATTCAATCATATACTTGTTGATTTCAAGAGCAAGTTTTCTTATTGTGTCTATATCTTCCTGAGTAGCTGCACCGATTGCAACGGCGTGTGAGTCGTTAATCATAGGGTCACCGAGAGCGTCGTCTTTATATGAAAATTCAAGAACAGGACATTTAAGCTCCGTACCCTCTTCAAGACCAAGACGCTTTGCCATACTTCCGGCTGCTTTGTTTCTTATAATAACTTCAAGAGGAACAATTTTTACGTGCTTTACAACAGTTTCTCTGTCGTTAAGTTCTTCAACAAAATGAGTAGGAATACCTTTTTCTGCAAGAAGTTTGAACATAAAGTTCGACATTCTGTTATTTACAACACCCTTGCCGGTTATTGTACCTTTTTTAAGACCGTTGAATGCTGTTGCGTCGTCCTTATATTCTACGATACAATAGTCAGGATCGTTTGTTGCGTAAACTTTCTTTGCTTTACCTTCGTACATAAGCTGTGCTTTTTCCATAGTGGATTACTCCTCCCGAAATATAAAAATCGTCAAAAAAGACTTCAAAAACAACTTTTATTATACAACCTGAGCGGCATTTAAGCAAGTAATTATATTAGTTAAAAAATTTTTTGCACATTTACACTATTTTTCACCTTTATTTTTAGTATTTTCTCTGTATTTTACACAGTTTTTTCTTTTTTTATTTTTAAATCGAAATAAAACAGATACTATTTTTTTATTTTATTATCATAATAATACCCTGATTTTTTCAAAAAACCGAAAAAAATCCAAAACAGGTAATTAGTCAACAAATTTTATCTTGATAAAGTAAAAAAATCGTGATAAACTTACTATTGCATCAAAGTCGATGCAATAGCATACTTTTTGCGGCTTTGGGCATAAAGTATGCTTTTTTTAATTTTTAAATTTTTTAAGGAGTGACAAAGATGTCATACGTAAGCGAACAGCTTGAAAAAGTAATTGCAAAAAACCCTGCACAGCCTGAATTTGTACAGGCAGTCAAAGAGGTTCTTGAATCTCTTGAACCTGTTATTGAGCAGAATCCTCAGTATGAGGCTGCCGGAATCCTTGAAAGAATTACAGAGCCTGAAAGACAGCTTATGTTCAGAGTTCCGTGGGTTGACGACAACGGCAAAGTTCAGGTAAACAGAGGCTACCGTATTCAGTTCAACAGTGCTATCGGACCTTACAAGGGCGGACTTCGTCTTCACCCGTCAGTAAACCTTGGTATCATTAAGTTCCTCGGTTTTGAACAGATTTTCAAAAACTCACTCACAGGTCTTCCAATCGGCGGCGGCAAAGGCGGTGCTGACTTTGACCCTAAGGGCAAGAGTGACAGAGAAATTATGGCATTCTGTCAGAGCTTTATGACAGAGCTTTACAGACATATCGGAAAAGATACAGACGTTCCTGCCGGTGATATAGGCACAGGTGCAAGAGAAATCGGATATATGTTCGGACAGTACAAAAGACTTACAAACAGCTATGAGGGTGTTCTCACAGGCAAGGGTCTTAACTACGGCGGTTCACTCGCAAGAACAGAAGCAACAGGCTATGGTCTGCTTTATCTCACAAGAGAAATGCTCAAAGATAACGGTATTGACATCAGAGGCAAGACTGTTTGCGTTTCAGGTGCCGGCAATGTTGCTATTTATGCAACTGAAAAGGCTACACAGATGGGTGCAAAGGTTGTTACTCTCTCTGATTCAACAGGCTGGATTTATGACGCTGAGGGTATTGACCTTGACGCTGTAAAGGAAATCAAGGAAGTTAAGAGAGCAAGACTTTCTGAATATACAAAGTACCGTCCAAACGCTCAGTACACAGAAGGCAAGTTTATGTGGACTGTTCCTTGTGATGTTGCACTTCCTTGTGCTACACAGAACGAGCTTGATGTTGAAGCTGCAAAGAACCTTGTTAAGAACGGTGTTATTGCTGTTGCTGAAGGTGCTAATATGCCTACAACTCTTGAAGCTACAAAGATATTCCTTGACAACAAGATTCTCTTTGCTCCGGGTAAGGCTGCTAATGCCGGCGGTGTTGCTACATCTGCTCTTGAAATGTCACAGAACAGTATGCGTCTTTCATGGACATTTGAAGAAGTTGACGCAAAACTTCAGGATATTATGGTTAATATCTACCATAACATTGCAAATGCTGCTGAAAAATACGGCTACAAGGGCAACTATGTAGTAGGTGCAAACATTGCAGGCTTTGTTAAAGTTGCAGACGCTATGATTGCTCAGGGTGTAGTTTGATAATAAAATACATTCATAAGTACATAAAAATACTTTAATTTCAGACAGCCATATCTTCAAAAAACGAAGATATGGCTGTTATTTTTTATTGAAATTTTATATTGACACCTGAAATTATTTGTGATTTAATATAATTGTCTGTTGCTTGTTGTTTGTTGCCTGTGTCGGTTTAAATTATCGATTAAATTTTAAAGGTGATATTATGACAAATAATAATATAATAATTGCAAACGAAACAAATTCTATTCTTCAAAACGGAAAATATTCTGCCGATTCAAAAGATGTAATACTCGATATGGACAAACTCAAAAAAGTTATTCTGTACCCTGACGGTCAGAGTGTTAAGGCTGAACCAACGGATAAGTACAACACAAAATATTATATCTATGACCGTGATACTACAACTGCGGTTTTTCAATGTCCTGTACCGCAAAAATGTGCTGTGCTTAATTTTGCGTCGGCAAAAAATGCTGGCGGCGGCTTTCTTAAAGGTTCTTCCGCTCAGGAAGAAAGCTTGTGCAGAAGTTCATCACTGTATGCTTCAATCGGCAGTGAAAGTGCAAAACCTATGTATGACTACAATCGTCAGCACAAAAGCATATTCTATTCGGATTATATGCTTTTTTCGCCGAATGTAACATTTTTCAGGAAATTTAACGGAAAACTTACGGCTGATTATACCGATGTATCCGTTATTACCGCAGCGGCTGTAAACTGCAATATAGCTGACCCTGTTAAAAATACTGAAAAAATCCGCAGTATTATGCAACGAAGAATAAGAAAGATTTTTGATATTGCAATTCAGAACAAAAAAACCTATCTCATTCTTGGTGCGTGGGGTTGCGGTGTTTTCAAGCAAAACGCCTGGGATATTGCAAAGGATTTTAAAACTGTACTGACAGAAGAAAAGTACGCAAACGCATTTGAAACAATTGAATTTTCTGTTTTTGGCGGACGAAATCCCGAAAATCTGCACCCGTTTCAAAAATGCTTTAAGGCATCAAGATAATCTGAAAAACTCCGTTGTTATCACTACGATAACAGCGGAGTTTTTATTATCTGCTTTTGATTATTCCGACTTTTTTGTCGTGGATTTTTATTGCCTGATTGTAAGCCGAAAGCATATTTTTTGCCATAGTTTCGGTGCTTGTACCGTTAAGCGTTCTTCTTACAACATTTTTCAGAATATGTTTTTGTGCTGTTGTCATAGACGCAAGTTTTTTCAGTCTGTCGGCAAAATCAACCTGAGTTATATATACAAAACCGTTTACACCGTTTTGTATCATAGAATAGCTGTATTTTTCCTTATCTTCCCTTATCAGTACAGGAAGTCCACACGCAACAGCCTCAGAAATTGACATTGACATAAGACTGTCGTCCGACGAACAGACATAAACATCACAGGCGGAATAGATTTCCGGCATTATTGAGTGTGCAACAGCACCGCTGAATTTTACACGGTCGGTAATGTGCAGTTTTTTGCATACAGATTTTAAATATTCGGTTTCTGTTCCGTCACCTACAATAAGCAACTGAATATTATCCGACGGTTTTATATATTTTGAAAAAGCACTCAGAATAAATTCAATATTTTTTTCAACACTCAAATCCCCCGAAAATACCGCTACTTCAGAATTTATGTTAAATCCGAAACGCTGACGCATTCTGACTATTGTCTGAGGCGATATACGCTTATAATCAAAATATTCCATATCGGTATTCGTAGGTATCATAGTCACTTTGCGGTTTCTGTCGGCTTTTTGTACAAACAGTGACGCACGTCTGCAAGATGAAGTTATTACATCAGCGTTATCAATCATATCACAAAAATGCTTTTTTTCAAAAAAAGTTCTTATGTCCCATAATATTTTTGATTTATCACAGGCAAACCTGTCCATAAAAAAATCGTGTATTGTAAAAACAACAGGGCAATTCAGCTTATCAGCAATCAATAAACCCATATATCCTATTTTTGTGTCGGTATTTATATGTACAACATCAGGATTGAATTTACATATAAAATCAATAACTTTGCGGTCATCATATTTTTTACAGGCATATCCGTATTTATTATGTACTTTTTTTGCAGGACATCTTATTATTACGTCCTTAAAAACGGCTTTTTCTGTATGCAGAGATGATGTTACAATAAGCACCTGATTTGAAAGTGAACACAAGCCTGTTTTAAGCACCTCAACATAACTGGATATTCCGCATACATCATACGGAGCAAACACCTCCGTAAAAATTACAATACGCATTTCGTTACCACCCGGATTTTTTATCTTATTATAACATAATCATCTTATATAAAAAAGAGATTTTATCAAATTTATTGATATAAAAACAAAAATGCTCTTTAAAAACATAATGAAATAGGTTATAATGTATATATTGTAAAAATAAAAGAAAGCAGGTGCTTTTTATGGAGAACAGATTTTCAGTAACACTTTCAAAGATTATAAAAGAAGTTGAACTTGATATAGCATATATGCCTAAAAATCCTGAGGAAATACTGATTTATTCAAGAGATGTCAGCAGACCCGGACTGGAACTTACCGGATTTCTTGACTATTTTGACAATTCAAGAATAATTATTTTCGGCAATACCGAAAACAGCTATCTTAACCGTTTCAGTCCTGAACAGCGTTTTCATGTACTTGACAGAATTTTCGCCTTGCAGCCTCCTGCAATTATAGTTACAAGAAACATCATTCCGTATGGTGAACTGATGTCTGCCGCTGAAAAATATCAGATTCCCGTACTGCGTTCAAGTGAGTCAACTTCGTCAATTACAGCAGCACTGGTATCTTATCTTAATGTTGAACTTGCCCCACGTGTAACACGTCACGGCGTACTGGTAGAAGTTTACGGTGAAGGACTTCTGCTTGTGGGTGACAGCGGAGTAGGAAAAAGTGAAACCGCAATAGAACTTATAAAACGTGGACACCGTCTTATTGCAGATGACGCCGTTGAAATAAGACGTGTTTCAAAAAATTCTCTTGTAGGCTCTGCTCCTGAAAATATACGACATTTTATCGAACTCAGAGGTATAGGTATAATCAACGCAAGACGCATATTTGGTATGGGTTCGGTTAAAATGACCGAAAAAATAGATATGGTAATCAATTTAGAAATATGGGATAACAAAAAAGTATATGACCGTATGGGAATGAGCAATGAAATGACTGAAATTCTCGGAAATGAAGTGCCTATTCTCACTATACCGGTAAAACCAGGTCGTAACCTTGCGGTTATTATTGAGGTTGCCGCTATGAACAACCGTCAGAGAAAAATGGGTTATAATGCGGCACAGGAACTTTTTGCGGCTCTCGGACTTGAATATCCTGAGGAACAGGAAGAAAAAAAGGTTATTAAAGAACTTGAATTTTAATAAAATAATGATAAAACTATTATTTTATTCCCGATTTTCAATTTTATAAAATCAGACTATTACTTTTACTATGAGGTATTATTTTATGATAAATACTGAATTTATTGAATATATAAAATGTGATGATACTGATGTATATGAAAACGAGCCTATGAACCTTCATACAAGTTTTCGTATAGGCGGCAATGCTGAATGTTTTTGCGAGGTAAAAAACAAAAACGCACTTAGCAATGTTATGAAAACCTGTAAAAAATACAATATTCCCTATTTTATACTCGGACTTGGCTCAAATCTTCTGGTTTCTGACAACGGTATCAAAGGAGTGGTTATAAAACTTGGTGGCGATTTCACAAAAATTACATTATTGGAATCCGACAAAAACATTGTCAAGTGCGGTGCCGGTGTAACGCTTGCGGGACTTTGTGTATTTGCACGTAATGAGTCGCTTGGCGGAATGGAGTTTGCGTGGGGTATTCCAGGTTCTGTCGGTGGTGCCGTATATATGAATGCCGGTGCCTATGGCGGAGAAATAAAAGATGTTGTAATAAGCTCTGAATATATGGACAGCGACGGCAATATAAAATCATTCAGCGGTGATGAACTGGATTTTTCTTACCGTCACAGTGCTTATTCAGACAGCAACTATGTAATCACTGATGTGACGTTTAAACTTGAACCTAAAAGTCAGGCTGAAATATGCTCACGTATGGACGAACTTATGAACAGACGAAAAACAAAACAGCCACTTAACCGTCCGAGTGCCGGAAGTGTTTTTAAACGTCCTGAGGGATATTTTGCCGCTGCACTTATTGAAAGCTGCGGACTGAAAGGATTTTCAATAGGTGACGCACAGGTAAGCGAAAAACATTCAGGCTTTATCATCAACAATGGAAACGCAACGGCAAAAGATGTAAAACAGCTTATTGAACATATCAAAAAAGTTGTAAAAGAACAAACCGGAGTGGAACTTTGCTGTGAAATAAAGTACATTGAATAAAAAATCAAAAAAATGCTCTTAACAAAGTCAGGGGATTGAATTTTATGGAATTTATTATTATAACGGGTCTGTCAGGTGCAGGCAAGTCGATTGCTATGAGAAATATGGAAGATATAGGCTATTACTGTGTTGACAATATTCCTCCTATGCTTGTTTCAACATTTTATGAGCTTTGCGAAAAGTCATCAGACAAACATATGAAAAAAATTGCCGTTGTTACTGATATTCGTGCCGGTGATGTATTCGACAATCTTTTTGAATCTCTTGACAAACTGCAAGCCGCAAACAAGAAATATAAAATTCTCTTTCTTGACGCTCGTGATGATGTAATTTTAAGACGATTCAAGGAAACAAGAAGAAAACACCCGCTGAGTGACAATTATCTCGGTTCAACTGAAGAGGCTGTACATCTTGAAAGAGAAATACTTATGCCTGTTAAGGCTCGTGCAGACTATGTAATTGACACTTCTCTGCTCTCCCCTACACAGCTTAAAGAGCGGATAACTTCTCTATTTTTAGGCAATGCGTCAATGGGAATGACAGTAACCTGTATGTCATTCGGCTTTAAATACGGATTGCCGTCAGAGGCTGATTTAGTATTTGATGTACGCTGTCTGCCAAATCCTTTTTATATACCCGAATTAAAACATCACACAGGTCTTGATTCGTGTGTATATGATTATGTTATGAAATTTGAACAGTCAAAAGGATATGCTGAACGTATGCTTTCGCTTGTCGATTATTCACTGCCGCTGTATCTTTCGGAGGGAAAAAGCCAGCTTGTTATTGCTGTTGGCTGTACAGGCGGAAAGCACCGTTCAGTAACATTTACAAGGGTACTCTATGACCATATTCTTGAAACGGGTCATCGGGTTATAGTACACCACAGAGATATAGAAAAAAATTAACGGTGATAAAAAATGTCATTTTCAAAGGAAACCAAAACCGAATTATGCAAAACAAAAGTACATAATAAAGAAGAAGAAACAGCTATGGTTTATGGAATGGTGCTTTTTTCAAGAACCTTTTCTGCGTCATCACTGTCGCTTACAACGGAATGTCAGCCTGTCGCACGAACTTTTTCTGAAATGCTTTCATCACTTACGGGAACGATAGTTGAACTTGAAATAAAACTTACAAGGCGAGGCGGAGAAAATAAAATCTTTTCTTTGTCTGTTCCTGATAAAAACGAATGTGCAAAAATTTATGATTTTTTCGGTCATAGTCCTAAACAGCTTAATTTAAGAATCAACAGGGCAAACATAGACATTGATGACTGTATGGCACTGTTTTTGCGTGGGGTTTTTCTCTCGTGCGGTAATGTAACCAATCCCGAAAAGGATTATCATCTTGAATTTGTCGTACCGCATAAGAATCTTGCGTCAGACCTCGAAAAAATCATTTCGGAAATTGACGAAATAAACACCGAACCGCATATTGTCAACAGAAAAGGCAGCTATATTGTATATATAAAGGGCAGTGAAAACATAGCTGATATGCTGACATATATGGGGGCACCTATGGCGTCGCTGACCATTATGCAGAAAAAAATGATGAAATCAGTGCGGAATAACATCAACAGAAAAATAAATTCTGAAACGGCTAACATCAATAAAACGGCAACAGCTTCCGCAAAACAGCTTTATGCAATAAACATTATCAAAGAAAAACGTGGACTTAATTATCTTCCTGACGACCTGAAAGCACTTGCGATTATCAGACTGGAAAATCCTGAATTTAATCTGCGTGAACTCGGAGCCGCACTCACTCCGCCGATAAGCCGTTCAGGAGTAAATCACCGTTTGCAGCGTATAATGAATATTGCGGAGGAATTAAGCGATAAATGAAATCAGCACTTAACTTTTTGTATTCTTTTATTTATGACGGTTTGCCTGTTTCGCTATTGTTTGTACCGATATATTTATTTTTAAGACTGGTTTTTCTTACAAATCATAAGCAAAAAAATCTTGCCGACAGGATAAATTTTTACCGTGAAATAATAATGCTTTGCTTTTTTGTTTTTATGGTGCATTTATTTGTTCAGACATTTATTGTAAATATCGGTGCAAATCAAATAAACCTCATTCCTTTTAAAATAATTATTCAGCAAATACAGGAAATGTCATTAAATCAATATACATACGGAATTTTTATTCTTAATATTATAGGAAATGTTACTATATTTGCACCGATAGGAATATTTGCACCTTATCTTTTTAAAACTGATTTCAGACATACTGCACTTCTGGGATTCCTTATTTCTCTTACAATAGAGGGCGGTCAACTGCCTTTGCCCCGTACATCTGATGTTGATGACCTTATACTTAACACAACAGGTACAATAGTCGGATATGGAATTTATATGCTTGGTAAAAATCTGAAAGATATTAAGAATTGATATTAGAATGGAGTTTATTTATGGATATTAAAACCGCTGAAAAAGAGGCTGAAAAGCTCAGAGCCGAAATACTTTATCATAATGACAGATATTACAATCAGGATTCGCCTGAAATAAGCGATTATGATTATGATATGATGCTCAAAAGATTAGAGGAAATTGAAACGGAATTTCCGTCACTGATTACTCCCGACTCCCCTACTCAAAAAGTCGGAGGGCAATCCGGTGCAAAGTTTTCTCCCGTTGAACACAAAGTGCCTATGGAAAGTCTGCACGATTCTTTTTCACCACAGGAAATACGTGATTTTGACGAGCGTGTCCGTGAAACAGTAAGAGAACCTATGTATGTTGTAGAACCTAAAATTGACGGTCTGTCCGTTTCGGCTGAATACAGAAACGGTATTTTTGTGCGTGGTTCAACTCGTGGTGACGGTCTTGTCGGAGAAGATATAACCGAAAATCTGAAAACAATAAAATCTCTGCCTATGAAACTAAACAAGCCTGTTCCGTTTATAGAAGTTCGTGGAGAAGTTTATATGTCAAACGAAAGTTTTGAAAGGCTGACGGCACATCAGGAGGAAAATGACGAAAAGCCGTTTAAAAATCCACGTAATGCCGCCGCCGGTTCACTCCGTCAGAAAAACGCAAAAATAACAAAAGAACGTGACCTTGATATTTTTGTGTTCAATGTTCAGCAGATTGAGGGCGAAACACTGACAAGCCACAAGCAGTCGCTTGATTATCTGAGTGAACTCGGATTTACTACTCTGCCGTTTTATCATAAATGTTCTGATGTTGATGAAGTTCTCGAAAAGATAAATGAAATCGGTGAAAGCCGTGGAAAGCTGTCTTTTCAGATTGACGGAGCTGTTATTAAGGTTGACGACTTTGCACAGAGAAAAATTCTCGGCAGTACGGCAAAATTTCCGAAATGGGCTGAGGCATATAAATATCCGCCGGAAGAAAAGGAAACTGAACTTCTTGATGTTGAAATAAATGTCGGAAGAACAGGTGTACTCACTCCGACAGCTATTTTTGCACCTATTACGCTTGCCGGCACTACCGTCAGCAGAGCAACTCTGCACAATGAAGATTTTATAAAGGAAAAGGATATTCGCATTGGTGATACGGTAATTCTGAGAAAAGCCGGAGAAATTATACCTGAGGTTGTATCCGTTGTAAAGCATAAGGACGGTTCTGTGCCGTTCCGTATGCCCGACAGATGTCCGTCGTGCAATTCCCCCGTTTCATACGAAAACGGCGAGTCGGCTTTAAGATGTACAAACACTGACTGTCCCGCACAGCTTATGCGTCACCTTATACACTTTGTTTCTCGTGACGCTATGGATATTGACGGATTGGGCGAGGCTGTTCTTAAACAGTTGGTTGACAATAAAATTATTTCGTCGCCGCTTGACCTTTACAGACTTAAAAAAGATGATATTCTTAAACTTGAACGAACAGGAGAAAAATCCGCTGATAATCTCCTCTCGGCTATCGAAAAATCAAAAGACAATGACTTATATCGTCTTGTTTTTGCACTCGGCATAAGACACATAGGACAACGTGCCGCAAAACTGCTTTCAAATCATTTCGGTACGCTTGACAATATTGCAAAGGCAACCGCCGCTGAAATTTCTGAAATCGAGGGTTTCGGAAATATTATGGCTGAGGGTGTTGAAAATTATTTTTCGCTTGATGAATCAAAAAAACTTATTGAGGAAATAAAAGAACTCGGAATAAACACCGAAAACAAAACCACTCCGTCTGCACAAACTCAATCAAGCGTTTTCTCAGGAAAAACATTTGTAATTACAGGTACTTTACCGACATACAAAAGAACTGAGGCGGCGGCAATTATTGAGAGTCTTGGCGGCAAGGTTTCGTCAAGCGTATCAAAAAAGACAGACTTTGTTCTTGCCGGTGACGAGGCGGGCAGTAAGCTGACAAAAGCACAACAGCTTGGAATTACCGTAATTGATGAGGCTGAATTTATTAAAATGCAGTCGTCTGCTGAATAAAGGCGGTTAAACAGATGTTCAAAAAGTTTGTAAAAGCATACGGAAAAAAATTATGGCATAATATAAAGCTGTTCTTAAAATGGACGATTATTTCAATAATCGTAGGACTTGTTGTAGGCGGATTCAGTACATTATTCGCATTTTGTATGAATGCTGCAACAGATTTCCGTGAAAAAAACGACTATATAATTTATTTTTTGCCGCTTGCCGGTATTCTGACTGTGTTTCTTTACAGTATTTTCAAATACAAAAACGACAAAGGCACAAACCTTGTTATTTCTACAATACACGCACAAAGCGAAATTCCGTTTAAAATGGCACCGCTGATATTTATTTCCACAATTCTTACGCATTTGTTCGGCGGTTCTGCCGGTCGTGAGGGTGCAGCTTTACAGCTTGGCGGAAGTATCGGAAGTCAGCTCGGTAAATTGTTCAGACTTGATGACGTTGACAAGCGTGTTGTGATTATGTGCGGTATGAGTGCGGCATTTGCGGCTGTATTCGGTACTCCTATGGCGGCGGCTGTATTTTCAATGGAAGTTGTAAGCATAGGCGTAATGTATTATGCCGCCCTTGTTCCCTGTGTTTTTTCGTCGCTTATTGCGTCATATTTTGCAACGAATTTCGGCATAAGAGGAGAAAATTTCAACTTTATTGAATTTCCGTCGCTTGATATTCTCAGTGCTTTTGAAATAGTTTGTCTTGCGGCAATTTGTGCGGCTGTAAGCGTTATTTTCTGTATTCTTCTTCATACTACGGGCGACCTTTTCAGAAAATATCTCAAAAATCCGTATATCAGAATTTTTCTTGCTGGCTCTGCCGTTGTTATATTAACGTTTGCTCTGAACACTCACGATTATAACGGTGCCGGTATTCCCGTAGTTACAAAGGCTCTTCAAGGTGAGGCTGTTCCTTATGCTTTTATACTCAAAATGATTTTTACCGCAATTACCATTGAGGCGGGTTTCAGGGGCGGCGAAATTGTTCCGTCGTTTTTTATCGGTGCAACTCTCGGCTGTACATTCGGCAATATTATCGGATTTTCACCGTCAGTATGTGCCGCTGTCGGACTGATTGCACTTTTCTGTGGAGTTACAAACTGCCCTGTTACATCAATACTTATCAGCTTTGAACTTTTTGGTGCAGGCGGTATTCCCTACTTTATGATTGCCGTTGCCGTAAGCTATTTCCTGTCGGGATATTACGGACTTTATCACGACCAGACCATAGTATATTCAAAATACAAGGCTAAATATCTTAACAGAAAAGCAAGACAATAACAAAGAATTAAAAAATTCTTAAAACTTCCTGATATTTTCTCAGAAAATACAAATACTAACTAAAAGGTGGTATTTGTATATGAAAAGAAAAATTGAATGTGATATTGCATTGTTCGCAATAGGCGGTATTGCATACGGATTGATTGAAATTCTGTGGAGAAAATACACTCACTGGACAATGCTTATAACTGGTGGAATATGCTTTGTTATACTGTACAGGCTGTTTACAAAGGCAGTAAACGCTGCATTGTGGCAAAAATGTATAATAGGCAGTGCTGTTATTACTGCAATAGAGTTTGTTGCCGGCTGTATAATAAATATATGGGGCAAAATGAATGTGTGGGACTATTCAGCAATACCGATAAATTTATGCGGTCAGATTTGTGCTTTGTACAGTGTACTATGGGGGTTGTTGTCCATTCCTATTGTCGCCGTATGCAATATCATAAAGAAAAAACTGGATTTTTGAAATTTTGCGGTATTACAGAAATGTAATGCTGCATTTTTATTGACATATTTTATTATTTGTTTTAAAATATTTTATAGAAATTATATAATAATTAAAGGAGGACATTAAAAATGACACAGGGAAAAATAACAACATTTGAACACCCTTTGATACAGCACAAAATATCAATCCTCAGAAACAAAGAAACAGGCACAAATGAGTTCAGAAAACTGGTTGAAGAAATTGCAATGCTTATGAGTTATGAGGCACTTCGTGACTTGCCGCTTGAAGATGTTGAAATTGAAACACCTATCGAAAAATGCAAAACACCTATGATTGTCGGCAAAAAATTAGCCATTGTTCCTATTCTTCGTGCCGGACTTGGTATGGTAAGCGGTGTTCTTGCACTTGTACCTACGGCAAAAGTCGGTCATATCGGACTTTATCGTGATGAAGTTACCCATATACCGCACGAATATTACTGCAAACTGCCAACTCCGATTGAACAGAGAACAATACTTGTGCTTGACCCTATGCTTGCAACAGGCGGCTCGGCTGTTGACGCTGTAAATCTTATCAAACAGCACGGTGGTAAAAACATTAAATTTATGTCAATAATTGCTGCACCTTGCGGTATTGAAAAGCTCTCTCAGGCTCACCCAGACATTCAAATTTATGTTGGACATATAGACAGATGTCTTAATGAAAATGCCTACATCTGCCCCGGTCTTGGTGATGCCGGTGACAGAATTTTCGGCACAAAATAAAATATTATAAAAATTTTGAGCATATCAGTGACGGACGATTTAAAAATCAGGAGTCCGGCTGATATGCTCATTTTTTTGACTGTATAACAAAGTATAAAGTGCAAATATGATATTTTATCTTACAACGGAAGTATTTTTTTCACGAAGATAAGTGGATTCAAGGTCGGCAAGATGAAGTTTTACGGCTAACGGATATTTTTCAAAAGCGGTACTTATAGCAAAACTGCCGCCCCTTGCTGAGTCGTCAAAACCGCCCATATGCCATCTTATAGCCATTGCCTCAGTGGTTTTCAGACGTACAAAACGTTCAATCAGAAAAACGGATTTTTCGCCGTGACCGTAAGGAAAAAGGTCATCAACGGCATAAAAAGGCTGTTTTTCCCACTGACCTGTCTGTTCATTCTTGACGTTCCTTGTTGACACTTTGTAGAATTGTGCCTTGCATAAATCGTGCAGTAATGCACAAATTGCGAAACTTTCGGCATTGTCTGTTTCAGAATTAAAATGCTTTTCCATCATAACATTGTACACGCTAAGACTGTGCATAACTAATCCCTGTTCACAGGCACAATGAAACTTTGAACTTGCGGGTGCTGTAAAAAAGTCTGTTTTTTGCAACCAGTTAAGCAATTCGTCCGCACCCTCACGCTTGATATTTTCGTTGTAAATATTTATAAAATCTTCTTTATATCCCATAAGTACAGCCTTTCAGTAAAATTATTTAAGGTCATCGTTGTAATTTGCACGTTCACCGCCGATAAATTTCGGTCTGGTTCTTGCACTTGTAATATTTGCAGAACCGATTTTCTTGACTTTAAGCGTCAGCGGAACGGCAACTTCTTTGAGGTGCATACCGATAAGCACACCACCTATATCAATGCCGGCATCTGCTTTGATGTGTTCAACGGCAACAGGTTCATTAAAAGTATTATATGCCGTTGTGGCAAAAGAACCACCAGCTTTTGGCTGCGGTACGACATTTACTATTTCCCTGTTTTGTGCAACAGCAACGGCTTTTTCGGTTATTATTGCACGATTAAGGTGTTCACAGCATTGTGCCGCCAGAAAAATTCCACGCTTTGTAAGTTCGGGATAAATTCCGTCAAATATAGCTTTGGCAATATCTATGCTTGACGCTGTGCCTATATCCTCACCCGCAACTGTGCTTGACGAACAGCCGACAACAAAAACATCTCCCTTTGTCAGCTTTGCCCTTTCGATTATTTCCAGAACCGCATCTCTTGATTGCTTTTTAATTTCCTCATACATACAAATACATCTCCGATAACGTTATAAAAAATATTAAAAACAATAAAATTTATAAAAGATTTTATTAAAAATATTTTTCTTTATTGTTCAACATAGTTTAAAATATGTTTACTACAAACGGGTGCAACGCACACCCTATATCCCATTTGATTGGGAATACTTTATTTAAAATTTGATAAGCTCCGTTCAAATCAGCATTTATCAGAATATTATCATTGCTTTTAAACAACCCTCTGTGTATTCTTCTTACTTTGTTAAATTCTCTGTTTACAGGCATTTCATCATCAATGAAACTTGTACTGCTCGTATAGCTTTCTTCGGTCAATATGACTGCTATACCTTTTTCTTTTGCTTTGTATTGTATCATTTGAATGAACCTTGCAAAAGGAATTTGAACAAAGTGCTGATTTAATTTCTTTGAAAGCAAAGAAGATTGTTTCCATTCTTTGTTTTGCCCTATTACAATAACACTTATTTGGTTATCAGTGCAGTATTTAATGATTTTTCTGCTTGCTTTATGTAAATAATCATCTATCTTTAAGTTGCGTTTTTCAGTAAGTTTATCCATTCTGTTGGAAAAGTCTGTGCCGTTCATTCTTTTACATACTTTTCTGTAATGACTGACTTGCCTGTTGTAAAACTGATTGATAGATTTTAATGGTTTTCCGTTGATTACAAACGCATTTCCACCGATATTGTTACATACAGTTGCAAGATTATTCACTCCAATATCTATGCCTATACATCTTCCGTTGTCGCTTGTTTCTTTTATGACTTCAATTTCATAAATCAATTCGATTACAATTTTATTTTTGTGAGGAATAATTCTTACCTGTTGAAATGACTTAAAATCTTTCCTGTTGATAAACACAGGCTTTATACAAAAGTTACCAAAAACCTTTGGAAAACAAATAATGTTATCTTTAATTTTGCAGTTCTGATTTGTAAGAACAAGTACGTATTTTCCATTCTTTTTAAGATATTTCGGCATTTTAGGTTTGCCGAGATACTTGTCTTTATGTTTACTCCAATCTTTTATGCTGTTAAAAAACGATTTCCAGTTTTTATCGAGTAACCTCAATGTTTGCTGTGCGGATTGTGCAGTAGGCATATTCTTATAATCAGGATATTCTTCATCTGACTTCAACAGTTTGTCAAGTTCTGAATATCTTGTCCATTTGTTATTATCTATAAATTCTTTACGAACTATATAGTTAGCGTGATTATATAGATTTTTAGAAGCAAAAATTCATAAGCATAGTAAAGAAATGGTTTGATGGTTTTATAATGTGTTTTTCAACATAAAGACAATTATTTGTCTTTTTCATCAGCAACACTTCCTTTATTTTCTGAACTTTTCTTATATAGTTACTATACAATAATTTTTATAAAGTGTAAATGTCTGTTTTAATATTTTTAATATTATTGCTTACCATATAATTTTAACATATATATTTGTTTCAGGCAATAAGAATTGAAAATCTTTTGCTGAAATCAATGTCATAAACTGGACACTTGTACAAAAAAATATATTTTATCTGTATATTATATCTAAAAAATTTTAATGCTTGAATT